>JANWHA010000141.1 GCA_025450635.1 Croceibacterium sp. | reverse complement strand
CCGGCGAACCTGATCAAGAAGATGCACGGTGAAGCGCTGCATTCGGATGCGTTCAACATCGCGGTGCAGGAATCGGTCGATTCGCTCATGCGCGAGAAGCAGCTGCGCCCGGCGCTGCAGCCCAAGGTCGACCTCGGCGAGGGTTACGAGCGGGGCAAGGATGCCGAGTTGACAGTGGAGCTCGAGGTGCTGCCCGAGATCGAGGCGCCGTCGGTCGAAGGGCTCACGCTCGAGCGGCTGACGGTAGCGGTCACCGACGCCGAAGTGGATGACGCCCTCGCCAAGCTGGCCGGCAACCAGAAGAGCTACAAGGACGGGCCGAAAACCAGGAAGGCGGCCGACGGCGACCAGCTGATCATCGATTTCGTCGGCCGCGTCGGCGGCGAAGAGTTCGAAGGCGGCAAGGCCGAGGGCGCCCCGCTGGTGCTTGGCTCGGGCCAATTCATCCCCGGATTCGAGGACCAGCTCGGCGGCGTCAAGGCGGGGGACACGAAGACCATCACCGTCCAGTTCCCCGACGATTATCCGGCCGCCAATCTCAAGGGCAAGGAAGCCGAGTTCGACGTCACCGTGCAGGCGGTGAAGGTCGAAGCCGAGACCAAGGTCGACGACGAGTTCGCCAAGTCGCTGGGCCTCGAAAGCCTGGCCAAGCTGAAGGACCTCCTGAAAGGCCAGCTGGAGCAGGAAACCGCCGGCCTCACCCGCACCCAGATGAAGCGCCAGTTGCTCGACAGGCTCGCCGCCGAGCACGATTTCGCCGTGCCGCCGGGCATGGTCGATGCGGAATTCGAGCAGATCTGGCAGCAGCTCGAGGCCGAAATCGAAAAGGAAGCCGATCCCACCGCCGCGCGCAAGGAGATCGAGGACGAGAAGGAAGATTACCGCCGGATCGCCGAGCGCCGCGTGCGCCTGGGCCTGCTGCTGTCGGAAATCGGCCAGGCCAACGGCGTCGAAGTGTCCAATCAGGAAATGCAGATGCTGCTGCAACAGGCTGCGCAGCAGTATCGCCCGGAGGACCGGGAACGGTTCGTCGAATACGTCCGCAACGAGCCGATGGCGCAAGCCCAGCTGCGCGCGCCGCTGTATGAGGACAAGGTCGTCGACTTCCTGTTCGACAAGGCCGAGGTGACCGAGCGCCAGGTGACGCGCGAGGAGCTCGAAGCGGCTATCGAGGCCGAAGAAACCGTCGAGGCCAAGGCGCCGGCGAAGAAGGCGTCGGCGAAGAAGCCGGCCGAGAAGGCCGAGACGCCTACTCCCGCTCCAAAGAAGGAAGCCAAGCCGGCGGCGAAGGCAGAGAAGGCCGCGCCGAAGAAGGAAGCTGCCCCCAAGGCCGAAACCAAGCCGGCGGCCAAGAAGGCTCCCGCGAAGAAGTCCGAGGCCAAGCCGGCAGCGAAGAAAGCTCCCGCCAAGAAAGCCGCCAAGAAGTAATCCGGAGCCCTCACCCTTGAGGGGAGGGTTGGGTGGGGGTGCCCCCCACTTGCGTGTGACGCGCGGCTGACGCCGCGCTCCCCCACCCCTAACCCCTCCCCGCCGGGGAGGGGGACTTGTTGCAGAGCCCTATTGGTTAGGCGTCGGCGCCCACGGCTTGAACGTCGGTCTGGCCAGCGTCGCGGTTCTCGCCCGTTCGTAGGCGGCGCCGGCCATCAGCAGCGCGTGGTCGGACCATTTCGCGCCGATGAAGCTCAGCCCCACCGGCAGGCCCTCGGCCGCGCCCATCGGCACGGTCAGGTGCGGATAGCCGGCGATCGCGGCGAGGCTCGTGGCGCCGATCGTGCCGTTGTAATGATCGCCGTTGACGAGATCGGTGGTCCACGCCGGGCCGACGGTCGGGGCGATCAGCAGCGAGACATTGTATTTGCCCAGCAACCTGTCGATGCCTTCCGGCCCGGCAAGCCGCAGGTTGGCGGCGTGGTCCTTGCGGTATTTCGCCGCGGTGACCTTCTCCGCCTGTTCGAACAGTTCCTGGCCGAACCAGCGCATCTCGTCGCGCGCATGCGCCTTGTCGAAGGCGATGACGTCGGCGAGGCTGCGCACCGGGATGTTCGCCGGCGAGCCCTTGAGATAGGCCCCGAGGCCTCCGCGCAGCTCGTAGAGCATGACAGGCAACTCGTTGTCGCCCATCGCCTTGGGCATTTCGTAGTCGATCTCGACGACGGTCGCCCCGGCGCGCTTGAGGTCGGCCACCGCGGTATCGAACAGCTTCGCCACCCGCGGGTCGTTGCCGATATACTTGCGCAGCACGCCGATCCGCTTGCCCTGGAGCGAGGCGGTGTCGAGCCCTGCGGTGAAATCGGTGATGTGCGCGGCCGCGCGCGCGGTCGCCTTGTCGGCGGGATCCGGGCCGGCGATGGCGTTGAGCAGCAGCGCCGCATCGGCCACGCTGCGGGCGAGGGGCCCAGGCGTATCCTGGGTCGAGCTGATCGGCACCACGTAAGTCCGGCTGACCAGGCCGACCGTGGGCTTCAGCCCGACGAGGCCGTTGACGCTTGCCGGGCAGGTAACCGAGCCGTCGGTCTCGGTGCCGATCGCGGCCCACGCCATCCCCGCCGCCACCGCAGCGCCGCTGCCGGAGGATGAGCCGCACGCGTTGCGGTCGGTCGCGTAGGGGTTGCGCGTCAGCCCGCCGACACCGCTCCAGCCGCTGACCGAGTTGCTCGAGCGGATGTTGGCCCACTCGGACAGGTTGGTCTTGCCGAGCACCACTCCGCCGGCCTTGCGCAGCCGGGCGATCAGCGGCGCGTCGCGTCCCGTCGCGTTGTCCTTCAGCGCCAGGCTCCCGGCGGTGGTCGGCCATTCGCGGGTTTCGATGTTGTCCTTCACCAGCACGGTGCGGCCCTGCAGCGGCAGGTCCTTGGCGGCGGCGATTTCGCTGTCGAGCGTCGCCTGGTCCTTGACTACGATCACCGCGCCCAGCATCGGGCCCGCGTCGTCGCGCGCGGCGATCGTGGCGAGTTGGTCGTGCGCGATCGTTTGCCAGTAGAACGTGGCGTTGGCGGCGGGAACGTCCTGCGCCGCGGCGGAGCTGGCGAGCAGGGCGAAAGCGAGCGGCGCGGCAGCGCCGGCGAGACGAGTGGTCATGCCTGCCCTTTTGCCACCCTTCGCGCCGCACGCAAATCGCTAGAATTTACCCTTCACCGTGAACTGGTAGATCAGGCCCACCGCCTCGTTGCCGTTTTCCGCGAACAGCACAGGCGATCGGTCGCGGAAGCCGGTGTAAACCGTGCGCCGGTTGATGTGCCGGCCGTTGGTGAGGTTGAAGATCTGTGCTTTGACGTCCAGGCCGAACACGTTCTTGTTCTCGACGAACGCGTAAGTGTAGGCCGGGCCTTCGTAATTGCTGCCGACTTCGAACATCCGGTAATATGGCAGCGTGTGGTTGTACTGCACGCCGCCGCCCCAGGCCCAGCTGGTGCCGGGCAGGTCATCGCGGATGCTCACGTTGGCGATGCGGTCCTGCTCGTTGCTGAACTGGTGCACGACGCCGGTCAGCGGGTCGCGCTCGCTGGTGTGTTCCCAGATCAGGTCGGCATCGATCTTGGCGCCCTTCCAGCCGAGCGGATCGAGCTTGAAGGTGCTGACCCACTCGGCGCCGTAAACGCTGGCCTTGTCGATGTTGCCACGCGATTCCACGCCGCCGGGCAACGGGATCCACTCGATGTAATCCTGGTAGCGCTTGCCGTAGAGCTTGAGCGTGGTCGTGCCCCAGGCGCGGAGCTCCTTCTTCGCCTCGAAATTTACTTCCCAGCTCTGCGGCGGCACCAGGTTGACGTTGCCGGCGCTGCCGTTGCCCTGATCGAGGTCGACGCGCGCGAGGAAGTCGGAGAACGACAGCTGGCCGACCACGCGGGCGATCTTGAGCGAAATGTCGAATCCCTTCTCGATATTCCATGCGATGCTGGCCGAGCCCTTCGGGCGCCAGAACGTGCGGGTAAGGCCCATCGAGCCGGTCTGCTGGAGCTTCGAATACTCGAAGCCGCCGCCGACCTGCAGCGACAGGTTGCTGGCCAGCTGCCGGCTGTGCGTGAGAATGCTCTCGTAGCGATCTTCCTTGACCCCGCCGGTGCCGCCGGGGAACGGGATCTCGTCGAGCCCGCCGGTGGCATTCAGGTCGAACAGGTGGGCGGCGCCATCATAGCTGTTGAACGCCGCTTCGCCGGAAAGCTGCCAATCGCCGTTGAACATGCGCCAGTTGTACTCGGCGCGGGCGACCTTCTCCTTGCTGGTGTTCACGCTTGCATATCGGCCGCCGGTGTTGGGCGAGCCGTCGGCGTAGGTCAACACGACGTCCTCCCGGTACCGATCGTGATCGTAGCGATCGAGGCCAATCAGCTTGAGGCGCCCGGGCCCGAGCTTGAACTCGAAGTCGCCGCCAATCTCGTAGTTATGGTCGCGGTCGTGCGGCGTGTACCTGTACAGCCGGTCGACGCCGCCGGGATCGGTCCGCTGCTCGCTGTCGAGCGTGTCGGCGTAAGTCTGCTGGTACTGGGCGTTCAAGTGGGCGATCGAGCCGCCCGGCCCATTCCATTTCAGCGAGCCCGAGATTTTCGGCGCATGGAAGTGATTGGCGAAGTGAACCTTGCGCTGCTCGGTCACGACGCCGTTGGCGTCGGTGATCGTCGTCGGGCCCTTGATCGAACCCGTGCCGATGTCGTTGTTCAGCGCGAGTGTATAGTCGAGCGTTCTGGTCGAGCCGCTGAGCGAGATGTTGCCGCCGAACCACGCCGGGCTGACGTAGCCGGGCCGGAAGCGGGTGTCCCATTCGTATTGGCCCGACAAGCCGCCGACCTTTGTGACGACGTTCGCGACCTGGCCCGACAATCCCGGAATCTTCAGCGAGGCGCCGTCGAGAATCTCGATCCGTTCGACCTTGTCGGCGGAAATCTTCTGCAGCCGGCTAAAGATCGTCTCCGACTTAAGCTCCAGCCGCTCGCCATTGATGAGCACGTTGACGCTGGCTTCACCCAAGCCCCGGTTCTGGTCCCCGTTGCTTACGGCAAAACCGGGAAGCTGGTTGAGCATGTCGAGCGCGCTCTTCGGCGAATAGCGCGCGAAATAGGCCGGGGGATAGACGACGTGGTTCCCCGTCGGCGCGCCCGGGATATCGGTCGAGGCGGCCGGAGCGGGCCCAGGAGCGGGGGCCGGAGCGGGCGCCGGAGAGGGCGATGGCGCGGGCGCCGGAGCGTCCTGAGCGAACGCCGCGGTCGGCGCCAGAATGAGGGTTGCGCCTCCCAGCAGCGCGGCAAGGATTCTTGTTTTCATGTCGCTGCGTGTAGGATGGCGCTACATTTGTAACACGTCGTATCGACCGATGGCAAACCGCAGCCGATGAACGGCAAACGGGGCTGCCGGCGCAACCCCCTTGAACATCGCGCGGCAAGGCGCGACATAGGCCCGGCCCCTTCCAGACAACGAGGATTTATGATCGACCTGTTCGGCACCGACAACGCGCAAGGCAAGTTCAGCATGGACCCGGTGACCGGCCAGTTGGTCCCCGTCGTGGTCGAAAGCACCAGCCGCGGCGAACGCAGCTTCGACATCTTCAGCCGCCTGCTGCGCGAACGGATCGTGTTCGTCACCGGCCCGGTCGAGGACGGCATGGCCAGCCTGATCGTCGCCCAGTTGCTCTATCTCGAGAGCGAGAACAGCCGCGACATCTCGATGTACATCAACTCGCCGGGCGGTGTGATCACCGCCGGCATGGCGATCCACGCCACCATGCAGTACATCAAGCCGCGCGTTTCGACCGTGTGCGTCGGCCAGGCGGCGTCGATGGGCAGCTTCTTGCTGGCCGCGGGCGAGCCGGGCATGCGCATTGCCCTGCCGAACGCGCGGATCATG
>JANWHA010000140.1 GCA_025450635.1 Croceibacterium sp. | reverse complement strand
GAAGTGACCGTCAATCTCGGCCAGGTCCGCGACACCTCGCTCGCCACCGGCAGCGCGGCGAGCCAGGTGCTGACCAGCTCGACCGAGCTCGAACGCCAGGCGACCACGCTGAAGACCCAGGCCGACGAGTTCCTGCAACACGTGCGGGCGGCGTAACGCCGAGAGGACCCTCCCGGCCCGAATGGTCCGAATGGTCGCACTGGCCATGAGCCCGTCTCTGCAAGGGTCGGCCGGCGAGGATTTCGGGTTCGCGGGGCGCCCAAAGGTCGGGCGAAAGTCAGCCCAAACGCGGCGCGGGCGCGCAGCGGCACCGGCAGGAACGGTGGCACGCTCACGTAAGCGGGCCAACTGGCGGGTGGTCTGGACTCGGCCATCCCCAGCATGAGCCACAAGCACGTGCCGGTAGGAAAATGGTTTTTTCGCTCCCGCCCCCGGCCCCTCCCGCAAGCGGGAGGGGAGAAGTTAGCGCAACGCGGTCCCCCTCCCGCTTACGGGAGGGGGACTGGACACCGCGTGTCAAAATTGCATCGAATAACCTCCCCTCCCGCTTGCGGGAGAGGCCGGGGGAGGGTGAGTCTTCCCCTACCACTCGTCCCCCGTCGCCTCGTCAAACGGTCGCGTATCCGCCGGCGGGCTCTTGTACGGCGGCCTCGTCGGCAAAGTCCGTTCGCCCTTCCACGGGATCTGGTCGACCGAAGTCCACGCGTTGACGAACAGGCGGTAGAACTTCCACCGCCCCTCGCGCTTGACCAGCCGGTCGTCGCGGGTGCCGATGCCGAACACGAAGTTGGTCTGGTAGTCGGCGTTCCATTGCAGGATCTGGAAGAAGCAGCGCACGCGGGCGCCTTGCGGGCGCGGGTCCATGATGAAGTGGTTCATCAGGTGCTGGCGGCCGTACCACCAGTGTTGTCTGTCGTACCACAGCTTGCGCAGGTTCTCGCGGATCGCTTCGTGGCCCTTGACCTTGCCTTGCCACAAGTGATCGAACTCGGCGTCCTCGGCGAAAGTGCCGATCGCCTGCTCCTCATCGGCGAGGTCGATGCCCCAGCAATAGCGCGCGTAGAGCTCCTCGATCTCGGCGCGGTCCTGCGCCGGCATGATCTGAGGCACGCCGTTCGGCCATGGGTTGTCGGACATATTGCTCTCCCTCAATGCGCTCTTGCCAAGTGGCGGCTCCACGGTTCTATTTGCCTGAGACAAAAGGCCAAGCCCAAATCTGGAGAGCGCCGATGCCCGAGATCTTCCTGCCTTACGACAGCTTCGGCCACCAGAAGCGCATGCCGATGCGGTTCGAGGCCGACGTGTTCGAGTGCGAGGTCGAGGGCGAAATCCCGGCGGAGCTGGAGGGCGCCTATTTCCGCACCGGCGGCGACCGGCAGTATCCCAGCCTCGAAGACGACATCATCCTCAACGGGGACGGCCTGGTCAGCATGTTCCGCTTCGAGGACGGCCACGTCAGCTTCCGCAGCCGCTACGTCCAGACCGAACGGCTGAAGCGCGAGCGCGAGGCGCGGCGGCGGCTCTATGGCCATTATCGCAACAAGTACACCGACGATCCCGCCGTCGACAACCTGCCCGAGCGCGACAACACCGGCAACACCAACGCCTTCAACCACCACGGGCGGTTGTACATGCTGCGCGAGGATTCGCGGCCCTACGCGGTCGATCCCGAAACGCTCGACACGCTCGAGGTCGGGCGCTTCGGCAATCTCGGCTCGAGCGCGATGACCGCGCACCCCAAGATCGACCCGAAGTCCGGCGAATGGTGGAGCTATGGCGTGTTCGCCAGGGGCGAGCCGACCACCGATGCCTCGCTCCACGTGTTCGACAAAGCGGGCTCGCTGATCCGCGAGGAGTGGTTCCACACCCCCTACCCCGGCCTGAGCCACGATTTCGCGGTGACCCGCGAGCACGTGGTGTTCCCGATCATGCCGCTGACCGCGGACGAGAAGCGCCTGCGCGCGGGAGGCCAGTATTACCAGTACGACCCCGACCTGCCGAGCATGTGGGGGATCATGCCGCGGGGCGGCTCGACCAGCCAGATACGCTGGTTCCCGATTCCGGGCATCGTGATGGGCCACATCATGGGCGCCTACACCGAAGGCTCGAAGGTGATCGTCGATACCCCGGCGAGCCCGGGCAACTGCTTCTGCTTCTTCAAGGACAAGCACGGCAACCTGCCAAGCCTGCCGGAAACGATCGCCCAGCTCACCCGCATCACCTTCGACCTCGCCAAGCCCGATGCCGACGCCGTGACGCTGGAGCCGATCCAGGGCGCCTATGGCGATATGCCCAAGATCGACGACCGCTTCGCGATGGAGAAGTACCGTGTGGGCTACTTCGCCTTCCGCGACTTCCCGCGCATGGGCGTGGCGCAGATCGCCTGGGACATGCGCGACCTCAAGTTCCACGACCTGGAGAACGCCGCCGCACAGGAGCCGCTGTTCATTCCGCGCGCCCCCGATGCGCCGGAGGGCGACGGCTATATCCTCACGGTGGTCGACCGCTTCGTCGACAAGCGCACCGACCTGCTGATCCTCGACGGCAACGACGTCAGCCGCCCGGCGCTCGCCACGGTCAAGCTGCCGTTCGCCCTGCCGATGGCGTTCCACGGCAGCTGGATGCCGGCCTGACGCAGGCTCCTCCGGCCTCGTTCATCTTGGCAACCGGTAGGGAGCGCCTATAGCGCCCTGATCGGGTAGTGCCGTGGAGGAATTTGTCGTGGCAGAACAAGCGGCAGCGCGAAGGCGGGTGTTCGGCATCCGCGAGGCGGTCATCCTGGTGCTGGCCGCCGGGCTGGTGGCGGCGCTGTTCCGCGCCCAGGCCGTAGCCGCCGAGCGCGACGACCTCAGCACCCAGCTGGTCGCCGAGCGCCAGGCGCGCGCGGCGACCGAGCTGTCGCTCAACGCGCTCAAGTACCAGGAGGCGAGCGGCAAGCTCAATTCCCAGGTCCACAACACGATCGTAGACCAGCGCATCGTCGAGGCGCAGAAGGAGGCGGCCGACCTGGAGCGCCGGACCGAGGCGTTGCGCAAGGAAAAGGTCCGCGAGGCGAACTGCGTGACGCCCAAAGCGATCCGCGAGGAAAGCGGCTTGTGAAGCGGCTGATCCCGCTCATCTTGCTGCTCGGCGGATGCACGGCGATGCAGCACCATCCCGCCACCGCTGCCGCCGCGCCGCCCGCACCGCAGACCGCGTGCGTCGATCCCGCGCAGATTCCCGCCGAGCCGCCGATGGTCGGCAACAAGTTCAACGGCGACGCCAGGCACGACCTGCAGGTGCTGGCGCCCAACGCCAAGGCGCTGCGCGACTGGGGCGAACAGATGCACGCGATGCTGATGAGCTGCGCGGGGCCGGTGGCTGCGCCAACCAAGCCGTAACGTGCTCTTGTCTCCCCTCCCGCTTGCGGGAGGGGCCGGGGGAGGGTCAGTCAACCGGCGGTGGTCATTCCCTCCCCTAGCCCCTCCCGCAAGCGGGAGGGGGATTTCCACAGCTACCCCGTCACCCGCGCGACGAAATCGGCCAGCAGCGCCTCGACGTCCTTCACCGGCGTGCCGAGCGATTGCGAGGGCGTCAGGTGGTTGTGACCGACGAGATAGTGCATCTCGGGGAAGCTGTTCCTCGCCTGGCCCCATGCGGCGACCGTGCGGGCGGCTTCGGCCTGGAACATCGGCGGGTCGAACTCGCTGACCGTGAAGCACAGCGGAGTTTCGGTGGCGACGAGGCCGGGCAGGCAATTGGCGGCGGCGTATTTCGACGGGTCGCTGCCGTAATAGGCGCGGTGATTGTCGTTCGGCTCGCCCACGGTGGTGTCGTAGAGCCCGCTCATCAGCACCGCGCCACTGACGCCGCCGTGCGGCGCGGCGTGGAACTCGTTGTGAGCGATATAGCTGGCGACGTGGACCGCCCCGGCGGATTGGCCGGAGAGCACGATCCGGTCCGGATTGCCGCCGTACTCGGCGACGTTCTCGCGGATCCACGTCACGACGCGCTTGACGGCTTCCGGGCCCGCCGGCCACGGGTGGTCCGGCGCGAGCGGGTAGGTCGGCACGACGCCGATCCAGCCCTGCCGCGCGGCGAAATCGCCGACGTTGCGGTAGAACGGGCCGGGCGGGTTGCGCTTGTCGCCCATGATGAAGCCGCCGCCGTGGACGAACACGAACACCGGCGCGTCCTTCAGGTTCTGCTGGCAATAGACGTCGAGCCGGTGGCGCGGGTCGGGGCCGTAGACGATGTCCTCTTCCTCGATCGTCTGCGGGTCCATCCCTTCGAACATCCCGGCCATCATCATGCTGGTGCCGCCGAGCAGGTCGGGCGTCAGCTCGCGGCCGAAGGCGTCGATGCGGTGGCGGAAATCGGCGGTCATCAGGGCTCTCCTATCAGCAGCACCGGCTTGATCGCCTTGCCCGAATGGGCGTCGGCGAAAGCGCGGTCGATCTCGGCGAAGGGGTAGAAGCTCAGCAGGCGGTCGAACGGGAAGCGGCCCTGGCGCCAGTAATCGACCAGCTTGGGCAGGAACAGGCCGGGGTGCGCGTCGCCGCCGAGGATTCCGCGCAGCTGCCTGCCGCCGGCGAGCATCGCGAACATCTTCGGCGCCCACTCACCCCGCGGCGCGGCGACAAAGCCGGCGGTGCCGTTCATCGCGAGGACCTCCAGCGCCATGGTGTGCACCTCGGGCACCGTAGTGGTGTTGAAGCTGAAATCGACCCCGCGGCCGGTGACCGCGCGGACCTTCTTCGCCACGCCGTCCTCGGCGGCCGGGATGCAATCGGTCGCGCCCAGCTCGCGCGCCAGTTCCAGCCGCTCGCGGTTGATGTCGACCGCCACGATCCGCCGCGCGCCGACCAGCCGTGCCGCCATGACGGCGCTGAGGCCGACGCCGCCGGTGCCGAACACCGCGATCGTGTCGCCGTAACCGACCTTGAGCGCCTCGATCACCGCCCCCGCGCCGGTGACCACGCCGCAGCCCAACGGCCCGAGCTTTTCCAGCGGCAGGTCCTTGTCCATCTTCACCGCGGTGCGTTGCGGGACGATGGCGTAGGTGGCGAAGCTCGACTGGCCGAAGAAGTGCGAATGGACTTGTCCGCCGTCCAGCGAGGTCGAGCCGTCTGGCCGCTGGCCGCCGAAGCACAGCGGCATCGCGAAGTCGCAGTAGGTCGGCCGGTTGGCCTTGCAGCTCGGGCATTGCCCGCACGAGTTGCCGCTGAGGATGACATGGTCCCCGACCTCGAAGCCGGTCACGCCCTCTCCGAGCTTCTCGACCACCCCCGCGCCTTCGTGGCCGAGCACGATCGGGTGCGGCGAGTGGCGGCCGGGATGCTCGTGCAGGTCGGTGTGGCAGATGCCGGTGGCGACCAGGCGGATGCGCATCTCGCCCGCGCGCGGCTCTTCCAGCTCGAGCTGTTCGAGCGCGGGTGACGGCGTGTCCCCGCGGCTGACGGCGGCGGTAATCTTCATCCGTGCGACCCCAGGTGATGATCGTCCTGAATGTCCGCCACCGGCCCGGTCTGTGTCAGCAAGCTCTTGCGCCGCAGGAACCGGCGCAGGCTCTCCGGGCCGATGCGCGGGGCGCCGTAGCCCGAGCAGCCGAAGCTGTCGGAGCCGAAGGTGCCGAGCTTGGCGAAAGTCAGGAAGGTATCCTGCAGGAACACTCCGCCGGCGTTGATCGGCCGTCCGATCGCCTCGGCTTCCTCGGCGGTGCCGGCGATGACGCTGGCGGTGAGGCCGAACGGGGTGTCGTTGGCGAGGCGGATCGCTTCCTCGGTGTCCTTGTAGGCCATCACCGGGATGCACGGGCCGAACGTCTCGTCCTGCATGATCAGCATGTCATGCGTGACGCCGGTCAGCACGGTGGGCCGCATGTAGAGTCCGCCGCCGATATTCTCGATCTCTCCGCCGGTGAGCACCTCGGCCCCCTTGGCCTTGGCGTCCCGGATGTGCCGCATGACGATGTCGGCCTGCGGAGCGAAGGTGAACGGGCCGATGTGCCCGGCGCGCGGGTTGTCGGCGTTGAGCCGCACCGCCTTCGCCTGCGCGACCAGCTTGGCGACGAACGCGTCGTGCACGCTCTCGTGCACATAGACCCGCTCGACCGAATAGCACACCTGCCCGGTGGCGTAGACCGCGCCGCGCAGCACCGAGGTGGCCGCGCGGTCGAGATCGGCGGTCTCGGTGACGATGCAGGGGTCCTTGCCGCCGAGCTCGAGGTTGCACGGGATCAGCCGTTCGGCGCAGGCGACCGCCACCTTGCGCCCGGTCGGCACCGAGCCGGTGAAGCAGATCGTGTCGGCCTCGGCGATCACCGCCTGGCCGACCTCGCCGGGGCCGGTGACGTAATCGAACACCGCCGCCAGATCGGGCACCTCGCGCACGGTCTCGAACAGCGTCTCGATCACGCGCGGGGTGACCTCGCTCGGCTTGAGCAGCACCGCGCAGCCCGCGAACAGCGCCGGCACCGCGTCGAGCAGCGCCAGCATCAGCGGCGCGTTCCATGGGGAAATCACGCCGACGAGCGGGAACGCGACGACCTGGCTCTCGATCCGCACCGTCGGCATCGAGG
>JANWHA010000139.1 GCA_025450635.1 Croceibacterium sp. | reverse complement strand
TCGATGTCGATGGGCTTGGGCGTCAGCGGCTGGCGACGGGCGAACGCCAGCAGGCGCTGCGTCAGCGCGGCGGCGCGATCGGCCCCCTTCATCGCGTTCTCCAGCGAGCGCTTGAGCCGCGGGCCTGCCACGCCGCCTTCCTCCAGGGCACGCTCCGCGCGAGCGATATTGCCGGTCACTACCGTCAGCAGGTTGTTAAAATCGTGGGCGATGCCGCCGGTCAGCTGGCCGACCGCCTCCATCTTCTGGGCCTGGCGCAACGCTTCCTCGGCCTCGGCGCGGCGGGCGACCTCGGCTTCGACCCGATCTTGCAGCTGATCCTTGAGCTGCCGCAGGCCCTCCTCGGCCAGCTTGGGGCCGGTAATGTCGATCACCGTGCCGATGAAGCGCACCGGCTTCCCGTTCTCGAACACCGCGCGCCCGGCGGCGGAAATCCACCGTTCGACGTGATCCTCGATGCCGATCGCCCGATATTCGGCTTCGAACCGCCCGCTCCCCGCCGGATCGAGCGCGCGCTGAACCGTCAAGTCGGTCGCTTCGCGGTCATCGGGGTGGAGCGCGCGCAGAAAGGTGCCGTCGTAGCTGACCTTGGCATCCGCCGGCAGGCCGAACAGTTGCTTGCACTTGGAGTCCCACGTCAGCGCGCCGCTTTGCGGATCGAAGTCCCACGTGCCGATGTCGGCGGCTTCGGTGGCGAGCCGCAGCCTGGTTTCGCTTTCGGCAAGATCGGCTTCGGCAATCCGGCGATGGGCCAGCTCGCGCTCGAGCTCGTTCACCAGGCGGGTGTTGTCGATCGCCACGGCGGCCTCGGCGGCAAGGCCTTGAACGGTCGCTTGGGCGCGCTCGTCGAACATGCCGGCGGTCGCGTGCCCGAAGAAGAGCCCGCCGATGACGTCGCCGGAACGGCTAATGACCGGAACCGCGAGATAGCTGCGCACCGGCAGATGGCCCTTGGGCATACCGTAATAGGGCGCGCTCAGCCCGTAGCGCGGGTCCAGCGTTATGTCCTCCGAGCGGATGATCCCGTCACCGGCAAACGTCGGGCCAAACACCGCCGTGTTGCGCGGCTGGGGGAATTTGGCAAAGGCCTCCATCGGCACGCCGGACAACGTGTAGAGCATGTAGCTCTCGCCATCCTCGTTCTCGACGTTGTAAAAGAAGGCCCCGAACTCCGCGCCGGACAATTCGACCCCGGCGTCGGTGACTACCTGGACCAGCTTGTTCAGATCTGTCTCGACAGCCAGCGCCGAGCCGGCTCTGTTCAACACTTCGAGGGCCCGGCGCTCCTCGAGGATTGCTTCCTCGGCCGCGCGATTGTGCGATCGGTCGCGCACGATCTTGGTAAAGCCGACGAGCTCGCCATCGACGTCGCGCAACGGGGTCATCTCGCCGGCGGCCCAAAGCGGCGTGCCGTCCTTGCGAATTCGCCAGCCTTCCTCGCCGCCACCACGGCCGCCATGCCGCGCCTCGCCCATTTCCGACGCCAGCGCCTGCTCGCCGACTCCTTCCGGGAACAGACGCTTCACGTCGTGGCCGAGCATTTCCTGCTCGGTCCAACCGAAGATGCGCCGCGCGCCTTCGTTCCAGCTGGTGACGCAGCCATTCAGATCGAGCGTGATGATCGCCGTTTCGATGGCGCTGTCGACGATCTGGCGCCATTCGTCCGCGGTTATCTGACTCCGTCCCCCGCTCGAAGACGCCATTTATCTCCCCCCGTTAGTTAACCTGATCGAACCGAACGCTCGGCGATTGATTTGGTTGCCAAATCGTTGCCGCCAGATCACGGGCCGATGTCGTTGACCGCGGGGGCCAAGCGCCGGGCGCGGCCGGGCCCGAAGCCGAGCGGGGCCGCGATCGCTTCGTTCCAGCCGTAGATGTCCTGCTCGAAATGCACCTTGCCGGCGCCGTCGGCCCAGGTCGGGTGATAAAACAGCCGCACGGCGATCGGGCGCGGCAGCTTGACGAAGCTCTCGTTGCCGCTCGCTTGCGCCTTCTGCCAGTCGCTGGTCACGCCCTCGTCACCGGCGATTTCTTGCGCGAAGCCGAGCGCGTCCTGGACCCGCACGCAGCCGTGGCTGCGCGCGCGGGTGTCGGTCGCGAACCACGATTTCGCCGGGGTGTCGTGGAGGTAGATCGCGTAAGGGTCGTCGAGGTCGAACTTGACCAGCCCCAGCGAATTGTCCGGCCCAGAGAGCTGGACGATGCGGCCATCCTTGCGCACCATGTTGTGCTTGCTGAGGTAACCGGCGGAGACGTTGCTCATCTCCTTGTCCTCGATCGACTTGGGGACATTCCAGGTCGGGTTGGCGACCAGGCGGAACAGCGTCGTGTCGAGCGGCGGCGTTTCCCAACCGGGCTGGCCGACGACGACTCGGCGCTGCTCAACCGGGCGGCCGGGGCGGACATAGCTCAGCATGGCCGGGGCGATGTTGACGTCGATCCGAGTCGTCGGCGGCGCGGTGCGCAGCTCCCAGCGGCGCCGTTCGAGCGCCACCGCCGTCGCCCGGGCCCGATCGCCCGGCGCGGTATTGAGCGCGGCGATGGTGTCGTTGGTGAGGATGCCGGTGGCCTTGTCGCCGCCATCCTTCTGGAACCGCCGCACGGCCTCGGCCAACGCCGGCGTGTAACGCTTCGCGCGCTTGTCGGAGACCGGCTCGAGATAACCGATCAGGTCGAGCGCGGCCGCGATGCGCGGAATCCGCGGGTCGGTTTGTCCAGGGTGAATCGCGCGGCCGGCGGGAATCCCGGCGCTGCCCTGGTCGTTGGTCGCCTGGCGCATCTGCCGATAGACCACCGACAGCGCCTGGTATTCCGCGTCGTGGGGCGCGAGACTCGTCAGCCAGTCGGCCAGCTTGCCGTGCTGGAGCGCGCCGAGCAGCCCGGCGGCGAGATTCGGATCGGGCCGCGGCACGGCGTAGGTCTTGTGCAGGGTCTTGGGATCGAGCACGCCCTTCGACAGAGCCGAAGCATAAGCGAGCGCGGCCTTCGTCAGGCGCGTCTCGCGCATTTCCGGCGACTGTTTGACATCGTCGGTCAGGAACACGACCCGGTCGAGTCCCTGGGCGGCGCGTCCGGCGAGCGCATCGCCGAGCGCCTTCTCGGCATCCTTCGACCACACGGGCTGCCAGGCTTCGGCGGCGTAGAACGCGCGCACCCCGGGGTCCCTGGCCACGCCCTGGAGCGCCTCGGCGCTGACCGTCGGGGCGTTGTCGATGGAATTGCCTTGTTGGCTGTGGCAGCCGGCGAGTGGGACAAGGGTAAGGAAAATCAACCAGCTGGGATACTTCACGGGGACTCCGACGGCGGGCGAGGCAAAGCGCGCCCATCAACCCACGAAGCCCCGCGGCCGTTCCGCCGCCGCGCGATTGAAAGCGTTACGCGACCTTGTCGGCGTAGATCATGCGGCCTTGGCCGAGCCAATCCATCGTCGGCTGCACTTCGGCGTCATTGAGCGCGAAGCAGCCCCAGCTGCGGCCGATGCGGCCGTGGGTGTCGGCCACCGTCGGATCGACGTAGCTCGCGGCGTGGATCACGATCGCGCGCTCGAGCGCAGCGTTGTTGGAGGCGTCGAGCCCGATCAGCCGCTGCGAGTAGCCGTGCTTGCCGTAGTAGCAGTCCGCCGTGCAGTAGGCGCCCTGCGAGCTGGCGTCGGACCCGGGCATGTTCGAAAACTGCTGGACATAGCCGGTGTTGGCCATGTCAGACCCCTTGCCGTGAGCGACCAGCAGCGTGCGCTCGATCTTGCCTCCAGCGACGTCGACCAGCTGCAGGCGCGGCTCGCGCGAAGGACGGGAGAAGTCGACCAGCGCCAGCCGGTCTCGGTTGACGATATAGCTCTTGTGGTTGTCCATCGCGGCCATCGCCTTCTGCAGCAACGGCGGCATCGCCGCCAGTTGCGGCGCGGCGGGCACCGTCTGGGGTAGGAGTGGCGATGCCGTGCGCGGCGACACCGGGCTGGACTTCGCGAGCAACGCGGTCGAGGCCCCGGCGGACATGGCAATGGCAGCGCCGACAAAATGCCGGCGATTCATGTTCATCGATACGATCCCTGTCGTTGCGACCCGGAGCTCCGTCCGGCTCCTGTTGACTATGTCCAATAACACGAAACGGGTTAACGTGGGCTTTCAGTTGGCGCGCTTACGGCGAGCCGTGCGGGATTACGGACGAACGGGCGGGAAGCACCGGAACAACGCTAAACTGCTCGAAAAATCGTTCTTGCGTCGATTGTAAGCGGTGGCCTCAGGCAGCTTTCCGCGGTTCTTGCGCCAGTTCGAGCAAGCTGTCCGGCGTCAGCACCTGCGGCAGTTGCCGCGCGTCGCCCCCCGGAGGATACCACAAGTACAGCGGCACGCCGGCGGCGCCATGGGCGGTGAGGAAGTTGGTGATCGCCGGGTCGCGCCGGGTCCAGTCGCCCTCGATGGCGATCACGCCCGCCTTCCTGAACGCGTCGCGCGTGGCGTCGCGCTCGATGGCGACGCTTTCGTTGACCTTGCATGACAGGCACCAGTCGGCGGTGAACCACACAAACACCGGTTTGCCCGAGGCGCGGGCCTGCGCGAGCGTGGCTTCGGTGAAGGGTCGCGCGGGAAGCACCCCGGCTTCCGCCGGTCCGCTGGCGGCCTGCACATGTGGCAGCACGAGCGCCGCCATCAGCAACAGTCCGGCGGCTCCCGAAAGGGCGGGCGCCCAAGCGGGCTTGCCTGCCTGTTGCGAACGGCCAACGCTGACCAGGAGCGCGATCGCAGCCAGCGCAACGACAAACGCGACCACCGCGAACGTGCTGCCGCCGAGCCGCCAGCAAAGCCACAACAGCGCGAGCGCCGTCAGCCCCATCGGCAGCGCCATCACCTTGCGGAAGGTGTCCATCCACTTGCCCGGCCGGGGCAGCATCTACCGCAGCGCCGGAACCCAGCCGAGCAGCAGGAACGGCAACGCCAATCCCAGGCCGAGGGCGAAGAACAGCAGCAGCCCTTCCCACCACGGCAGCAGCAGCGCCGCGCCCATCGCGGCGGCCATGAACGGCCCGGTGCACGGCGTCGCCACGAACGCCGCGAGCAGCCCGGTGGCGAACGCGCTCGATGGCCCGCCGCTGCCGGTAAACGAGAACGAGGGCAGCTCGAACAGCCCGGCGAGGTTGGCCGTGATCGCGCTCGCAAGCACGAGCAGGAACACTACCACGCCCGGCTCCTGCAACTGGAACGCCCAGCCGACCTGGGTCCCGGCGGCGCGCAACACCAGCAGCACCCCGCCGAGCGCCAGCACCGCAAGAATCACGCCGGCGCTGTACGCCACCCCTTCGCGCCGCGCCTCGGCCTCGCTTTCGCCGGACCGGGCGAGGCTCATCGCCTTGAGGCTGAGGATCGGGAACACGCACGGCATCACGTTGAGCACCAGCCCGCCGAGCACCGCGAGGCCGAGCAACACCCACAGCGGCGCGATCTGCGTGTTTGCGCCGCCCTCCAGCGGCGTTCCGCCGGTCGGCACGGCGCCCGGCGCGGCGACGAAGCGCACCCCCTGCCCGCTGTCGTCCAGCTTGAGGATGCCGCTGACGCTGGCGGCGTCCTTGGTCAGCCCCTTGCGCGGGATTTCGGCGATCAGCGTGTTGCCGTCGCGGCTGAATGCCTGCGGCGCGGCGTAGTCGATCAATTGCGTTTCGGCCAGGAACACATGCGGGTGCTGCAAGGCCAGCGAAGCGGGCAGCGGAATGGCCAGGCGCAGCGCCGTCGGCGTCAGCGCGAACGCCGAGCGCTCTGGAAGCAGCGCCGGGATCGCCGCGCGCCACTTGTCGAAGCGCGGATCGGGCGCGGCACCGGCGGCGGGGATGACCGCGGTCAGCGTAGCCTTCTCGGGAACGCAGATCTGCTCGGTGCACG
>JANWHA010000138.1 GCA_025450635.1 Croceibacterium sp. | reverse complement strand
GCTGCGCTATTCGATCGACAAGCTCGGCATCGACAACGTGATGTGGGCGATCGACTATCCCTACCAGCCGATGGAGCCGGCGGTGAAGTTCATCGAGGATTTCGAATGCACCGACGAAGAGCGCCACGCCTTGTGCCATGCCAACGCCGAACGCATTTTCCGCATCGCGCCGGAGTAATTCCCGTCCCGCTCGCGGGAGGGGGCAGGGGAGGGAATTAAATCGGGTGGTGGTCAATCCCACCCCCGGGCCCTCCCGCAAGCGGGAGGGGAGAAGGAGCAACATGAGCAAGACCCGCCACCTCGTCGATCCCGAGATCGCGCCGATGCTGGAGATGCCCGACCGCGTGCTCACGCACGAGACGCTCGAGGCGATCCGCAACGACCCGCTGTTCTCCGGCGCCGACCTGCCGCCGCCGCCGTTTCCGCTGAGCGAGGCTCTCGCGCCTAACGAGCACGGCCCCGAGGTGCGGCTGCTCATCATGAACCCGCCGAGCGAGCAAACCGGCCGCGCGGCGATCCTGCACATCCACGGCGGCGGGATGGTCGTCGGCGTGCCCGACACCGCCACCGTCACCAAGTGCCCGCTGGCGCTGGAGCATGACGCGGTGGTGGTGTCGGTCGATTACCGCCTCGCGCCCGAGACGCCGGTCCCCGGCCCGCAGGAAGACTGCTACGCCGCGCTGGTGTGGCTGGCCGCCCACGCAGAGGAGCTCGGCGTCGATCCCGCGCGCATCGTGGTGATGGGCGAAAGCGCCGGCGGCGGCCTTGCCGCGGCCCTCGCGCAGATGTCCCGCGACCGCGGCGGCCCCCAGCTCGCCGGGCAAGCCCTGGTCTACCCGATGCTCGATTGCCGCACCGGCGGGCCCGACTGCCCCTACTGCAATCTCCACACCGGCGAGTGGGTCTGGACCCGCGAGAAGAACCGCTTCGGCTGGGAAGCCCTGCGGGGCGATTACCAGCCGACCGACGAACGCAAGGGCTGGTTTTCCCCCGCGCTGGCCGACGACCTTGCCGACTTGCCGCCCGCCTACATCGTCACCGGCGCGCTCGACCTGTTCCTCGACGAAGACCTCGCTTACGCCCGCCGCCTGATCGACGCCGGCGTGCCGTGCGAGTTGCACGTCTACCCCGGCGCGATCCACGCCTTCGAGATGGTGCCGGAAACGACGCTGGCGGCCCAGGCGGCTACAGATTTGCGCCGCGGGTTGGGGCGATTGCTGGGTGGTGCCTGCTAACGACCCATTGCGGACGTCGGCGCTGCTGCAATGGGCTTACGACAGCCGGGTGATGTAAGGGTTCAAAGCCGCCCGAGCAGCCACAGCACCAGGACGATGATCAGGATGAGGCCGATCAGGCCGGTCCCGCGGTGGCCGTAGCCGTAGCCATAGCCGCCGAAACGGCCGGAAAAGCCCCCGAGCAGGGCGATCACCACAATGATGACGAGAATGAGTCCGATCGACATGGCAGTGCTCCCGGGCCAGGAATCCTGGCCCGTGCCGCCCAAAGCTCAAAAGCTGTCGGGCGGCACGGGTGAGGGTGGGGTCAGACCGAGCGCCGGCCGGTAACGAGCTGCCAGATGATCACGATCACCGCGAGCACCAGCAGGATGTGAATGAGGCCCCCGCCGATATGGAACGCGAGGAAGCCCAAAAGCCACAGGATCACGAGAATGACTGCGATGGTCCAAAGCATGACGAGGTCTCCAGGTTGGTATCCTCGGCGCAACGTTCACGACCGCCGGTAAGTTCCTGAACGCTTGTTCAGGCTGGGCTGGCTCGCGCCGAGCCCGCCGCGAAGCAGCTGAATCGTTCACGCAAAAGACGCGAACAAGTCACGCGGGGCCGCGAGCAAGGCACGCCATCTTCGTGTCTTCGCGTGAACCCCTCCAGCCGCTTGGCGGCGTCTGCCGTTTTCCGCTTTGCTCACGGAAAATGGACAGGATCGCACCCCGTTCCGCCGACGGTCACCTGCATGAACTGCGGTTTGGACTGCGGCGGCCCGGCGATCTGGTGCAGCGGATAGTTGCCTTGCGGCAGCGTTTGCAGCGGCATGCCGGCGGCGGCGAGGGCGTAAGGGCTGACGCGGTGGCGGGTGACGAGGCCGCCGGCGCCGTCGCTCACCAGCGGGGTTTCGAACTCGACCGCGATCTGCGCGTCCTCGCTGCGGGTCACGACGCACACCGCCAGCTGGCCGGCGCCGAGGTCGAGCACGAGGCCGGTGCCTTCGGGCACACCGATCAGGCCTTCGATCTTTGAGCCGGTCTTGCTGAGGTCGCGCATCACCGCCTCGTAGCGGTGGTCGTCGTGGATCACGCCAATGCGGCGGAACACGCTCCGCCGGTCGGCGCGGTAGACCTCGGGGCCGTCGGGCTCGATCTTGAACTCGCCGCTGCCCATCCGCTGCTCGATCTCGCCCAGGCGCAGGGCTTTCGAGTAGATCCAGCCCTGGACGTACTTGGCGCCCTTGGAGATCACCAGCTCCAGCTGGTCGAACGCCTCGACGCCCTCGACCGTGGTCTCCATGCTCAGCGCTTCGGACAGGCTGATGATCGCGGTGATGATCTTGGCGCTGTTCTGGTCCTTTTGGGTGCACGAATCGACGAAGCTCTTGTCGACCTTGATCTTGTCGAACGGCGCCGAGCGCAGGTAGCTCAATGAGGAGTAGCCGGTGCCGAAATCGTCGAGCGCGAGCCGCACGCCGAGCTCCTTCAATGCCTTGAAAGTTTCGTCGACCGTCTCGCTGTCGCCCATGAACACGCTCTCGGTCAGCTCGAGCTCGAGCCGGCCGGGCTCGAGGCCCGAGGCGGCGAGGGCCTGGGTGACGATCTCGGGCAGGGCCGGGTTGGCGAACTGCACCGCCGAGACGTTGACCGCCACGCGGACCGATTTGGGCCACGCGACCGCCGCCTTGCAGGCCGTCTTCAGTGCCCATTCGCCGAGCGCGTTGATCAGGTTGCCTTCCTCGGCCGCGGGGATGAACACCGCCGGGCTGACGAAGCCACGCTCTTCGTGCTCCCAGCGCATCAGCGCCTCGAAGCCGACGACCATGTTGTCGGCGGTGCGCACTACCGGCTGGTAATGCAGCTCCAGCTGCTCGCTGGTCAGCGCCTCGCGCAGGTCGTCGAGCAGTTCCTGGCGCTCTTCCTCCTCGTCCTTGAGGTCGCCCGAGTAGAACCGGAACTGCCCGCGCCCGCCCTTCTTGGCGGCATACAGCGCGAGGTCCGAGGCGCGGGTCATCTCGTCCTTGTCGAGCCCGTCATAGGGCGCGATGGCGATGCCGACCGAAGTGCCGATGATCGCCCGCTTGCCGTCGATCGGATAAGGCTGGGCGATGATCTGGATCACCTTGCCGGCGAGCTCGCCCAGCTTGCCGCGGTCGTCGAGGTCGGGGAGGATGACCTGGAACTCGTCGCCGCCGAGGCGGCCGATCTCGCCGCGGTCGCCGATGATCGCGCGCAGGCGGTCGGCGACCTGGCGCAGGAGCTCGTCGCCCGCCGGATGGCCCATCGAATCGTTGACGTGCTTGAACCGGTCGAGGTCGAGCATCATCAGCGCGCAGCTGCGCTTGGCGTTCTTGTAGGCGCCGAGAATGCCGTCGAGCCGGCGGGTCATGCGGTGGCGGTTGGCGAGGCCGGTCAGCGAATCGTATTCGGCCAGGCGGGAATCCTCGAGCTTGCGCTCGTACTCGATCGTCACGTCCTTGGCGCTGCCGCGGTAGCCCTTGAACTTGCCGCCCTTGTCGAACTTGGGATGGCCCGAGAACAGCCACCAAGTGCGCCGCCCTTCGGTGTCGCCCGGGGCGATGAAGCGCATGATCAGGCCGTTCAGCTTGTTGCGCGCCGAAAGCTGGAACTTGAGCGGGCGGTCGGAGCGCTCGTCGGGATTGTCGGGATCGGTCTCGAACAGCTCGATCAGCGGATGCCCGAGCACGTCGAGCACCGGGCGGCCGAGCCTGTCGCCGGCGCTTTCGGAAATGTAGATCAGGCGGCCTTCGGCGTCGGTCGCCCAGATCCACACGATCCCGGCCTGTTCGAAATCGTCGAGCACCTTGAGGCGGCCGGCCGGATCGGCGGCCGTGATCACTCCCGCCGGCATCTCGCGCCCGGCTTCGCCGTCACCGCCGGAGCCGACCCGATTCCTGAAAAAACCCGACAACTCCATGCCTTGACGCCCGACCTTACGCAGGGCGCCGGAATGGGCGCCCGATGGCTCAAGGCGATGGCAGTTTTTGGTTACGATCGGCCTAACGCACGATGTGCGGAGCCCTAAAACGGGTCGGCGGGACGGAAGGCAACCATCCGCCCCGCCAAGCTTCCGGGAGTCAGGGTTCCCGGAAGGACCGTTACAAGAACCGCTCCACAGCCGGATCGGAAGGGGGTCCTACGGCCATAGAGATAGTTCTTGTTCCGCCACTTGGTAGCGCACGGCGGCGGCGGGCGGTATCTGTCGGCAGGCCAGAAATAACCTATCGAAAGATAGGTGCGCGGTAGGGGTCAGGCCTTGTCGCTCGCCGGGCTGCTTTCGATCGCGTGAGCAATCAGCGCCAGCTCGGTGCGGTTCTTGATGCCCAGCTTCTGGTAAATGGTGTGCAAGTAGACCTTCACCGTGCCTTCCGACATCGCCAGGGCATCGGCGATCTCGCGGTTGCGAAGCCCGCGGCCGACCTGCGCGGCGATTTGCCGTTCGCGCGGGGCGAGCGGGGTGAGCGGGTCGGCCTTGTCGCCGGCGAGCGACAGGTCGAGAGCGCGCTGCAGCAGCGGCTCGGGAATGGTCTTGTCCCCGGCCGCCACTCTGTCCAGCGTCGCGATCAACACGTCTTCGGCTCCGTCCTTCAGGACGATGCCGTTGACCCCGGCGCGCACGGCGGCGAGCAGCGCATGATCTTCGAGCGCCGCCGTCAGCAGCACGACAGGGCGCATGTCCCCCTTCTCGCGCAGCGCCTGGAGCGCCTCGACCCCGCTGAGTTGCGGCATGCGCACGTCGAAGATGCAGATCTGCGGGTCTTGCCGGGCGACCGCGGCAAGCGCTTCCTCGCCGTCGCTCGCGGTGGCGACGAGCTCGTAATCGGTGCCGCGCAGCACCGCTTCGACGCCGGCGCGCATGAACGGGTGATCGTCGGCCAGCAGCACCGTGACCATCAGCGAGCCCTCAGCGGCAGGGTCAGGCGCAGCCGGGCGCCGGACGCGGCGGATTCGATATCAAGCGTTCCCCCGAGCGCTCCGGCCCGCTCGCTGATCGAGCGGGGCAAGACGGTCGCGTCGGTGACCGGGAAGCCGGTGCCGTTGTCGGACACCGTCAGGTGCAGCATTCCATTCTCCTCGGCCAGCGCGATTGCGACCCTGCTCGCTCCGCCGTGGCGCACTGCATTGGCAACTGCTTCGCGCAGCACCTGGCGCAACTCGTGCGCCATCCATCCGGGAATGACAATCCTTCCGGCGCTTTCGTCCAACACCGCGGCAATGCTCCAGTATTCGGACAGATCGCGCAACATCGGCCCAATGCTGGCGGCGGCGGTGCCATCGGCAAGCACGCTTTCGCCGTGGCGCAACCGGTCGATCAAGCCGCGGACTTGCTTCTGCTCGAGACGTAACGCAGCCTTGATCGCCTGGATCTCGTTTTCCGGGTCGTTGCCGTCGTGGATCCAGTGGCGCAGCCCCTCCAGCCGCAACGAGGCGCCGGCGAGCGACTGGGCGATGGTGTCATGCAGATCGCGCGCCACCGCATCCCGCATCCGCGTGACCGCGCTTTCGCGAACCAGGGCCAGCGTTGCCTGGCGGTCGAAGCCAATGCCGACCTCGCGCGCGATCAACGCGCCGATTTCCACGTGATCGGCATTGACGCCGGGGATTCCCGTCAGAAGGACTTCACCGCGGCCTTTCACGGCCACGAACGGCAAGGCGAGGCCCCGGGTTACGCCGCAATGACGGGCCAGTGGATCATGCACTTCGCCGCGCGCCGTCACGCAGCGCCAGCGGCCGATGCGCAGGATCCGGCGCCTTGGGAGATCGAACAATTGAGGCCCTGCCGCGAACGGTTCGTCAGGAGGAAGCGCCTCGGGAGACAATTGGCCGGATCCGCAACCCAGCTCGATAGCGCGGATCTCGATGCGCGGCTCCTCGTCATCCGCCCAGGCGATCGCGCCCGCCGTGGCCCCGACTTGTGCCATTGCATAGCGCAAGGCTTCGAGCATCGGCGGGAGCCGGTCGTCGGCGCTTCCCGGCGGGTCGATGAAACGCTCCACGGATTGCTGCCGGCGCTGCAGGGCGAACCACACGAGGACAAGCGACAGCAGCACCATATACGTGACCCGGCGCCCGAAACGGAACATGTCGAGATCGAGGTCGAACGAATTCATCGCCAGGCCGGTAAGCAAGTACAACCCGGACACGAGCGCACTGGTGATTGCCGTCACCCGCCAGTCCCACCTTATCGTCGCGGAGAGCATGAGATAGGAAAAGAACGCCAGAAACGGGCTGGTGAAGCTATCGTTGTTGGTCTCGGTGAAATACACCGCGGCAAGGAACAGCAGGACGTCCACGGCGTGCATCGGCCACGCCAGGCGTTCGTCCCACCACCAGTTCCGCCAGGCGATCAGCAGCATCAGCGACGCCAGCATCATGTAGCCGAACAGCATCACGTAGCCCGTCGGACCGCTCCGTACCGGCTGGTCCGGAGCGAGCCACAGGGCGACGAAGAACACCACCGCCATGAGCAGCCGGCAGAGCGCGATAATTCGCCCGGAGCGGTGCTCGAATTCGCGCGCGAAAAAGTGCCGCACGCGCATGTGGGTAAGGTTCACCGGGGCAGAGGAGGCAGGCACCTGGCCCCGAGCTCGACGCCTTTGGCGTCAGGCCGCCCTGGCCAGCTCGAGGTCGAGCCGGTCCCAGATCTCGACCAGAGCCTCCGTCAGCGCGCGCATCATCGGCTCACTGTGCGTCGGGCCGGGGGTGAAGCGCAGGCGCTCGGTGCCGCGCGGCACCGTCGGATAGTTGATCGGCTGGACGTACACGCCGTATTCGGCGAGCAGGATATCGCTGATCTTCTTGGCCCGCACCGGGTCGCCGACCATCAGCGGCACGATGTGGGTGACCGAGTTCATCACCGGCAGCCCGGCTTCGCGGAACATCGCCTTGAGCCGGGCGGCGGCGGCCTGCTGGCCGTCACGCTCCTCGGAGCTCTGCTTGAGGTGGCGCACTGCCGCGAGCACGCCGGCGGCAAGCACCGGGCTGAGCGAAGTGGTGAAGATGAACCCGGGGGCATAGCTGCGGATGCAGTCGATGATCTTCGATTCGGCGGCGATGTAGCCGCCCATCACGCCGAACGCCTTGCCCAGCGTGCCCTCGATGATGTCGATCCGGTGGGCCGCCTCGTCGCGCTCCGAAATGCCGCCGCCGCGCGGCCCGTACATGCCGACCGCGTGGACCTCGTCGATGTAGGTCAGCGCGTTGTATTTGTCGGCGAGGTCGCAGATCGCGTGGATCGGCGAGATGTCGCCGTCCATCGAATAGACGCTTTCAAAGGCGATCAGCTTGGGCGCATCGGCGCCCTCGGCGGCGAGCAACTCCTCGAGGTGGGCAACGTCGTTGTGGCGGAACACGCGCTTTTCGCAGCCCGAGTTCCTGATGCCGGCGATCATGCTGGCGTGGTTCAATTCGTCGGAGAAGATCACGCACCCCGGCAGCAGCTTGCCGAGCGTCGACAGCGTCGCGTCATTCGACACGTAGCCGCTGGTGAACAGCAGCGCGCCTTCCTTGCCATGCAGATCGGCCAGCTCCTTCTCGAGCTCGATATGGAAGTGCGTGTTGCCGGCGATGTTGCGCGTGCCGCCCGCCCCGGCGCCGACATCGTGCAGCGCCTCTTCCATCGCCGCGATGACCTTCGGGTGCTGGCCCATCGACAGGTAATCGTTCGAGCACCAAACGGTGATCGGCTGCGGCCCGTTGTGATGCGCGAAGCAGCGCGCATTGGGGAACGCGCCTTTGTTGCGCAGGATATCGATGAACACCCGGTAGCGGCCCTCCGAATGGAGCCGCTCGATCGCCTGGTCGAAAATCTGGTCGTAATTCAACGGATCTGTCCGTCTTGCGCCGTCGTTCGAAGGCGGCTGGGGAGTCCCGCGCGACTTAAGCGATGCCGGCCACAGTTTAAAGCGCGGAGTTTGCGAGGGATTCTCATTAGAGCGATTCAAGTCGTTCGAGGCCATATCTCTTCAACGCCGCTGCCAGAGGTGCCGCCTCCGCTAGGCTGCCGGTGACCAGCGCGACATCCGGAGATTTCCGGAGAAACGCTTCCCCTTGCGTGAGATAGGCGATGCGCCGGGCGATTCCCTGCGCTCCGTCAACGAACTGCACCCCGCCGCCGAGCGCCGCGCGCAACTCTTCCTCGACAAGCGGGAAATGAGTGCAGGCGAGGACGACGGTGTCGATGTCCTCTCCGCCTGGTTGGCCACGCAATCCGGCGGCGGTCGAGGCGAACAGCGCGGGATCAGGCGCCTCGCCGCGCAGCTTGGCCTCGGCCGCTTCGACCAGGCCCGGACCGGCGAAGCGGATCAGCCGATTACCCTGGGCGAATTCGCGCTCGAGGTCGTCGACGTACTTCTGCCGCACCGTCGCCGCGGTTCCGAGCAGGCCGATGGCGCCGGTCCTGGTCATCGCCGCCGCCGGCTTGATCGCCGGCACCGTGCCGACGATCGGCACATGGAGCACCTCGCGCACCATCCCGAGGGCGATCGTGCTCGCCGTATTGCAGGCGATGGTGATCAAGCGCGGCTTGAACCGCTCGCTCATCCGCCCGAGCAGCCCCGCTACGCGCGCGGCGATCTCCGCCTCGGTCTTCTCGCCGTAAGGGAGCCCGGCGAGGTCGGCGGCGTAAATCACCGGCGCCTCGGGCAGCAGCTTGCGCAGTTCGGCCAGCACCGTCAGCCCGCCCACGCCGGAATCGAACAGCAGGATCGGGGCGTCGGCTTCCACGCGTAACTCCAAATCCGTTCGGCCTGCGCTTGTCGAAGGCTGGCCCATTCTCTAGGCCGCAAGTGAAGGAAAAGCCGCGCTTCGACAAGCTCGGCCCGAACGGAGAGGGGGGTCATGCACTGGGTCTTTGCCACCTTGCTCGGCTACCTTGTCGGCTCGATCCCGTTCGGCCTGTTGCTGGCGAAGGCGGCGGGCAAAGGCGACATCCGCCAGATCGGCAGCGGCAACATCGGCGCGACCAACGTGCTGCGGACCGGGAGCAAGGGGCTTGCGGCAGCTGTGCTGCTGCTTGACGCCGGCAAGGGTTTTGCGGCGGTATTCGCTGCGTGGCGCTGGTTTCCCGACGCGGTTTCCGCGACCGCTCTGGCCGCGGTGGTAGGGCACTGTTTTCCAATGTGGCTTGGTTTCAAGGGCGGCAAGGGGGTCGCCACCAACGCCGGGGTAAGCTTCGGTTTGGCTTGGCCGATCGGAATCGCCTACGCGCTCGTCTGGCTCGCCATTCTGGCAGTCACCCGGATCAGTTCGCTCGCCGGGATGAGCGCAGTGGTGGCCGCCGCGATTGCTGCTGCAGCCCTCGGCTTCGTCCCGTTCGCGCCGGTGCTGACGGTCATCGCGCTTCTGGTGATCTGGCTGCACCGCGAGAACATCCGCCGGCTCGTCGCCGGTGAGGAACCCAGGGTCGGTAAGGGCACGTGAGTCTCAGTCAGGAAGAAGCCTTCGCCCGCATTCGCCTACTGCGCTCGCCGAACGTCGGGCCGGTCAGCTACGCGCAATTGCTGCGCCGGTTCGGCGACGCGC
Organism: Croceibacterium sp.; assembly: GCA_025450635.1. Classification (GTDB taxonomy): domain Bacteria; phylum Pseudomonadota; class Alphaproteobacteria; order Sphingomonadales; family Sphingomonadaceae; genus Croceibacterium_B. The sequence goes on along the minus strand of JANWHA010000138.1, from coordinate 3,493 downwards.
AGCGAGCGATCGAGGCGCTGCCGGACCTCGCGGCGCGCGGGGGGCGCGCCTATCGGCCGGCGCCGCTGGGGCGGATCGAGAACGAAGTCGCCGAAGTGCGCCGCGCCGGCGCGCGCTACCTGTTCCAGGATTCGGCCGACTACCCTGCGTTGCTGCGCGAGATCGAAGGCGCGCCGCCGATCCTGATGGCGCGCGGCGATACCGCGCTGACATGCCGTCCCTGCGTCGCCATCGTCGGCGCGCGCAACGCTTCGGCGGCGGCGGTCAAGCTGGCGCGCGACTTTGCCGCCGGGTTGGCCGAAGCCGGCTTCGCCGTCGTCTCCGGCCTTGCGCGCGGGATCGACGGGGCGGCGCACCGCGGGGCCCTAAGCATCCCTGGGCCGGCGACCATCGGTGTGATCGCCAGCGGGATCGACATCGCCTATCCGCCCGAGCACCGCGAATTGCAGGAGCAGGTCGCGCAACAGGGCCTGCTGCTGGCCGAGCAACCGCCCGGCACCGAGCCGCGCGGCAGCCACTTCCCGAGCCGCAACCGGATCATCGCCGGGCTCGCGGCCGGCACGCTGGTGGTCGAGGCGGCGCCCAAGTCCGGCTCGCTGATCACCGCACGCCTGGCCGCCGAGGCGGGACGCGAGGTGATGGCCATCCCCGGCAGCCCGCTCGAAGCGCGGGCGCAGGGCTGCAACCAGCTGATCCGCGAAGGCGCGGTGCTGGTGCAGACGCCGGAGGACGTGGTCGAGCTCCTCTCCAGCTTCGACGGCACCCCGCGTTCGACCTTCCGCGAGCCCGTGCCGGCCGGCTGGGACGCCGCGCCCGAGGAGTTCGCGGACGCCGAGCCGGCCGACGTCGCCGGCCTCCTCACCATGGCGCCCGTCGGTGTCGACGAACTGATCCGCCAGTCCGGCGCGACCGCGGCCGAAGTGCAAATGGCGCTGCTGGAGCTGGAGATATCGGGGCGATTGCAAAGGCATGCGGCTGGCAGGGTGTCGCTGGTCGCTTCACTTCGGACGCCAATTCGCGCCCCATGGGAAGGGGAGGGGTAATATCAATGGAAAACAGGATCGAAGTCGGGCCGCTGCTTGCATCCGTGCGCGAAATCCTCTCCGGCGCCACGAAACCTATTCTTGCCTATGTCGCCGCGATGACCGTGGTCTTCACGCTGATGGATCTTTACAATGCGGAATCGGGGCATTTCACGGTCAGTTCGATAGGAAGCACCGTCGCGGGCTACCTGCTCATGCGCGCGCTGGTTCTGCAGACTGAGCTAGCGGCCGAAGGGGAAGTCGCCGGCTTCGGTTCGTATTTCGGACTCGGGCTGCTGGAAGGCCTCGCTTATCTCGTCGGCGCAATCCTGCTCATCGTACCGGCGATCGTCCTGATGATACGCTGGACACCTTCGATCCCCCTGCTGATGTGCGAAAAGCGCGGGGTCGCGCAATCGATGGACCTCAGTTGGAAAGCGACCAAGGGCAACTTCTGGCCGTTGCTCGGCCTGACGCTCCTGGGTGCCGTTCCCTTCGTGCTCGCGGTTGCGCTGTCTGTCAGTCTGTTCGGGAATGGCGATCCCACGAGCGCGACAGGCATCATCGTCTCGGCAATTACAAACCTGTGCCTCACTGCAACGTTGGCGTATTACGCGTTGCTGGCGTTGGCGACGTACAAGCGACTATTCCGCCCGCACGAAGGCTTGGCGGAAGTCTTCGCATGAGCCCACTTGACTGGCGCGGCGATTGTCCGAGGATGACGGCGGGTCTCTGAGGGGAGAGTCGACATGGCCAGTGTGGCGCCACGCAATCTCAAGGTCGGCACGATCATCGACAAGACGCTGGCGGTGGTCGAGCGCGCGGCGATGCCGGCGCTGATCTATTTCATCGCCCTGACCGTCCTCGACGGCGCGGTCGGTTATTTCGGGCTGACGATGACGGCGCCGCTGCAGGCGGTCGCTTTCGCGCTGCTCAAGGGGTTGATCGGGATCGTCTGCGCCTACCTGCTGATCGACGCGATGGTGGGTCGGACCGGGCTCCGCTCGCGCGGCGAGGGCGACATGTTCCTACCCTATTTCGGCTTGTCGATCCTCTACACGCTCGGCGTGCTCGCCGGCTTCATCCTGATCATCTTCCCCGGTCTGTTCATCATGGCGCGGTGGAGCATTGCCCAGCCGCTGCTCGTCGCGCGCGGCGACGGCATCATGGCGTCGCTCGGCGAAAGCTGGGAGCGGACCAAGGACAACGAGTTCCAGATCCTCGCCGCGCTGCTGGCGTTCCTCGTCCCGACGATAGCGATCTCGCTCCTGTGCACGTTCATGCTCGGCCGCGCGAGTTTGGCCGGCATGATCATTTCGCAGATCGCCAGCAGCGCCAGCAGCGTCCTCGCGCTGGCGATGGGGGTCGCGCTTTACGGATTGGTGATCGGCGCTCCCAAGGAGCTTGCTGCCGCTTTCGAATGAACGTTCGTCTGGTGGGTTATGACCTGGACATACAGACGATCGTTTCCCGCTCGATCTCCGAGTTGGCGCGGTACTTGGCGACGAACGCGTCCCACGCGGCGTCGTGCTTCTCGCGCGGCACATCGTCGCTGGTGGCAAAGGTCATCACTTCCTGCGACGCGGCGCGAGCCTTGCCCCTGGAGAATTGCACCGCTGGCGCGATCCGCTGCTCGATGTGGTAGCCGTGCGCCTTGTACCACCGGGAGTGCGCGGCGACGGCATCGCGGAATCCCGCGATCGAGCCGCCGGGTTTGATCTTCGACACGCGGATCCGCGTCAGCTCACCCTGTGCGCAGGCGCTGACCGACCGAGCCGGGGCCGAATGATGCCCGCCGGAATGATAACCGCCGAAATGATACTCGCCAGACCGATATCGGCTCGCACGATACTGGGCTGAGTGAGATTGGCCGGAGCGAGCTTGACCGGCAGCCGCGCCCGACAAGGTGACCGCCACGGCGGCCGCGAAAATGATCCAGCGCATGAGCTTTCCCTTCGTTGCTGTTCTGTTCCGAAAAGCTAATAACGCCGTTTGGCGTCAGCGGGTGGGTTGACGAATCCGTTTCGGAGGCATCACCCTCGCGCGTACACATACGCGTTAGGGGCATTGCGGTCGTTTCATGCAGCTTGTGATTGTTGAATCGCCGGCCAAGGCGAAGACCATCGAGAAGTATCTCGGCGGGGACTACAAGGTCCTCGCCTCGTACGGCCACGTCCGCGACTTGCCGCCCAAGGACGGCAGCGTGCGGCCCGACGAAGGCTTCGCGATGGATTGGGAGGTCTACCAGGACAAGCGCAACCGCGACCAGGTCAAGGCGATCGCCGACATGGCCAAGAAGGCCGACCGGCTGATCCTCGCCACCGACCCCGACCGCGAGGGCGAGGCGATCAGCTGGCACGTCCAGGAGCTGCTCAAGAACCGCAAGGCGTTGCCCAAGGACGTCGAGCGGGTCACCTTCAACGCGATCACCAAGCAGGCCGTGACCGACGCGATGCAGCATCCGCGCGCGC
>JANWHA010000137.1 GCA_025450635.1 Croceibacterium sp. | reverse complement strand
TGCGAAGCCGCCCGGCCATGCCGCCGTCCAGGGCTATTCGCAGGTGACGCTGTCGACCACCAACCTCGCCGCCACCAAAGCCGCCCTCGCCGCGCAAGGCCTCACCCCCGCGCTCGACATCACCGAAGTCGCGCCGCTCGGGATCAAGGTGATGTACTACCAGGACCCTGAGGGCAACGCCGTCGAGATCGCGCAGAAGCTGAAGCAGCCGCGGGCCAAGAAGGCGACCGCGAAGGCGGCAACGCCGAAGGGGTGACGGGGAGGAAAGCGGGCCCATGGACTTCATCAGCATCCTGTCGATCTTCGTCCTCGCCTGCTTCGTCGGGTATTACGTCGTGTGGTCGGTCACCCCGGCGCTGCATACGCCGCTGATGAGCGTGACCAACGCGATCAGCTCGGTGATCGTCGTGGGCGCGCTGATCGCCAGCGCGGCGGCGGGGGCCTCGGGAGCGAAGTGGTTCGGGCTCGTTGCGGTGGCGCTCGCCAGCGTGAACATCTTCGGCGGCTTCGCGGTCACCGCGCGGATGCTGGCGATGTACAAGAAGAAGGAGCGCCCGGCTCCCAAGGCGGAGGGCCAGTAAGATGGAGCCCACCGTCGCCGTGAACCCGTGGGTCGCGCTCGCCTATCTCGCGTCGGGCGTGCTGTTCATCCTCGCGCTGCGGGGGCTAAGTTCCCCGGCGACCAGCCGCACCGGCAACCGGCTCGGCATGCTCGGCATGCTGATCGCCGTTGTGACGACGCTAGTGACACATATTCCATGGATGGGACCGGTCGGTTCAATTCCGACGGGTTGTGTACCAGGCACAGGGGAGTGTTTGAAGCCGTGCGCAATTGGCTCTGCCGGGTGCAGCACAATATACGACCTCAACAATAATCTGCTTAGCGTCGGGATACCCATATTGGCCGCCATTGCTATCGGCGGCACCATCGGGTTCGTAACTGCCCGTAAAATCCAAATGACCGCGATGCCGCAACTCGTCGCGGCCTTCCACTCGCTCGTCGGCATGGCCGCGGTGCTCGTCGCCATCGCCGCATTCCTCAACCCCGGCGCGTTCGCGATCCTCGGGGCGGACGGCAACATCCTCACCGTCAGCCGGATCGAGATGTCGCTCGGCGCGGCGATCGGGGCGATCACGTTCTCTGGGTCGGTGATCGCCTTCGCCAAGCTCAACGGGAACATGTCGGGTGCGCCGATCATCCTGCCGGCGCGGCACGTGATCAACCTCGGCACTCTGGCGGCCATCATTGTACTGGTGGGAATGTTCGCCGCTTCGGCCCACGCCGGGCCCGGCGAGAACAATCTGTTCTGGATCGTCGTGGCGCTCGCCTTTGCGATCGGTTTCCTGCTGATCATCCCGATTGGCGGGGCGGACATGCCGGTCGTGGTATCGATGCTCAACAGCTACTCGGGCTGGGCGGCGGCGGCGATGGGCTTCACGCTGCACAACACCGCGATGATCATCACCGGGGCGCTGGTCGGCAGCTCCGGCGCGATCCTCAGCTACATCATGTGCCGGGCGATGAACCGCAGCTTCATCAGCGTGATAGCGGGCGGCTTCGGTGCGACCTCCGCAGCGGTGGGCGAAGCCAGGGAGCAGCGGCCCTATAAGCGCGGCAGCGCCGAGGACGCGGCGTTCCTGCTCAAGCAGGCGGAGAACGTCATCATTATCCCCGGCTACGGGATGGCGGTCGCCCAGGCGCAGTTCGTGCTGCGCGACATGGCCGACAACCTCAAGGCGCATGGGGTCAACGTGAAGTACGCGATCCATCCCGTCGCCGGCCGCATGCCGGGGCACATGAACGTGCTCCTCGCCGAAGCCAACGTGCCGTACGACGAGGTCTACGAGCTCGAGGACATCAACCACGAGTTCGCCCAATGCGACGTCGCCTTCATCATCGGCGCCAACGACGTGGTCAATCCCGCCGCCAAGACCGACAAGTCGAGCCCGATCTACGGCATGCCGGTGTTCGATGTCGGCAAGGCCAAGACGATCATGTTCCTCAAGCGCTCCATGAGCGGCGTCGGCTATTCCGGCGTGGACAACGAGGTGTTCTACCTCGACCAGACGATGATGCTGCTGGCCGACGCCAAGAAGATGGTCGAGGAAATCAACAAGTCACTCGCCGACTGAGCCGGAATAGTCGCGGTAAGGCGAAATTCACCATTAGGCGTTCACTGATCCGCCGGACATGAGGAACACCGCGTGCGCAAGCTGGGGCTGATCGGCGGGATGAGCTGGGTCTCGACCCGCACCTACTACTCGCACATCAACACGATCGTGCAGGCGGGGACCGACCGCCGCTCGAGCGCGCCGTTGCTGATCGAAAGCCTGGACTTTTCCCAGCTCTATGCGGTCCGCGAGCAGGACGGTTGGGACAAGGCGGCGAGCATCCTGTCGGATTCCGCCAAGCGGCTCGAGACGTGCGGTGCGGGGGCCGTGATCATCGCCGCCAATTCGATGCATAAGGTCTACGACACCGTCGCCGCAGCGGTGTCGGTGCCCATCCTGCACATCGCCGAATGCGTCGGCGAGAAGATGAAGGCCGACGGAATCGCCACCGCCGCGCTGTTCGGCACCAGCAACGTGATGACCGAAAGCTTCTATCGCCGGCGCCTTGTCTCCCACGGCATCGATCTGCTTCCTCCCGACATGGAAAACGTCGAGACACTCGACCGGATCATCTACGACGAGCTGATGGTCGGGAAGGTCACTCGCGATGCCGAGCGGGCGCTGAAGACGATGATCACGGTCAAGGAGCAGGAAGGCGCCGAAGCGATCGTGCTCGCCTGCACCGAGCTGGAGCTGGTGGTCGACGTCGACGCCAACGTGCTGCCGATCTACGACAGCACCCGCATCCACGCCGAGAAGGCGGCGGAGTGGATTTTGGGCGAGGGATGACCTGATCCTCCCTGTTTTTCGCGAAGCGGCAAACGGGGAGGGGGACCGCCGCCGAAGGCGGTGGTGGAGGGGTAGAGCGGAGCGCCATAACCCCTCCGTCAGCCGCTTTCGGCGTCTGCCACCTCCCCATTTGGCTGCGCAAAATGGGGAGGATCGCTGTCTCGCTTTGTTCCCGTTGTCATCCCCGCACCCGCACCGTAACCGCGAGGGATGGAGAGGGCCCCGTACGCTTCCGACCCCGCGCGCTCGCGCGGGCGCGAGTTCGTCGAGGACCGCTTGGGGCCGCGCGGGCCGCGCAGCGAGTTTCAGCGCGACCGCGACCGTATCCTCCATTCGATTGCCTTCCGTCGCCTGGCCGGCAAGACGCAGGTGTTCATCGCGCCCGACGGCGACCATTACCGCGTCCGCCTGACCCACAGCCTGGAAGTCGCCCAGATCGGCCGCGTGATCGCCCGCGCGCTCGGGCTCGACGAGGACGTGACCGAAGCCCTGTGCCTGGCCCACGACATCGGCCATCCGCCGTTCGGCCACCCGGGGGAGGAAGCGCTGGCCGGGGCCCTGCAAGCGCGCGGCGGGTTCAACCACAATGAGCATACCCTGCGCACGCTGATGCGGCTCGACAGCCCTTATTGCACCCACCCCGGGCTCAACCTCAGTTGGGAAGTGCTCGAGGGCCTCGCCAAGCACAACGGGCCGGTCAAGCGGCCCGGCTGGGCGCTGGAAGAGCTCGACGCCGCCTTACCGCTCGACCTCGCGCGCCAGCCCTCGCTCGAGGCACAGGTCGCCGCGCTGGCCGACGATATCGCGTACGACAACCACGACATCGACGATGGCCTGAGGGCGGGAATGCTCAACCTCGACCAATTGCTCGAGCTGGACTTCGTCGCCGAGCAGTGGCGGGCCGTGGAGGGGCGTTTCCACGGCGCCGCACGCGAGGCACTGGTCCGCGAGCTCGTCCGGGGCCAGATCGGGTTGATGGTGAACGACCTGCTGGAAGAGACGCGCGGGCGGCTTGCCGGGATCGCTTCGGCCGACGAAGTTCGCGCAGCGCCACAGCCATTCGCCGCGCTCTCTGTGGGCATGGCCGCACAGGAACGGGCGCTGAAACGGTTCATGTACGATAATCTGTACCATCACCCGCGCCAGAAGCTCACCGCCGAGCGCGCTCGTGGCGTGATCGCCAGGCTGTTCGCCGCTTACCATCAGGATACGGCGCTGCTGCCGGAGCCCTGGCGTGTCGCCTTGCCAGCCGGCGAGCCAGCCCGGAGCCGGCACATCGCCGATTTCATCGCCGGGATGACCGACCATTATGCGATGGCGCGCTACCGCGAGATCTTCGGCAAGGTCCCGCGCGGGCTGATCCATGTCTGAGGTCCGCCGCATTCTGCTTGTCGGCGCGACCGGTCTTGTCGGCACGCGGGTAATGGAGGCCTGTGTCGGCCGCTCCGACGTCCGCCTGATAGCGCTGACCCGGCGCGAGGCGCCGATGCCGAAAGGCGCGCGGATGGAGATGCTGGTCGCCGATCCGGCCGAGTGGGCGCAGTCGGTGACGGCAGTCGCGCCCGATGCGGTCATCTGCGCGCTGGGTACGACGTGGCGCAAGGCCGGCGAGGACGAAGCGGCGTTCCGCGCGGTCGACGAGGAGCTGGTGTTGCGGGTCGCCCGGGCGTCCAAGGATGCCGGCGTCAGCAACTTCGTGCTGATCTCGTCCGTGGGCGCCGACCCGGTGAGCCGGTCGTTCTACCTGCGCGTCAAGGCGGAGGTCGAAGCGGCGGTACGCAAGCTGCGCCTTCATCGGCTCGACATCCTTCGGCCCGGATTGCTCCGGGGCCCGCGCTCGCGCGACCGGCGGCCCGCGGAGCGGCTGGCGATCCTGGCGAGCCCGCTCACCGACCGCTTCCTGCGCGGCGAGCGCCGCCGTTTCCGCTCGATCGACGCCCGGCGGGTTGCCCGGGCCGCGCTGGAAGCGGCCAAGGAGAAAGCCCGCGGCAGCTTCGTGCACGACAACGACGCAATCGCCCGGCTCGAACGGCGGCTGGACGGGTTCGGATGAAGCGGCAGGCCCCGGCAGCGGCACGCAACCGCGACCCGATCGCCGCGGTGCTGGCCGAGGAATTGCCGCCTGCGGGGCTGGTACTGGAAGTCGCCAGCGGCACGGGCGAGCACGCGGTCCATTTCGCCAGGGCTTTTCCCGCGCTCGCCTGGCAACCGAGCGATCCCGATCTTGCCGCCCGACAGTCGATCGAGGCGTGGCGCATGGACGAAGGCCTGGCGAACCTTCGGCCGCCGCTCGAGCTCGACGCGGCCTCACCCGCCTGGCCGACCGAGCGCGCGGACGCGGTGCTGTGCATCAATATGGTCCATATCAGCCCCGTGCGGGCCACCGAGGGGCTTCTCGCGGGTGCGGCGCGGCTGCTGCCCGCGGGCGCGCCGCTGATCCTTTATGGTCCCTATCTGGAGGACGACGTGCCGACTGCGGCCAGCAACCTCGAGTTCGACGCCAGCCTGAAGGGCCGCGATCCCGCGTGGGGCCTGCGTTCCGTCACCTGGCTCGATGGATTGGCGGCGAGGCACGGCTTCGTCCGCTCGCGCCGCGTGACGATGCCGGCGAACAACCTGATGCTGGTCTATCGGCCCGCCGCCTAGCAATTGGCCGCCGGATCGCTCCGGCGGCCGCTTGGGCGCTCTATCGAGCGGTTAGTGAGTCGCGCGCGAACCGGCGTTGGCGACCGACTGGATGTCGCCGCCGGCGCCGCGAACGGTCTTGCAGGCGGTCGCGCTCATGGCGATGGCGCTCGCGGCGAGCACGATGATGACTTTGCGCAGCATGATCTTGTCCTTTCATGTGTCCACTCGGGAACAACGCAGGGCAAAACTCCCGCCCGAAACCTAAGTTCCTTCGGCCCGGGAGACGTCGCGCAGGGTGGGATGCGCCAGACGGTGCTCGCGCCACGCTATCACGAGGCCAGCGGCGATGATCAGCGGCGCGCCGAGCCAGGTGCTCGCCGGCGGCAGGCTGGCGAACAGCGCCCATCCGTAGAGCGTCGCCCAGAACAGCTGCGAATAATCCATCACGATCACGCTGGCGACTGCGCCGAAGCGCAGCGCCGCCGTCAGCAGCAACTGGCCGAGGACCCCGAACGCGCCGATCGCGAACAGCAGCGCCCAGTCGGCGGCGTGGTGCCGGGTCATCACGAACGGCAAGGCAATCGCCGTCATCGGCACGCTGAACAGCGCGAAGTAGAATACGATCGTGAGCGGCTTGTCGGTGCGGTTGAGGTCGGCGATCTGGATCGAGATCAGCGCAACCATGAAGGCGCCGGCGAGGGCCACCGCCGCGCCGTAGACGGGGAACGTGCCGCTGCCCGGCTGGGCGATCAGCAGCACCCCGCCAAAGCCGAACAGCACCGCCGACCAGCGCCACACCCCGATCTTCTCTTTGAGCAGCAGCGTGGCCAGGATCACCGCCCAGATCGGCGCGGTGAAGGCCATCGTCGTGGCCTCGGCCAGCGGCAGCAGGATGACCGCGCCGAAATTGAACAGCATGCCGACCGTGCCGTAGAGCGCGCGCAGGAAATGCGTGCGCGGCCGCTGGGTCGCGAGCGAGCGCAGCTCGCCGCGCGGGACCACCCACGCGAGCATGATCAGCGCCGCGATCGCCTGGCGCCAGAACATGATCTCCAGCAAATGGATGCCGTGGCCGGCGGCGACCTTGATCAGCGCCGACATCGTCGCCAGCGCGGCGATCGCGCCGAGCCGGATCAGCAGCGCCAGCAGCGGGCGAGGGTCGGAGAGCGTGGCGTCCACCTGACCGGCATACGGGCGCGTGGGCCGGGATCAAGCGCCCGGCTGACTAAGCCGAGGATTGTCGCTGCGCCCCACGCGCTCCATATGCCGCGGCATGGCCTGGCCGCCCGACTTCATCCGCTTTGCGAGCGAAGCAACCGTGCTCGGGCTGTGGGGCGGGGCGCTCCTGCTGATCTCGATCGTCGCGGCGCTGGGCGACTTGCGCCGCCGTCGGCGGCGACACGTCGATGCGGTCGGCTGGGTTCCCTGGCGGGATCTTTCGGCTGTGACCGCCTTCGCCGGCCTGGTGCTGATGGCGATGGCAGCGAGCGGCTGGGCGCACCGCTAACCGCGCGCTTCCCGCCACAGCATGATCGACAGCATGCCCGGAACGAGAAGGCCGAGGATGCTGACCCACTGCGGCGCGGGCCATCCGCCGACGACGACGTCGAACGGGTGAATCAGGCGATAGAGATGCGCGAGCGCGACGATACCGAGCACGATGGCGGCTATCGTAGTGAAGGGTTTCATCGGCTGATCTCCCCTCGCGGCCCTCTCGATTCGTCCGCAAAGTGCAGGGCGAGGGCCGGCGAGGCGAAGCTGCGCCCGATATCACCGATTGGCAAGCCGCCGGAGCGGCGATCCCTTAGAGGCAGGCCTCCAGGTAAGCTTGGTCGAAGCCGAACTGGCGCGCCTTTTCGAGCGTGTAGGGCCGCAGGCCGGTGCTGCGGAACTCGCCGAGAATGCGGCCGTCCTCGCTCTCGTCGAGGTATTCGAAGTTGAACAGCTCCTGGGTGACGATCACGTCGCCTTCCATGCCGATCACCTCGGTGATGTTGGTCGTGCGGCGTGAACCGTCGCGCAGGCGCTTCACCTGGACGATCAGGTCGACCGATTCGGCGATCTGGCGGCTGATCGCTTCCTTCGGGATCTTGATGTCGCCCATCAGGATCATGTTCTCCATGCGCCCCAGGCACTCACGCGGGCTGTTGGCGTGCAGCGTGCACATCGAGCCGTCGTGGCCGGTGTTCATGGCGGCCAGGAGGTCGAAGCACTCCGCGCCGCGGATTTCGCCGAGGATGATGCGGTCCGGGCGCATACGCAGGGCGTTACGGACGAGGTCGCCGATGGTGATGGCGCCCTGGCCTTCGAGGTTCGGCGGGCGGGTTTCGAGCGGCAGCCAGTGGGGCTGCTGCAGGCGAAGCTCGGCCGCATCCTCGATGGTGATCACGCGCTCGCCCGGGTCGATCATCTTCGACAGGGCGTTGAGCATCGTCGTCTTACCGGAACCGGTACCGCCGGAGATGACCACGTTCATCCGGGTCGCGCCGGCGATCTTCAGCGCGGTGCACATCCGGTCGGACATCGAGCCGAAGTCCTTGAGCATGTCGAGCGTGATCGGCTTCTCGGAAAACTTACGAATCGAGATCGCGGTGCCGCGCAAGCTGAGCGGCGGGACGATCACGTTGACGCGGCTGCCGTCCTTCAGGCGCGCGTCGGCCAGCGGCGTGGTCTGGTCGACCCGGCGGCCGACCTGGTTGACGATGCGCTGGGCGATCTGGAACAGGTGCTGCTCGTCGCGGAAGCGGATCGCGGAGAGCTGCAGCTTGCCCTTCTTTTCGACGTAGGTCTGGTCGGGACCGTTGACCATGATGTCGGAAATGTCGGGGTCGTTGAGAAGCTCTTCGAGCGGGCCGAAGCCGAGCAGCTCGTCGATCAGCACCTTCTCGAGCGCGAACTGCTCGCGGCGGTTGAGGGTAACCTTGAGCTCGGCCAGCACCTCCATGATGATCGGGCGGAACTCTTCGGACAGCTCTTCCTTGCTCAGCGTAGAGGCCGCTTCCGGGTCAACGCGCTCGAGCAGGCGCGGCAGCACCTGCTCCTTGATCTTGTGGACGCTCGCTTCGAAGCCGCCGATCTCGGCCTGGCCGGATTCGACCTTGTTGGCGCGGTCCGCCAGGCGAGTCATGGCGTCGGACTTGTTGGCCAGGATGCCGCTGTCTTGCGGCATGCCTCCGTGGCCGCCGGGCAGCGGCGGGAACTGCTCGCCGCCGGGTGGCGCGGCTTCCGGCGCCGGCTTGGGCATGGCGCCGCCTTTCATCGGACGGGCGACGCCGAAGCTCGGGCGGGCGCCCGGAGCCATTCCGCTGGGGCCGTTCTTGCGTCCGAATGCGCTCATTGCGTTCTCAACCCTCAAGCTTCTGCCGGCGGAGGCCGCCGCGTGCTGGCCCGCGTGTCGGCGATGGTGAATAAGCTGGAAATGCTGAAGATTTCCTAATGCCGCGGATGGACCCGCCAAACCCTTCAAATTAACTGCGATCTCGCCTGGGGCAGCCGGCCGGGCGGCCTCGGGGAAGCTAGCCGTAAGCAGCAACTGTTGAGGCTTTCCTAACCACACTGCCGATCAGGGGCGCGCCGGTATAATTTGGTTAACGCGCAGCCGCTAACGCGGGGGCGGAGGGGGCATAAATGGCGTCGAAGGCGATCGAGCGCGGGTTGGCAGCTGAGCTGTGGCGCCCGACGATAGTGGTGCTGCTCGCGCTTTTGCCGCTGGCGATTCTTTACCTGCACCTCGGCAATGCGCAGTTCCTCCCGCAATACTTCCTGATGAAGCAGGATATCCCTGCGCTCTTCGTCGTCCTCGCATTCACGTTGCTGGTCCGCGGCGCGCTGTTTTCGCCTGTTGCGCGACTTCGCTTGAGCGCTCTCATGGCGTCCCTGGAGCAAGTCCCGATTCCAGCCATCTCCGCGTGTGTGGTTGTGGTGGGCGTCGCGGGCGCATGGCTGGTGTTCGACTTCTATCCCCTCTCGATGGACGAGTTCTGGGCCCGCGCGGACGGGTTGATCTTCGCTCACGGCGCACCGATGGCGCACATACCCGCCGCATGGCAGTCCTACGCGAGGGCGCTGCAACCGGTGTTCCTGCACCTTCTGCCCAGCGGCTGGTGGTCATCGGGGTACCTGCCGGTCAACGCGCTGATCCAAATGGCGCTCGGCCCATTGGCGAGTCCGCTGCTCGCCGCGGTTTCGGTGTTGCTGGCCGCTTCGATCGCCCGGCAGTTGATGCCGGAGTACCGAAGCGCACCGCTGGTCTGCGCCCTGCTGCTCGCCAGTTCGGCCCAATTGCTGCTCGCCGCGATGACGCCTTACGCCATGAGCGCGCATTTGGCGTTCAACCTGGCGTGGCTTTCACTGATCTTGAGGCGGCGCGCCTCAGCTCATCTCCTGGCAGTGCCGATCGGATTACTGGCGATCGGGCTGCATCAGCTCGTCTTCTTTCCTCTGTTCGCGCTGCCGTTCCTGCTCGAAGGCTTCGTGTCCGGGGAGCGGCGCTGGGCCGTGGCGCACGGTCTGACGATCCTCGCTGGAATCCTGCTGTGGAGCAACTACGACAGTGTGACGGCGGCGATGATGAGCGTCCCGGCTGCCGCCGGAAAAGCGCGCGACACGGGAGCACTGGTGGGCAAGATGGTCGCCATGGTGCGCACGTTCGACCTGCGTGATGCGGACCAGATGGCGTTGAACCTGCTGCGTTTCCTCCTGTGGCAGAATCCGCTTGCGATCGTGCTGATGCTGGCGAGCGCGGGCAAGGTGATGCGCGATGGCGGTCCATTGCGGGCCGCGTGGGCCGGCATTCTCCTTCCCCCCCTGTTCATGTTCTTCGTGCTCCCCTATCAAGGGCATGGCTGGGGGTACCGTTATCTTCACGACGAACTAGGCAATGTCGCGCTGCTGGCGACATACGCGTGGTTTCAAATCGCCGATCGCGAGAGCAGCGCTTGGCGAGCGGTGTTCGCTTCCGCGCTGATCTTGTCGGTCGGGATACTGCTGCCCTTGCGCGCGTACCAGGCGTGGCGCCAAGCCGCGCCGTATGTCGCGGCGAATCGAAATCTCAACCGGCTGAAGGCGGACGTCGTCGTGATCGACGCTCCGCAACATGCCTACACCTGGGATCTCGTGCGCAATAGCCCGCTGATGGACAATTCACCCAAGCGGCTGGCGGGCTTCATGCTGACCGACGATCAGATGGCGATCTTGTGCAAGCAGTATCGCGTCGAGTTCTTCACCGATGCCGATGCCGCGCGCTTGCGAATCCCCGAGATCCGGCTGAATTCGGGCGACGATATTCCCCGGACGACGTGCCGGAACTGAACCCTGGCGACGATCCTCGGCTGCGACACTGGAACTGCATATGCACCTTCATAGCAACCCTATCATCGTCACAGGGATGCACAGGTCCGGCACCACCGTCCTGTCCAGGCTTCTCGATCTGTCCGGCGCCTTTTCCGGGTGGCTCAAGGATGCCAACAACGAGGCGTATTTCTTCATCGGTCTTAACGAGTGGATCTTGCTGCAATGCGGCGCCGCGTGGGACAATCCCGAGCCGATCGACTGGCTGCTTCAGAGCGAGCGCATTGCCGACGGTATCGCGGCGCAGTTGCGGCGCTATCTCGAATCCCCGTACGGCGCTCTTTTCTCGGGCCACCGCTACCTGCGAGGCAGAAACCCGTCTTTGGGCTTTCCCCAGGCGTGGGGCTGGAAGGACCCGCGCAATTCGGTGACGCTGCCGATCTGGCTGCGGCTGTTTCCGGACGCCAGGATTGTCAACCTCACCCGCCACGGGGTGGACGTTGCGGCCAGCCTTCGGGCGCGCCAATCGGCGTTCCTCCAGCGGACCGCGCGGCACTATCCAACCGGCCGAAGCACTGCGTGGCCGCCGCTGTTGCGCCGCCGGAGCGTCGTCAGTTCCGTTCGCTGTGCATCGCTCGCAGGCGGTCTGAGTTTGTGGTCGGAATATCTCGACCGAGTCACTCTGGCGCTGAAAGATGTACCTGGCGAACGGCAGCTCACGATCCGCTACGAGGACTTGATGCTCGACCCGCCAGCGGTACTCGGCCACGTTCTGCGGTTCTGCGGTCTCGATTCCCCCGAAGATTCACGCGAATTCGACAAGATGCTTTCGATCGAGCGCGTCGATGCGTGGAAGAAGGACGACGAGCTGCGGGCGTTTGCCGTTGCATCGCGCGAAGTGATCGAAAGGCACGGCTACTCGTGTTGATCGTGGACCACAGGCCGAAGCTGCGGTCAGGCGGCAAGATCGTTGAGCAGGCGAGGACGGACCCATGGCCGGCGGCCCAAGCGACCGAGGACGAAGATGGCGAGAGTGACCGCTGCGAGAATGGCGATATTGACGACGCGGAAAACGATCGCTGTCAACGCCGCTACGCGTGCCGGCGCGGCGGCCGCCACCAGCAAACCGGTCCATGTCCACTCGGTCACGCCAAGCCCCGCTGGAAGGAACGGGACCGACACCGCCAGCCCCACGAACGGAGATCCGATCACCAGGACAGTCCAGTCGATTCCGGAAACGTAGGCATAAGCGATCACCAACGTGCGCGCGCTCAGGAGCGCGAGGCGCAGCAGCGACCAGCCGCACAATATAGCAAGCGTCGCCGCCGGTGCCTGGCTGGCTCGTGCCAGCGGACCGGCTAGCAGCGCGGCCGCCGCTGAACCGGGCAGGTGCAGCCCCGCGTAACGCCCAGCAGCAGACGCCCCAAGGGCCAGGCTCCAGCGGATCATCAGGCATCCGCCCAACATCGCGAGTCCGAATATCGCAAACGAAGCCGCGCCTCCCATGCGCAACATCAATGTCAGCAGTGCGGCAACGGCTGCCGCGGTGAGAATGATCAGGCCAAAGACCTGCTCATAGAGTGTTGACGCGACGGCTGCGCTGTTGCGCGCGTCGGTCCAGCGCGCGGCGGCGATACTGAGCTGGGCCGGGACGAACTGACCGACGAACGCTCCCCAGGTGGTCGTCTCTATCATCGCGAGATAATCCATTTGCGGCACCCGCGGATGAAGCCACCGCGAGGCGGCGCGCCATCGTTCGACGCCGACTATCTGGTTGGCAATGGTCAGAGCAGCGAGCACCGCGAGCAACCAGGCTGGGGTTGCCTCGAGTGTCCGCACTATGTCCTGCAGCGTGAGTCCGCGCAGGCGAAACAGCAGGGTTACGAGCGCCGCCGCGGCTGCGAACGAGCTCGCCAACAGCAGAATCGTGCGCTTCCTCGACCTGAGCCTCACGCCTAAAGCCGCCCTGATAGCCGCAGCCGCAGCCGCGGCAGGGTTCGCTCGAGGATTCGCGAGTAACGAAGATACCTGGCGCCGTCGCCCAGTCCTAGCCTGAGTACCGTGGCCACGGCTTGCGACAAGGCGCGCAAATTGCCGAGAGCGGCGTCCGCGAGCAATGTGTTGATCGTCGCCGAGGCACGGCCGAGCCGCGAAGCGGTAGGTGAAACCAGCGGCAAGTGGCGCTCGAGCACCAGGGCCAGCTCATTGGCGAGTTCGTTTCGCTTTCCGGTCAGCGTGAGTGAGCCGCCATGGAGGCGAAAGGCAGTCGTTGGCTGCGGGTCGTAGACGATGGTGCCGTATCGAGCCAGCTTGAGATAGAGGTCCCAGTCGGGGGTGTACCACAGGCTCTCGTCCATCCCGCCGACCGCCAGCCAGACGTCGCGGCGCATGAGCGTACCGGGCATCGAAATGAAATTCTGCACGATCAGCCGTTCGAGGAAGACGCTGCGCTCCACCTCGCCCGGCGGCAGGGGAGGACGCCACTGCCCGACGACACGTCCGTCGGCATCGATGAGACGAGACGGATTGCAGATCAGGGCCGCGGACGGGTGTTGCGCCAGCAATTCACGGGCGACCGCCAATCGTCCGGGCAGCCACAGATCATCCTGGTGAAGAATGCAGAGATGGGACGCCGATGCCGACCGCGCCGCATCGTTGGTCTTTGCGGTCCAGCTTATGACCTGTGGACAATGGGCGTAATCGATGGTGAGCCGGTCGCGATAGCCATCGACGGTCGCGCGGCAGCCGGTGCCGGCGGTCGAATCGCGGATGACCACTTCCAGTCCGGCGTCGCCCTGTGCCACCAGGCTGTCGAGCGTTGCCGCCAGCCATTTTTCTCCGTTGTGGACTGGCATAACGACCGCGATCCGCGCGTCGCCAGCCATCTCAGTTCGCCTCCGATCGCGGTTCGTGGCTCGGGGCCAGTTGGTTGTCGTTGCCGGCAATGATGGCGAGCATGAAACCGCCGAGGACGTTTTGCACGCCGATGGCGCCGATGACGCTTGAAAGCACGAGAGGAAGAGGGTTTTCGAGCGCGCGATAATCGATCGCCGACCAGTGGAACGCAACTGCGACAAGGCCTGCCGCGCCCGCGAAGATCATGCCGATGCCGAGCACCAGCATGGTCTCTAGCGTTAGCCATTTCCCGTATCGGCGAAACGTGGGCCTAAGCAGGCGGTAGCCGTTGCGCACGCCATAGAAATGGGTCGCGATCGCCATGATCAGCCCGAGATGACCGCAGGTCGCCAGGAATCCGGCTGCGACGCACCAACTGACTCCGAAAGGAGAGATCCCTGGAACGAGGCCGAGATAGTGCGTCAGGGCCACGGCGAAGATTACCGTCGCGGGGAGTAACGCCAGAAGCGACGGAACGCCGAACACCCACGTGGGCGAGAGCATGAAGAGGTAGCGCAAGTGCCGCCAGCCGTCGCGCCATGGACGCAGGTGAGGCTCTCTTTCGCGCAAGTCGGGCGAGAGGGTCGCCGCGACTTCGGCCACCTTCAGCTTTAGCAAGGCCGCCTTGATCACCATCTCGCTGGCAAATTCCATGCCGCGGCCGGTAAGCTTCATGCGCGTGAAGGCTTCCTTGCGCAAAGCGCGCAGCCCGCAATGGGCATCGCTGATGCCGGAACGGAAGAAGACGTTCAGAATTCCGGTCAGCGCCGGGTTGCCGATGTAGCGGTTCTTCCACGGCATCGCGCCGGGCGCGATCCCGCCGAGGAAGCGCGATCCCATGCAAACGTCGTGGCCTTCGGCCAGCTTGGCGACCATCGGGATGCCCTCGACGAAATCGTAGCTGCCGTCGCAGTCGCCCATCAGGATGTACTGGCCGAGCGCCGCATCGCAGCCGCCGATCAGCGCGGCGCCATAGCCCCGCTCCGCCACCGGCACGACCCGCGCGCCGAGCTCGGTAGCCAGGGCCTGGCTGCCGTCGCTCGAGCCGTTGTCGGCGATGACGATCTCGCCGCTCAATCCCAGCTCCGTCCGCAGTCGAGCCAGCGCTTCCAGCGCGTTGCCGATGCAATGGGGGAGGCTCTGCACCTCGTTGAGGCAAGGCATCACGATGGTGACGTCGGGCCGCGCCAGCGCGACCTCTTCCGCAATCGCAAAGCCCTGCTGGTTGAGCTCCATCGCTGTCCCCCTCAAGCAGCGTGGCGCCGCCCCTTGGCGCTTTGTTAAGCATGCTGGTTTAACGATCGGTAAAGGTCGAGGGCCGCGCGGGCGGTTCGCCATTGCGATGGCGCGAGCCAACCCCTAAGCGAGCGCTTGCGAGGGCGGGAGCAGGGCGTTCATGCAGCAATCCGACAGGGCCGGCCTGGCTTACGCGCTGGCGGGATTCTGCACGCTCTCGATCGGCGATGCGATCGTCAAGGGGATGGCCGGCCTGTGGCCCGCCACGGTGATGGCGGCGACACGCTATTTCGTCGGCGCGAGCGTGCTGGCGGCACTGCTGGCGCGGGCCGAGGGCGTGGCCGCGCTGCGCCTGCCGCGCGACCCGATCCAGTGGGTTCGCGGCATCGCCATCAGCTGCTCGGCGCTGGGCATGTTCTTCGCCGTCTGGCTGATGCCGTTGGCGACGGCCACCACGATCCAGTTCACGCAACCGATGATCACCGCGATGCTGGCGGTGCTTCTGCTCGGTGAGCGGGCACGGCCTTCGACTCTCGTAGCCACGCTGGCCGCGTTCGCCGGCGTGTTCCTGGCGCTGCGGCCGAACTTCGCCACGGCCGGATGGGGCGTGCTGTTCCCGGTGATGGGCGCCAGCGGCATGGCGGTGACGATCATCGCCAACCGCGTCGCCGTCGGCCGCGCCAGCAACCTGGCGTTGCAGTATTACATGTCGGTCACGGCGATGATCTTCCTGATCCTGACGACCGTGGTGATGCACTTCTGGGGGCCGGCCAAATTCCATGTCCATCCGACCGACTGGACGGTGATCGCGCGCTGTGCGCTGATCGGCATCACCGCCACGCTGGCGCAATGGCTGATCTTCATGGGCACGGTGAAGGCGGGGGCGGCGACGATTTCGCCGATGACCTACGGCCAGCTGCTGATGGCGACGATGTTCGGCTATTTCTTCTACGGCGATACGCCCGATGCGCTGTCGTTCCTCGGCGCCGCGATCATCATCGGCGCGGGCCTGTATCTGTGGTGGGCCGGGCGTGTGCGCGAGCCGGCCAAGACCGAGCTGTGATCAGCGGGGGAGCAGGTCGCGGCGGACCCACGCGGTGATCTTCCGCTGCTGCACGGTCGCCGTCGCCAGCGGCCGGTAATCGGCGTCGATGGCGTTGTGGACCAGCTTGAGGTTCTCGGCGCGTTGCACGGTCACGGGCACCGCGGCGGTGACGATTACGCCCGGCCGGTTTGACAGGATGCGGGCGAGTTCCTTCACCTGATCGACGCCTAGCGCGTTTGCCTCGAGCGCGTTGTTGAGATGATCCGGATAGACGAACCGCGAAGGCAGGCAGCTTCGGGTCGTGCGGTAAAGCGAAGTCGGCCCGTCGAACACGTAAAGGCAATCGCGCCGCGCGCCGACGTACGGAGAAATCGCCGCAGTCAGGCGCGCCATGTCGGCACGGTCCTGGCGAGCGTGGGCATAATCGCCCGGCAGGTCGGCGACGTATCCGGCGGCGAGCAGGAGCATGGCCGCTGGCAGGAATCGCGCCGGCGAGCGCACGTCGATCACCGGCAGCGCCAGCAGCGCGGCCGGCGCGGCCATGGTCGCGTAGTAATAGAGATAGACGGTCCCTGGCATCAGCACCGTCGCCAGCGCGGCAAGCGCCCAACCGGCGAACAGCCCGTAGATCCGCCAGTCGCGCGGGGGATTGAGCCGGAACGCCGCGTAGGGACCCAGCGCCAGCAGCAGCGCGAGCGGCAGGATCGCGACGAACAGGTCGGGCCGCAGCCGTCCTGAATGAGCCGGCAGGCGCTCGAAGAAGCTGACGAAATTCGCGAACCAGAATTGGTCGAAGTAACCCCACCGCAAGTAGAGCAACGCGACGATCGCCGTCGGCAGCACGCCGAGCACCGAAAAAACCGCGGCGCGCCAGGCCAGCCGGGCCGCGCCGGCCCCGGCGCGCCATTCGCCGTAAAGGGCATAGCCGCCGAAGAACAGGCACTGGGGCAGGACGGTGTACTTGATCTGCATCGCCAGCCCGCCGAGCAGCATTGCGGCCGTCGCCCGATTGGGTGCGTTGGCGCGGCGGGGGTCGCGCACCAGCCACAGCATCGCCAGCATGATCGGCGTGTGGAATTCCTCGGTCTGGCCGGAATAGCTGCCGTAGACCGCGAGCAGGATGACGTAGAGCGTCGCGGCGACCGTCGCCGAGGCCCGGTCGACCAACTCTCTCGCCAACCCGTAGACGAGCAACGCACCGGCAAAAGTGCATATGCAGCCGAGCACCTGGTAAGCGATTGCGCCGGGGCCCATCAGCCAATGGGCGAAAGCGAAGATGGCGAACAGGCCGAATGGCTTGCGGTCCCATACCTCGACGTAGGGCAAGTCGCCGTGGGTCATGCGCCAGCCGATGAACGAATAGAGCTGCTCGTCGAAGTCGGCTGCCGGATCGCCGAACCAGACGGCGCGGGTGGCGAGCACCGCAAGCACCAGCACAGCCGCAGCGAGCCAGTCGGCGGTGGCCGGCCTCGTGAAGGTCCACGCGGATCTGCGCAGCGCTGTTGCCGTTGAATTCAATCCGCTCCCCTGCACGTTTCCCCGGGTGCTTGTCGCCGAGTCATGGTTAAAATCCGCTTAGGCCGGATGGCGCTCGCGACCGCGGTCGACGACCGTGGCCTCCCGCGAGGTTGACACAAATCGGCGGATTTTTGCGACTGTGACCTTCCGCGGTTTCCCCTGACGAATGCGTCTGGCGCCCGCGGCGCAATGTGACCTTTCGCAGGCGTGTGCGCGCCGGATTACCGATAAATTGAGCGTCATCGCTGCGACGCTGGCAGCATTGCCGCCTTGTAGGAAAGAGTTTTTTTTCGCAGGCGGGCGCAAGCCGCTCCCGCTGCTTCTGCTCAGCCCTCGACGTGCTCCGCCAGAACGGTGAGGCCGCTATCGCCGACTTCCGCGAAGCCGCCACGCACCTCGATGCTCTCCGGGGCGGCGCCTTCGGTGCGGTAGACCTGCACCGCGCCGTCGCGGATGGTCGACATCACCGGGGCATGGCCCTCGAGCACGCCGAACTCACCCTCGGTGCCGGGGACGACGACCATGTAGACGTCCTCCGATCGGACCAGCCGTTCCGGCGTGACGAGCTCGAAGTGCAGGGCCATGTCATTTTTCCTCGAAGCCCTCTCTCCTTCAGGGGAGAGGGTTGGGAGAGGGGGACTCCAGATTACTGCCCCTCTCCCTCCGCCCCTTCGGGGCTCCTCCCTCTCCCCTGAAGGGGAGAGGACTGTTTGCTTACGCTTCCTCGGCCAGCTTCTTGGCCTTCTCGACCGCCTCGTCGATGCCGCCGACCATGTAGAACGCCGCTTCCGGCAAGTGGTCGTATTCGCCGTCGACCACCGCCTTGAACGAGCGGACGGTGTCTTCCAGCTGGACGAACTTGCCGGGGATGCCGGTGAACACTTCGGCGACGTGGAACGGCTGGCTTAAGAAGCGCTGGATCTTCCGGGCGCGGCTGACCGTTAGCTTATCCTCTTCGGAAAGCTCGTCCATGCCGAGAATGGCGATGATGTCTTGCAGCGACTTGTAGCGCTGCAGGATCTCCTGGACGCGCCGCGCGGTGTCGTAATGCTCCTGGCCGACAGTGCGGGCGGTGAGCACGCGCGAGGTCGAATCGAGCGGGTCGACGGCCGGG
>JANWHA010000136.1 GCA_025450635.1 Croceibacterium sp. | reverse complement strand
GGCGCGCGGCCGAGGCGACGGGTGACGGCCGCAACGCCTTCGACCACTTGCTGATAGCGCTCGTCGCCGGTGTACGCCTTTGAGTACACGCCCTTCACCGGCGTGGGCGTGGTGCCGTAGCGACCGAATGCGGCTTCCAGGGCAGCTGAGATTTCGCCGAGCGTAGCGTTCTGGCGAGCGCATTCAATGGCCAGGGCGAGCAGATTCGATCCTCCCCGGGACGGGGAGGTGGCGCCAGCCGAAGGCTGGTGACGGAGGGGGCTCTCCTCCTCGAACGACTTTGCGTGCGGCAAGCCCCCTCCACCATGCTGCGCATGGTCCCCCTCCCCGTCCCGGGGAGGATTTTGAGCCGCCTCGGTCAGCGCCTTCAGCGCGACCTGGCATGCCGCCTCGTTGCGGCTCGCGCGGGCCTTGGCGATGCGCGCGATCTGGCCCTCGCGGACGGCGAAGTTGTCGATGTCGAGCGTGTCGATCGGCGAGTGCTCGTCGAGCGGGTACTTGTTGACGCCGATGACGACATCCTCGCCGCGGTCGATGCGCGCCTGCTTCGCCGCCGCCGCTTCCTCGATCATCCGCTTGGGCATGCCGCTGGCGACGGCCTCGGTCATGCCGCCCATCGCGTCGACCTCGGTCATCAGCCGCTGCGCTTCGGCGATCAGCTTCGCGGTCAGCGCCTCGACGTAGTACGAACCGCCGAGCGGGTCCGCGACGTGGGTGATGCCGGTCTCCTCCTGCAGCACCAGCTGGGTGTTGCGGGCGATGCGGGCGGAGAAGTCGGTGGGCAGCGCCAGCGCCTCGTCGAGCGCGTTGGTGTGCAGGCTCTGCGTGCCGCCGAGCACCGCCGCCAGGGCCTCCGCGGTCGTGCGGATGACGTTGTTGTAAGGGTCCTGCTCCTGCAGGCTGACGCCGCTGGTCTGGCAGTGCGTGCGCAGCATCTTGCTGCGCTCATCCTGCGCGCCGAGCCCTTCCATCACCTCGCACCACAGCGCGCGCGCGGCGCGCAGCTTGGCGACTTCCATGAAGAAGTTCATGCCGATGCCGAAGAAGAACGACAGGCGCGGCGCGAAATCATCGAGCTTCAGGCCCGCGGCCATCGCGCGCTTCGCGTATTCCTTGCCGTCGGCGATCGTGAAGGCGAGCTCCTGCACCGCCGTCGCCCCGGCCTCGTGCATGTGATAGCCCGAGATCGAGATCGAATTGAACTTGGGCATGTGGCCAGCGCAGTAAGCGATGATGTCGGAGACGATGCGCATGCTCGGCTCGGGCGGGTAGATGTAGGTGTTGCGGACCATGAACTCCTTGAGGATGTCGTTCTGGATGGTCCCGCTGAGCTGGTCCTGGGCGACGCCCTGCTTCTCCGCGGCGACGATGTAGAACGCCAGCACCGGCAGCACCGCGCCGTTCATCGTCATCGACACGCTCATCTGGTCGAGCGGAATGCCGGAGAACAGGATCTCCATGTCCTCGACCGTGTCGATCGCCACGCCGGCCTTGCCGACGTCGCCGATCACGCGGGGGTGATCGGAATCGTAGCCGCGGTGGGTGGCGAGATCGAAGGCGACCGATAGCCCTTTCTGCCCGCCGGCGAGGTTGCGGCGGTAGAAGGCGTTCGATTCCTCGGCGGTAGAGAAGCCGGCGTACTGGCGGATCGTCCACGGCCGTCCGGCGTACATGCTGGCATAGGGGCCGCGAGTGAACGGCGCGAAGCCGGGCAGGCCGGGATCGGCAGGCGCCTCGGCGGCCGTGTAGAGCGGCTGGACGTCGAAGCCTTCCGGCAGGTGCCAGGTCAGGTTGCGGCCCTTGACCTCCTTCGCGGCCCGCGCTTGCCAGTCGGCTTGGGTCGGCTTGTCGCTCAACGCGGCGTTTCCATGATCTCGGTCAGGATGCCGCCCATGTCCTTCGGGTGGACGAAGAAGATCGGCGTGCCGTGCGCGCCGATGCGGGTCGGGCCGAGGATGCGCTTGCCCATGCCGTCGAACTCGCTCCGCGCGGCCGCGATATCCGGCACCTCGAAGCAGAGGTGGTGTTGGCCGCCGGCCGGATTCTTCGAGAGGAACCCGCCGATTGGGCTGTCGCCTGAAAGCGGCGCCAGCAATTCCACTTGCGTGCCGCCGTTTGGCGTATCGACGAAGCAAACGCGCACGCCTTGCTCGGGCATGTCGAACGGCTCGCACAGCTCGGTCGCGCCCATCGTCTCGCGCCAGAACGCGCGCGCCGCGTCGAGATCAGGCACCGCCAGGCCGACATGGTTGAGACGCCCGAGATTCATTGCCGCTCCTTCCCGCCGGAACAAGTTTCGGCTGCAACTACATAACCGCGCAACGAAATGCCAGCGGTGCGTTCTGGCCCTAGTTGCGGCGCCGCATCAAGCGCCACGAGGACCAATAGGCATGTTGTCGATCAGCCGCGTCCGGCCGATCCCAGCGGCGACGAGCAAGCGGGCGGGGCGCTCACCGAGTTGGCCGAGCGGCGCCAGGCTCTCGGCATCGGCGAGCTCGGCATAATCGACGCTGGCGAAACCGCCGTTTGTCAGCGCTTGTTTCAACATCCTCAGCGCGGTCGAAACCGGCTCGCCCCCTTCGATTTGCCGAACCGCCTCGCCCATCGCTTGCGGCAGGACGGCGGCCCGTCGGCGGTCTTCGCTGGAGAGGTACCGGTTGCGGCTCGACTGCGCCAGGCCGTCCGCCTCGCGCACTGTCGGCACGCCGATAATCGCCTCGGCGTGCGGCTGCGTCAGGTCGAGGTCGCGGGCCATCCGGCGGATCACCGCCAGTTGCTGCCAGTCCTTCTCGCCGAACACCGCCAGATCCGGCCGCACCTGGTTGAACAGCTTGCAGACGACGGTCGCGACGCCGTCGAAATGACCGGGGCGGGATGCGCCGCACAGCCCTTCGCTGATGCCGCGCACCGAGATCGTGGTGGCAAAACCCTTGGGATAGACTTCCTCGACCGGCGGCGCCCACAGCAGGTCCACCCCTTCCGCTTCGAGCAGGTGCGAATCCTCGGCCAGCTGGCGCGGGTAGGTAGCGAGGTCCTCGTTCGGCCCGAACTGGGTCGGATTGACGAAGATGGACACCACCACGGAGGCCGACCGGGCTTTCGCCTCCCGCACCAGTGCGAGATGCCCTTCGTGCAGCGCCCCCATCGTCGGCACGAGCGCCAGCGGGCCCTTGGGGCGCAGCCTGTCCACAGCTTCGCGCAACTGCGGCAGGCGGTTGACGGTTTGCACGGGCGCACCCCCTTGGATAAGAGCGTTGGACAAGCGCCCTAGCGGCCCCGCCGCGCCAGAGAAAGCCTGCCCGCCCGTGCCGAAGCCTCCGCACCGCATCGTCTTTGCCAACGAGAAGGGCGGGACGGGCAAGTCGACCACGGCGGTGCATGTGGCGGTGGCGCTCGCTTATCGCGGGGCCAAGGTGGCGGCGATCGACCTCGATCCCCGCCAGCGCACGCTCTACCGTTATTTCGAGAACCGCAGGGAGACCGAGCGCCGGCGCGGAGTCGACCTCCCCGGGGCGGACTTCGCGGTGTTCGACGGCGGCTCGGTGGAGGAGCTGGAGCGCGCGATCGAGCGGCTGGCGACGGGCGATCTCACCGGGCCCTGCGACTTCGTCATCTTCGACACCCCCGGCCGCGACGACCCGCTCGCCCGCCACGCCGCCACCCGCGCCGACACGCTGGTCACGCCGATGAACGACAGCTTCGTCGACTTCGACCTGATCGGCCAGGTCGACGCCGAAACCTTCAAGGTCCGCCGGCTGTCGTTCTACGCCGAGCTGATCTTCGAGGCGCGCAAGACGCGTGCGCTCAAGGATCGGCGTGAGATGGACTGGGTGGTGGTGAGGAACCGCGTGCATCACATCGACGCGCGCAACCAGCGGCGGATCGACGATGCCCTCAACGAGCTGAGCAAACGCGTCGGCTTTCGCGTGACGCAGGGCCTCAGCGAGCGGGTGATCTATCGCGAGCTGTTCCCTTCGGGCCTGACGCTGCTCGACAAGGGTCAGCTCGGCGAGCTCGGCACCAGCCATCTGGTCGCCCGGCAGGAGCTGCGCGAACTGGTCGCCAAGCTCCACTTGCCCGGCTTCACCAACCGCGCCGAGGCCGCCTGAGATGGAAAAGCTGATCGTCCTCGCCGCGCTCGCCGCGATCGTCTGGAAGATGGCGACCGGCCGCTGGCCGTGGGAATCGAACGACTCCGCCCGTCGCCAGGCGATGACCCGGGCAAGGAAGCTGCTCGGCGTGCGACCGAGCGCCGGGCGCACGGAAATAATCGAGGCCCACAAGCGTTTGATCGCCATGGTCCATCCGGACCGTGGCGGGACCAACGACCAGGTGCACGAGGCGAATGCCGCGCGCGACTTGCTGCTCGACACCCTGCCGAACTGAGAATGAAGGAGCCTTCATGAGCCATCGTTTCGATCCGACCGTCCTGCGCGAATATGACATCCGCGGGATCATCGGGGAGACTCTCGGGCCGGATGACGCCCGCGCCATCGGTCGCGGCTTCGCCACGCTGCTGCGCCAGGCCGGCGGCAAGAAGGTCGCGGTCGGCTACGACGGGCGGGTCAGCTCGCCGATGCTCGAGCACGCGCTGTGCGAAGGGCTGACGGCGAGCGGCTGCGACGTGGTGCGGGTCGGCATGGGGCCGACGCCGATGCTCTATTACGCCGAGGCCTCAATGGAACAGGTAGATGGCGGCATTCAGATAACTGGCAGCCACAATCCCGCCAATTACAATGGCTTCAAGATGGTATTTCAGCACCGGCCGTTTTTCGGGGAGGACATCCAAGCGATCGGCCGGCTGGCGGCGGACGGGGAATGGCTCGACGGTACCGGCACGGTCGAGACGCGCGAGATCATCGAGGACTATGTCGATCGCCTGCTGGTCGGTCTCGACGGCGTCGCGCACGATCGCCTGGCCGGACTTCGGGTCGGTTGGGATGCCGGCAACGGCGCCGCCGGCCCGGCGCTGGAGCTTCTCGCCGCCCGGCTGCCGGGGAAGCATTTCACACTGTTTACCGAGGTCGACGGCAACTTTCCCAATCATCATCCGGATCCCACTGTTCCAGAGAACCTGGAGGACCTTCGCCGGCTTGTCGCGGCCAAGAACCTCGACTTCGGAATCGCTTTCGACGGCGACGGCGACCGGATCGGTGCGATCGACGGCGAAGGCCGCATCATATGGGGCGACCAGCTGATGATGATCTATGCGGAAGAACTGCTAGGTAGATTGCCGGGGGCGACGATCATCGCCGACGTGAAGGCCAGCCGGGCGCTGTTCGAGCGCATCGCCGAGCTCGGCGGCAAGCCGCTCATGTGGAAGACCGGGCACAGCCTGATTAAGTCCAAAATGAAGGAAACTCTTGCGCCGTTGGCCGGCGAGATGAGCGGGCACATTTTCTTCGCCGACGGGTATTACGGCTACGACGACGCGCTCTACGCCGCCGTTCGGCTGATCGTCGCCTCGGCGCGACTGGGCCGGTCGGTCACCGAGCTGCGGGGTGCGATGCCGCAAATGGTCAACACGCCGGAGCTGCGCTTCCAGGTCGACGAGAGCCGCAAGTTCGCCGCGATCGACGAGATCAAGCAGCGGCTGGCGGCCACGGATGCCCAGGTCGACGAGACCGACGGCGTGCGCGTCACCACGAGCGACGGCTGGTGGCTGCTGCGCGCCTCGAACACGCAGGACGTGCTTGTCGCCCGCGCCGAGAGCGCCAGCCAGCAAGGCCTCGACCGGCTGCTGAAGCAGATCGACGAGCAGCTCTCGGCCTCCGGTTTGGAGCGCGGCGCGCTGGCTGGGCACTGATCCCCGGCACAGAAAAAGGGGGGCGCCGAAGCGCCCCCTTGGTCTTCATGTTGCGAGGACGCTTCAGCCGGCCGTCGTGCCGGCCCTGGGCGACCTTGCGGTCGTCGCGCTGTCGCTTGTTTCGTTGCCGTCCGAGCCCGCCCGGTCCTGAACCCGCAGGTTGTTCTGCACGTTCTTGACGCCCGAGACTTCCTCCGCGCAGTCCTCCGCGCGGCGTTTCTGCAGCCGGGTGGCGACGGTGCCGTCGAGCGTGACCTCGCCATTGTTGACGGCCACTGTGACGTTGCGCGCGTCAACCGCCCAGTCGTCGGTCAGGTTGTCGTTGACGTCTTCGCGGATGCGGTCGTCGGAGCGCGTATAGTTCGACGGGCCGCGGCCTCTGTGGTCGGCGCGCCGGCGACGGGCGGCGTCCTCGTCGCCGAACCAGCTCATCACTTCGTCGGTGGTGCGGTCCCACCAGTCGCGGCCGTTGCGGTTGCCCGAACCGCGCTCGGGGCGTCGGCCGGTGTATCCGCCGGTCTCGCCGTAAGTCGCGCCGGCGCCAAACGCGCCGAAGCCGCCGTAACCGGGGTAGCCCGGAGCGCCGTAGTCGCCATACGCGCCATAGTTCGCGCCGGTCCGCGAGTTGAAGTCCCGCCCGGCCTGGTCGTTCATCGTGAAGCTGCTGCCGCGCCACCCCGGCGCGGTCTCGTAGCGGGCCGGGCCGTACCCGTATTCGCCCTCGCCGGCATACTCCCGGTTCTGGCGCGAATAACCGGTTCCGCCCTGGCCATAGCGCGAGTTGCGATCCCAGCCGGTCTCGTATTCGTTCTGGCGCTGGCCGAACGTTGTCCCGGCATAGGGCTCGCTCATCTGGTAGCCATAGCCTTCCTCGTAATCAGGTTGCCCGCCCCGGCGGTCGCTCGAGAACTGCTCCTCCTGGTCCCGCCAGTTGCGATCGTCGCGCGGGATTTGGTCCTGGTATCGGTTGCGGCGATTGTAGCGATTGCGGTCGGCCATGGTCGTCTCCTTGAGTAACAGTTTGAAATCGCGGTGCCGGCGCGCGGCGCCAGCCCCCCGTGGGGTGAAAACGAGTGACCGGGCGCCTCGGTTGCGCAGCCCGGCGCATGCGGGTGCCGTCCTGGCGTCTTGCCGGTGACCGCCGGGCCTGCGACATGGGCAAAGTGCCTGAAGCGCCTGCCGTCCCGCCCGAGATCGCCACTTGGTTCGCCGGCCGCGGCTGGCGCGTGCGCGGGCATCAAAGCGCGATGCTGGGGGCGAGCGATGCCGGCCGCAACGCGCTGCTGGTCGCCGATACCGGGGCCGGTAAGACGCTCGCCGGGTTCCTGCCCACGCTGGCCGACTTCACGCCCTCCCGGCTTGCCGGGCGTGCGCCGCCGGAGGGGCTGCACACGCTTTACGTGTCACCGCTCAAGGCTCTCGCGTACGACGTGCAGCGCAACCTCGTCGCCCCGATCGAGGAAATCGGGCTGCCGATCCGGGTCGAGGCGAGGAGCGGCGATACCCCGTCGGATCGCAAGAGGCGCCAGCGTGCGCGGCCGCCCCACGTCCTTCTGACGACACCCGAATCGCTTTCTCTGCTGCTGAGCTACCCGGACAGCTTCGAGCTGTTCGGCGGGCTGAAGCGGGTGGTGATCGACGAAGTCCACGCCTTCGCCACCGGCAAGCGCGGCGACTTGCTGGCGCTGGCGCTCAGCCGGCTGCAAGCGCTCGCGCCGCAGATGCGGCGGGCGGCGCTGTCGGCGACCGTCGCCTATCCCGAACGCTTCCGCGAATGGCTGGCGCCGTGGGGCGAGATCGATTCTGTCGAGCTGGTCATCGGCGAGAAGGGCGCGCCGCCGGAAGTCGAGATTCTACTGCCGGAGGAAGCGAGCGTGCCGTGGGGCGGGCACGCCGCGTTGTGGGCGATCCCGCAGCTTTACGAGACGATCAAGCGCAACAAGACCACGCTGATCTTCGCCAACACCCGCTTTCTGGCCGAGCTGATCTTCGAGCAGTTGTGGGACGTGAACGAGGATACGCTGCCGATCGGCATCCATCACGGTTCGCTTAGCAAGGAGGCGCGGCGCAAGGTCGAAGGAGCGATGGCGCGGGGCGAATTGCGCGCGCTGGTCGCCACCGCCAGCCTCGACCTCGGAGTCGACTGGGGCGACATCGATTGCGTGGTGCAGATGGGCGCGCCGAAAGGCTCGAGCCGCCTCCTGCAGCGCATCGGCCGGGCCAATCACCGGCTCGACCAGCCGAGCCGGGCGATCCTGGTCCCCGGCAACCGCTTCGAGTTCCTCGAGGCGCAGGCGGCCAAGGACGCGGTCGACCAGGGCCAGCGCGACGGCGAGGACTTCCGCCCCGGCGGCCTCGACGTGCTCGCTCAGCACGTGATGGCCTGCGCCTGCGCCGGGCCGTTCGATGAGGCGGGGCTGCTGGCGGAAGTCCGCTCGAGCCTAACTTACGCGTGGATCGATCAAACCGTGTGGCAGCGCGTGCTGCACTTCGTCGCCACCGGCGGCTACGCGCTCGAAGCCTACGACAAGTTCAAGCGCATCGTCCGCGATGCGGATGGGACCTGGCGCCTGACCCACCCCGAGCACGCCCAGCGCCACCGGATGAACGCCGGCATTATCGTCGATGCCGAGATGATCGAGATCCGTTTCCGCAACGGCCGCTCGCTGGGCAAGGTCGAGGAGCAGTTCGCCGCCTCGCTCAGCCCCGGCGACACGATCCGCTTCGCCGGGATGGACCTGGAAGTGGAATCGTTGCGCGACCTCGAGCTGATCGTCCGCGCGGCGAAGAAGTCGGGCGTGATCCCGAGCTACCTCGGCCTGCGCCTGCCCCTGACCACGCATCTCGCCGACCGGGTCCAGGCGATGCTGGCCGACCGCGCCGGCTGGGCGCGCTTTCCCGACGACGTGCGCGAATGGCTGGAGGTGCAGGACTGGCGCAGCCAGCTGCCGGGGCCGGACAACCTGCTGGTCGAAAGCTTTCCTCACGGCGGGCGGCACTACACCGCTTATTACACTTTCACCGGATGGAACGCGAACCAGTCGCTCGGGATGCTGATCACCAAGCGGATGGAGGAACGCGGGCTCATGCCCGGCGGGTTCGTGTCCAACGATTACACGCTGGCCGTATGGGGCCTGAAGCCGGTGAGCGACCCGCGGCCGCTGCTGTCGCCCGAGATCCTGACCCACGAATTCATCGAATGGGTGCAGGATTCGCACTTGCTGCGCCGCGCTTTCCGCGAGGTGGCGGTGATCTCGGGCTTGGTCGAGCGACAGCACCCGGGCAAGCGCAAGAGCGGCAAGCAGGTCACCTTCTCCACCGACCTGATCTATGACGTGCTGCGCAAGTACGAGCCGGACCACGTGCTGATCGAGGCCGCCTGGGCCGACGCCCGGGCGCGGATGACCGACGTGGGCCGTCTGGGCGACCTGCTCGATACGGCGGCCGAGCGGCTGGTCCACGTGGAGCTCGACCGGGTCAGCCCGCTGGCGGTGCCGGTGATGGTGATGATCGGCCGCGAGAGCCTGCCGCAAGGCGCGGTCGACGACGAGCTGCTGCTCGAGGCCGAAGCGCTGGCCGGCGCAGCGATGCGAGTCGAGCCGGTCGGCGAAGATGAGGAGTAAGAATCACCAGGCGGCCGCGGTTCGGGAGCGCCCTTGCCAAGGGGTGGACGCTAGCCGCGGACGAAGAAAAAGGGGCGGATCGCTCCGCCCCTTTTCGTGGGTCGCTTTTTGACTCCGCGCGCTAGTCGGCGTTGGCGGTCGGGTTCTTCGGCCCGCCGGTCCCGAACACGCCATATTGCTCGTTACCGACGAAGCCGAACTTGGTGACGCCCGAGCCCTTGATGATGTTCAACACCTGCGCCGCGAGGTCGTAGCTCGCCGCCGCCTCCGGCTCGAACTGCAGCTCGGGCTCGACCGGCAACCGCAGCGTCGCCTGGAGGTTGGCGACGAGCTGATTGGTGGTGATCGGCGTGCCGTTCCACAGGATCTGGTTGTCCGCGGCGGTGAGGACGATCTTGTTCTTGTCGGTCTTGATGTCGATCGTCGGTGTCGTGCTCGGGGTCGGCAAGTCGATGTTGACCGAGTTCGTCACCGGGGGAAGGGTCATGATCAGCATGATGAGCAGCACGAGCATGACGTCGATCAGCGGCGTCACGTTCATTTCGATCATCGGGGAGCCGTCGTCCGAGCCGCCTGACATTGCCATGTGGGATTACTCCTGAATCTTGTCTGCCAAGCCGATCAACGGCTGAAAACGGGCTTGGGATTGGAAATGAAGCCGACGGTTGGGTAGCCGGCCGCCTGCACGTTCCAGATCGCCCCCGCGACGCAACGCCATGGAGCGTTCACGTCCGCACGCAGGATTACCTCCGGAATCTTCTCGGGGTCCGCCTTGATGGCATCGGCCCCGCCGGCCCGCTTCACTATCGCATCGAGGCGTTTGAACGCGTCGTTGTACAACTCCTGCGAATCGACCGGGGTGACGTTGTCGAAATACACCCGGCATTGGCCGTTACGCGAAGCGCCCTGGAAGCCCGGCTCGCCGGCGCTATGTCCCGCGGCGTCGGTGGTGCTCACGGTGATTAGCAGGTTCTCGACCTTGTCCTTCGACTCGGCCGACTTGAATACGGGAATGTGCAGCTTCTCGACCGTCTGGAGGGCGACGGGGACGGTAATCAGGAAGACGATGAGGAGCACCAGCATCACGTCCGTGAGCGGGACGACGTTGATGTCCGACATCGCCGTGTCGTCGGCTCCGCCCGTTGCAATGGCCATTTGTTTCTTCCTATCTCGAATTCATTTCGGTGCGGGGCGAGCGGCCCGCATGCCGGCGCCCGCCCCGCCAGTCCGATCAGACTTTCGGCGCCGATGCCGGAGCCGTGGTCCGGGCCGCCTGCTGCGTCGAGGTCTTCGTCATGATCGCCGGCTTCACGGCTCCGCGCGATGTGAGGTTCGCCAGGATGTCGGTCGCGAACGCGGCCAGCCATTCGGCGATCCGCTTGTTGCGGTTCTGCAGGTAGTTGTAGGCGAACACCGACGGCACCGCGACGAGCAGGCCGAAGGCGGTCATGATCAGCGCTTCACCGACCGGGCCGGCGACCTTGTCGATCGAGCCCGAGCCGGCGACGGCGATGCCGATCATCGCGCGATAGATGCCGATGACGGTGCCGAGCAGGCCGACGAACGGCGCGGTTGCGCCGACCGTGGCGAGGAATGGCAGGCCGCTGGCGAGCTTGGCGTTGATCGAGGCCTCCGAGCGGGCGAGCGAGCCGTGCAGCCAGTCATGCGCCTCGAGCGAATCGGTCATCTTGGTGTGCTGTGCTTCGGCGGCGAGCGCATCGTCGACGAGCTGGCGCCAGGCGCTGTTCTTGTCGAGCTTGGTCGCGCCTTCGGCCAGCGTGTTGGCCCGCCAGAAGTTCGTCCGCGCATTCCGGTACTGGCGGAAAATGCGGTTCTGTTCGAGCCACTTGACGATGAGGATATAGAACGAGCCGACCGACATGAGGGCCAGGACGACGAGAATGAAGATGGTGATCGCACCGCCCTGCTTGATGGCAGGACCAATGCCGAAGCTGGCCGCAGGCGCTGCGTTGGACGCGGCGGCAAGGATGTTAATGAGCATGCGGGTATTCCTCTCTAGAGAATTTCAATGCGGGATTATTGGAGCCTGTAGACA
Source organism: Croceibacterium sp. (assembly GCA_025450635.1). Classification (GTDB taxonomy): domain Bacteria; phylum Pseudomonadota; class Alphaproteobacteria; order Sphingomonadales; family Sphingomonadaceae; genus Croceibacterium_B. The sequence goes on along the minus strand of JANWHA010000136.1, from coordinate 13,771 downwards.
ATCGAGGTCGAATAAGAGCTGGAAATCGGGTTCCCAGCCGCGTCGAGCGCAGGGTTGAATTGCGCGTAGCGCTTCATGCCGTCGCAGGCAGCGCTGTCGAGCTCGGGAGTCCCGCTCGACCGGGTGACGGAGCACGATCCGACCCGGCCCTCGGGGGTCACGGTGACGTTTACGCCCACGGTCCCTTCCTTGCCTTCGTCTTGCGCGCGCGCCGGGTAGTTGTCCTGAATTCGAGCAGACCAGCTGCCCTGGTTCTTGGTGCTGACACCACGCGCCTTTGACGGCGCCGGCGGGGGCGGCGGCGCGGGAGGCGGCACCCGCAGCACCGGCGGCGCGGGCGGCGGAATGTTCGGCACCGTTTGGATTTGCGGCGGCGCGACCGAAATGCTGATCGGCGGCGGCGGCGCGACCGGCGGCGGCGGCTGGTTGGTCGGCGGTGGCGGCGGCGGCGTCTTCGGCGGCGGCGGCGGCGGTTCGTTGACGTTCACCGTGGTGACGTGCTCGATCGCCTTCTTAACGGCCTCGTAGGCGAGGCCCGTGACCATCGCGTAAATGACTGCGAGGTGGATAAGGGCAACTAAAATTATCGCGATAACGCGGTTACCGCTCATTTGTTGGTCAGCGTAAGCCATCCAGCAGCATCACTCCGTTTCAATCCGCCGGGCGCGAGCCCGGCAAGGCCTCCGACGCCCCAGGAATTTCCTGACAGGCGCGTTCGGCCTTTGTCCCAGTCTGAGGGCCTTGGGCAGAGTGGGGGCCGCGCCCTTCCTGCTGCCATCAAGGCCCGCACCCCGGGCTGTGTTTTGTTGTCCACAGGGTGCAGTCCGGCGCAGCCTTAGCGGCGAAGGGAAGCATGGGCAAACGCTTTATCGGTTAACGGCGGATTCATGGCCGCGCGCCATGCACTCTTGCCGAATGGAAGCAACTTGCGCTCGGCGAGAGCGTCGGACGGAGAAGGCAATGGTGGGATTTGGGCGGAATGGGTCTTCGACCTGGCTGCGGGCGCTGGCCCTGCCGCTGGCGCTCGCGGCGTGCACGGCCGCCGGGGCCACGAGCGGGCAGGCATCGCTGCCGGCGGCCGCCCCGGGACCGACCTATGCCGATCTCGTCGGCCTCGCCGAACCGGCTTCGATCGTCGCCGTGGTCACCGTCAGGGACCAGGCGACCGTGCCGCCCGAACGGGCGCCCGGCCTCGCTCCCCGCCGCGCCCGGCTGTATCTGGAAACGCAGACCCAGCGCGTGCTCAAGGGGCCGGGCGCGCTTGGCGAATCGCTCGCCTATCTCGCCGACGTGCCGCTGGATGCCAAGGGCAAGCCGCCGAAACTGAAGAAGCAGACATTCCTGGTTTTCGCCAATCCGGTGCCGGGCCGCCCCGGTGAACTGCAGCTGGTCCAGCCGGACGCGCAGCTGACGGCCGATCCGATTCTCGAGAGCCAAGTGCGGACGATCATCGAGCAGCTCGTCGCCCGCGACGCGCCGCCGCGGATCACCGGGGTGGCCGACGTGATCTCCGTCGCTGGCAACCTGGCCGGCGAATCGGAAACGCAGATGTCGATTCAGACGGCCGGCGGCAGGCCGGGGTCGCTGACGGTGATTCGCCGCCCGAACATGGCCCCTACTTGGGGCGTGTCGTGGACCGAGATCGTCGACCAGTCGGCCAAGCCGGCGCAGCCAGGAACGCTCGCCTGGTATCGCCTCGCCTGCTTCCTGCCGCGCCGGCTCCAGCCGCAGGATTTCCTGCAGGGCGATGCGGCGGGGCAGCAGCGGGCCCGGGCCGACTACCAGTTCATCCTCGACAGCCTCGGGCCCTGCGAACGCACGCGGCACTAGCCAATGCGGCAGGGAGCCACTAACGGCCAGCGCGTCTCAATCTCAGGGCTGGGGGAATGGCCGAACCGCTTCGCATCGCTCTCGCCGGCCTCGGCACCGTCGGCGCCGGTCTGGTCCGCCTGGTCGAGACCAACGGAGCGCTGATCGAACGCCGCGCCGGGCGCCCGGTGCGGATCGCCGCGGTGTCGGCTCGCGACCGGTCCAAGGACCGCGGCGTCGACCTCTCTCCTTATATATGGGAAGACGACATGACGGCGCTGTCCGCGCGCGCCGACGTCGACGTCGTCGTCGAGCTGGTCGGCGGCGCCGACGGCCCGGCATTGACCACCGCGCGCGGCGCACTCAAGGCTGGCAAGGCGCTGGTCACCGCCAACAAGGCCATGATCGCGCATCACGGAATGGAATTGGCCGAGCTCGCCGAGGGCCAGGGCGTCGCGCTCAAGTTCGAAGCGGCGGTGGCCGGCGGCATTCCGGTAATCAAGGGCCTGCGCGAAGGCGCCGCGGCCAACCGTATCGAGCGCGTCTACGGCATCCTCAACGGCACCTGCAATTACATCCTCTCGACGATGGAGACGACCGGCCGCGAGTTCGCCGACGTTCTCGCCGAAGCGCAGGCGCTGGGCTATGCCGAGAGCGATCCGACGTTCGACGTCGAAGGCGTCGATGCGGCGCACAAGCTGGCGATCCTGGCGGCGATCGCGTTCGGCGCCCGGATCGACTTTCCGGCGGTCGACATCGGCGGCATCGGCCGCGTTCGCGCCGCCGACATCGCCCAGGCCGCGGCGCTCGGCTATCGCATCCGCCTGCTCGGCATCGCCGATTGCGCCGACGGCAGCTTGCTCGCAGGGGGCGGGCTGTTCCAGCGGGTCCAGCCTTACCTCGTGCCACAGCATCATCCGCTGGCCGCGGTCGACGGAGCCACCAACGCCGTCGTCGCCGAAGGCAATTTTTCCGGACGCCTGCTGTTCGAAGGTGCCGGAGCGGGCGACGGGCCGACGGCCAGCGCGGTCGCTGCCGACATCATCGATATCGCCCGGGGCGACATCGGCGCGCCGTTCTCGATCCCCGTCGCCGAGCTTGAACAGCGCGAGGCCGCGGATTCGGGGCACCGCACCAGCCGCGCCTATCTTCGCTTCACCGTCACCGACCGCCCCGGCGTGCTCGCCGAGATCGCCACCGCGATGCGCGATGGCGGCGTTTCGATCGAGAGCCTGATCCAGCAGGGCCGGCCCGAGGAAGGCGGCGAGGTGCTGGTGGCGATGGTGACTCACGAAGGCCCCGAAGCCAACGTCGCCCAGGCGCTGCAGCTGCTCGAAGGTTCGGCCAGCCTGACCGAGCCGCCGCTCGTCATGCGCCTGCTCGCCTGACGGCAATCCTCAGGGCGTCGGTATTTCGCCCCTGGACATGCGGTCGGCCTCGGAACCCGCGGGCGGCTTTGGGATCGCCTTAACGTCGATGATAAGGGCCGGTGGCGGCGGGCAAGGGGGGATGAAGCAGCCTCGAAAAACCACCGTCCCGCCATGCGGCAGCATGCTCACGTCAGGCGCTCGCGGTATTCCGTCGTCGGGGTCGCCGTTGTCGAGATCGGACGGGACGTACTGGTCCTTCGGATCGTCGTGGTGGGCGCAGACGACGATCTCGTTGCCTTTGGCCGCCGGGCACGGCTGCGGCTTCGGCGGAGTGACCGCATAAAAGCGATAGGCGTTGGTCAGCGCATCCTGCGCGGTGACGGTAGGGACCGGAGAAACGGCGGCCGCGGCGGCGGCCAACAGCATGCTCGACATCGCCCGCCCTTTCGCCCAAATGCTTGCTTGCGAGACACGCCTGGGGGACTGAATCCGCTATGAACGACCGCGCCGTCAACGCCAGCCATGTCCTCGACCGGGTGTTGGTGCTGGAGATGGTCCGCGTCACCGAAGCCGCTGCGGTCGCAGCCTCGAAGCTGGTCGGACGCGGCGACGAGAAGGCCGCCGATGCCGCGGCGGTCCAGGCGATGCGCACGGCCTTCGACCAGCTCTACATCGACGGCACGGTGGTGATTGGCGAAGGCGAGCGGGACGAAGCGCCGATGCTCTTCATCGGCGAGAAGGTCGGCGGCGCACCGGGCCGGGGGCCGAAGATCGACATTGCCCTCGACCCGCTCGAAGGGACCACGATCACCGCCAAGGCCGGGCCCAACGCGCTCGCCGTGCTGGCCGCTGCCGAAGAAGGCTGCCTGCTCAACGCGCCCGACGTCTACATGGAAAAGCTCGCGGTCGGCCCCGGCTATCCCGAGGGCGTGATCGACCTGGCGAAAAGCCCGACTGAAAACGTCCGCGCGGTGGCGGCCGCCAAAGGCTGCAAACCGGACGAGATCAACGTCTGCGTGCTCGAGCGGCCGCGCCATGCCGAGCTGATCGCGGAGCTGCGCGCGCTCGGCTGCGGCGTGGTGCTGATCGGCGACGGAGACGTTGCCGGGGTCATCGCCGTGACCGACCCGGACACCACCATCGACCTTTACATGGGCTCTGGCGGCGCTCCGGAAGGCGTGCTCGCGGCCGCGGCGCTGCGTTGCGTCGGCGGGCAATTCAACGGCCGCTTGATCTTCCGCAACGCCGATGAGAAGGCCCGCGCGCGCAAGTGGGGCATCGAGGACCTGGACCGCATCTACCGGCTCGACGATCTCGCCAAGGGCGACTGCATCTTCGCCGCCACCGGCGTTACCGACGGCTCGCTGCTGCGCGGCGTCAAATACCTGCGTGGCGGCCGGATGACGACCGACAGCGTCGTGATGCGCGCCAGCTCGGGCACCGTCCGCTGGGTCAAGGGCGAGCATCGCAGCCATTGAGGGCGGGAAAGCCCGGCCGCCAGTGTTGCAATACCATGACGCTCGGCTAAGCGAATCCACTCGACGGCACCACAGGAGCAGGCGCGCGGGATGAAGATCATGGCCGGCAATTCCAACCTGCCGCTCGCCAAGGCGATCGCCGGCTATCTCGAGCTGCCGTTGACCGACGCCAGCGTGCGCCGCTTCGCCGATGAGGAGGTGTTCGTCGAAATCCACGAGAACGTCCGCGGGGAGGACGTGTTCGTGGTCCAGTCGACCAGCTACCCGGCCAACGACAACCTGATGGAGCTGCTGATCTGCATCGATGCGCTGCGCCGCGCCTCGGCCAAGCGGATCACCGCGGTGCTTCCTTACTTCGGATACGCCAGGCAGGACCGCAAGGCCGGTTCGCGCACACCGATCTCGGCCAAGCTCGTCGCCAACCTGATTACCGAGGCGGGCGCCGACCGGGTGCTCTCGGTCGATCTCCACGCCGGGCAGATCCAGGGCTTCTTCGATATTCCCACCGACAACCTCTACGGTGCGCCGGTCATGGCGGCCGACATCCAGACCCGCTACGGCGGCAAGGATCTGATGGTGGTTTCGCCCGACGTCGGCGGCGTGGTCCGCGCCCGCGCGCTGGCCAAGCGGCTCGACAACTCGCCGCTGGCGATCGTCGACAAGCGGCGCGAACGGCCCGGCGAATCCGAAGTGATGAACATCATCGGCGACGTGAAGGGCCGGCGCTGCATCATGGTCGACGACATCGTCGATTCGGGCGGCACGTTGTGCAACGCGGCGCAGGCACTGATGGACGCCGGCGCCAAGTCGGCTGCCGCCTACATCACGCACGGCGTGCTGTCCGGCGGGGCGGTGGCGCGGGTCAACGCCTCGGCGCTCACCGAGCTGGTGATCACCGACACGATCCTGCCGACCGACGACGCGAAGGCATGCGAGCGGATCCGCATCCTCCCGATCGCCCCGCTGATCGGGGAAGCCGTGCGCCGCATCGCCGACGAGAGCAGCGTTTCCTCGCTGTTCGACTGAGTTGAATCTAACGGCCGAAATAGCGCTCGCCCACCGTCTCGCCGATGCCGCGCGGGCGGCGATCGTGCCCCACTTCCGCAGCGGGATCGACCACGAGCGCAAGGCCGATGCGACGCCGGTCACGCTGGCCGACCGCGCGGCGGAAGAAGCGATGCGCCGAATCCTCACTGCCGAAGTGCCGCAGGACGGGGTCGTCGGCGAGGAGTTCGGGACGAGCGAGGGCCGCTCCGGCCGGCAATGGGTGCTCGATCCGATCGACGGCACGACCGCGTTCCTGGCCGGGCGGCCCACCTTCGGGACGCTGATCGCGCTGCTGGTCGAGGGCTTCCCGGCGCTCGGGGTGATCGACCAGCCGGTGCTGGCCGAACGCTGGCTCGGGGCTGCCGGGCAGGGCACGACGCTCAACGGTACGCCGGCGGCGACCCGCGCGTGCCCGGAGCTGTCCCATGCCGCGCTCGCCACGACCGGGCCGCAGCACTTCAGCCAGGACGAAGGCGACGTGTTCATGGCTCTCGCCCAGGCGACCGATCACAAGCGCATGGTCATGGGCGGCGACTGCTACAACTACGCGATGCTCGCGAGCGGACATCTCGACATCGTCTGCGAGGCCGGTCTCAAGCTGCACGATTTCGCCGCGCTGGCGCCCGTGGTCGAAGGCGCCGGAGGCACTTTATGCGACTGGAACGGCGAGCCGCTCCATGCCGGTTCCAGCGGGCATGTGCTCGCGCTCGGCGATCCCGCGCGGCTGGACGATGTGTTGGAAGCGATGGGTGGTCACGCGCACCACCGCCACTGAGGCCGCTTGCCTTTTGCGCCGCCCGCGACTAGTGGCGCCACCTTCACAGACACGTGATTATCTGCCGGTCTGGCCAAAAGGGCTGCCAGGGCTGGCTAGGACGTGTCCCCGAAAGGAGACTGAAATGCCCAAGCTGAAGACCAAGAGCGGCGTGAAGAAACGCTTCAAGATCACCGCCACCGGCAAGGTCAAGCATGGTGTCGCCGGCAAGCGCCACCGCCTGATCAGCCACAATGCCAAGTACATCCGCCAGAACCGCGGCACCACCGTGATCTCCGACGCCGACGCGAGGACGATCAAGAAGTGGGCGCCCTACGGGCTCGATTGAGGAGGTACTAGAGCATGTCACGCATCAAACGCGGCGTAACTACCCGCGCCAAGCACAAGCGGATCCTCGATCAGGCCAAGGGCTATCGCGGCCGCCGCAAGAACACCATTCGCGTCGCCCGCCAGGCGGTCGAGAAGGCTGGGCAGTACGCCTACCGCGACCGCAAGGTGAAGAAGCGGTCTTTCCGCGCGCTGTGGATCCAGCGGATCAACGCCGCGGTTCGCGCCGAAGGCCTGACCTATTCGCAGTTCATCCACGGCGCCAAGCTCGCCGGGATCGAACTCGACCGGAAGATCATGGCCGACCTGGCGATGAACGAAGGCGTCGCCTTCGCCGCGATCATTCAGCAGGCCAAGGGCGCGCTGCCGGCCTGAACCGCGCCCATCACGAGACAAGAGGGGCGCGAGTGGCATGGCCGTTCGCGCCCTTTCTCTTTGGAAAATTGTATCAATATCTCCGTTCGGCTCGCCAACCGTCCAGAATCTGTTAATCATTTAGCTGGGGACGGGCCGCCGCAGCGCAAAGGCCCGGGCGATGGGATTGCCGGGCATGGCCGCGGATTTCGCGATCGACGTGCGTTATTATCGCCTGTCCGAACCCCTCCAGCCGTATTTTACCGCGCTTTACGCGTTTGAATTCGATTCCGGCCCCGGGCGCGCGATCGAGGACTGGCTGCACCCAGAATGGTCGCAAATGCGCTTCGTCTGGGGCTCACCGCCGCATGCTTGCGTCGGACCGGGGGAGGTGAGCGAGCAATGGCCCTTCGTCGCCAGTGGCCCGACCAGCCGCTCTATCCATTTCAAGCTGACTAAGGGCAAGTCGTGGGGCCTGGGCTTGCAGCCCGCCGGTTGGGCCAAGTTTGCGCAAGGCTCAGCATCGGCGGTGGCCGACACGACGGTCGACGGTTCGACCCATCCCGCCTTCGCCCTGTTCGCGCCGATTCAGGGCATGCTCGGCCGCGAGGAGCCGCAGCTGGACGACATCGCGGCGCGCATCAACGCGTTCCTGATGGATCACCTCTCGCGTCCGGTCGAACGGGCGGATCGCGTCCTCGCCTGCCACGCCGCTTTGCGCGACCCCGATGTCGGCACCGTGGCCGAGCTGGGGGCCAGAGCCGAGCTCGAGCCGCGCTCGCTCGAACGGCTGTGCCTGCGATATTTCGGCTTTCCGCCCAAGCTGCTGCTGCGGCGGCAACGGTTTCTGCGCAGCCTGTCTCGCTTCATGCTCCACGGCGGGCGCAGCTGGAGCGCCGCCATCGACGGGCAATACCACGACCAGGCCCACTTCGTGCGCGACTTTCGCGCCTTCATGGGCATGACGCCCAGCGAATATGCCGAGCGGCCCCACCCGATCATCGGCCGGACGATGGCGCAGCGGATGGCGGACCATGGCATCGCGCCGCAGACCGACCTGCCGACGATCTTGCGCTACAAGGGCGACGACGGGCGCGCGGATTAGGGCTTGGGCGCGCGGCACTGGCCCGCTAACAGCGCGCCGATGGACGATTACGCTAGCCTCGAAAAGCAAGCGCGCGGGCGGATAGCGGCGGCAGGCGACCTCGCGGCGCTGGAGGCGCTGCGGGTCCAATATCTTGGCAAACAGGGGAGCGTTTCCGGACTGCTCAAGACTCTCGGCGCGATGGCGCCGGACGAGCGGCAGGCCAAGGGACCGGCGATCCAGGCTTTGCGCCAGGCGGTCGCCGACGCACTTGCCGAGCGCAAGGAGGCGATGGAGGCGGCGGAGCTGGAGGCGCGCCTGGCCGCGGAAACGCTCGACCTCTCGCTGCCCGCGCCCGAAGCGCCGAAAGGTTCGGTCCATCCGGTCAGCCAGGTGATGGACGAGCTTGCCGAGATATTCGCCGACATGGGCTTCGCCGTCGCCAGCGGTCCCGAGATCGAGGACGAGTGGCACAATTTCACCGCGCTCAACATGCCCGAAAGCCACCCGGCGCGGGCGATGCACGATACGTTCTATTTCCCGGCTGAAGTCGACGAACCCAGTGGCATTGAAATGGGACGGATGCTGCTGCGCACGCACACCAGCCCGGTGCAGGTGCGCACGATGATGAGCCAGGGCGCGCCGGTGCGGATCATCGCTCCCGGGCGGGTCTATCGCTCCGACAGCGATGCCACGCACACGCCGATGTTCCACCAGGTCGAAGGGTTGGTGATCGATCGCGGCATCCACTTGGGGCATCTGAAATGGACGCTCGAGACGTTCCTCAAGGCATTCTTCGAGCGCGAGGATATCGTGCTGCGCCTGCGGCCGAGCTACTTCCCGTTCACCGAACCGTCGGTGGAAGCCGACGTCGGCTTCGCGCTGGAGAGCGGCAGGCGCGTGCTCGGCGGCTCGGGCGACGAGCCAGGGCACGGCTGGATGGAATTGCTCGGCTCGGGGATGGTGAACCGCCGAGTGATCGAATCTTGCAACCTCGATCCCGACGAATGGCAGGGCTTCGCGTTCGGCGTCGGCGTCGACCGGCTGGCCATGCTCAAGTATGGGATGGACGACTTGCGCGCGTTCTTCGACGGCGACGTGCGCTGGCTGCGGCACTACGGCTTCTCGCCGTTCGATCAGCCCACACTCAGCGCCGGCGTGGGAGCGCGGGCATGAAGTTTTCGCTCGACTGGCTCAAGGTCTTCCTTGAAACCGAGGCGTCGGCGGCCGAGATCGCCGCGGCGCTTAATCGCGTCGGTCTTGAGGTTGAGGGGGTCGAGGACCCGGTGGAGAAGCTGGCCGGCTTCCGTGTCGCCGAGGTGCTGACCGCTGCGCGCCATCCGAACGCCGACAAGCTGCAAGTGCTCACCGTCAACACCGGCGAAGGCGAGCCGCTGCAGGTCGTGTGCGGCGCGCCGAACGCGCGGGCGGGAATGAAGGGCGTGTTCGGGATGGCCGGCGCGATCGTGCCCGCCAACGGCATGCAGTTGCGCAAGTCGGCCATCCGCGGCGTCGAGAGCAACGGCATGATGTGCTCGGTGCGCGAGCTGCAGCTCGGCGACGACCACGAGGGCATCATCGAGCTGCCGCCCGATGCGCCAGTCGGCACCGCCTTCGCCGATTATCGCGGCACGAGCGCGGTGTTCGACGTGGCCATTACGCCCAACCGTCCCGATTGCATGGGGGTCGAAGGTATCGCTCGCGATCTCGCGGCGGCGGGGCTGGGCACGTTCAAGCCCTACCGGGTCGAGCCGATCACCGGCAACTTTGCCTGCCCGGTGGAAATTCGCACCGACGATCCCGAAGGCTGCTCGGCGTTCTACGGCCGGGTCATTCGCGGCGTCACCAACGGCGCCTCGCCCGAATGGATGCAGCAGCGGCTGATCTCGGCTGGGCAGCGGCCCATCAGCGCGCTGGTCGACATCACCAATTACCTGATGCTCGCTTTCGGGCGACCGGCCCACGCCTATGACCTGGCGCAGCTCAAGGGCGCGGTCGTTGCCCGCCGGGCGACGGACGGCGAACAAGTGTTGGCGCTCAACGAGAAGACCTACACGCTCGATTCGAGCATGACCGTGATCGCCGACGACAGCGGCGTGCATGATATCGCCGGCATCATGGGTGGTGAGCATTCCGGGGTCGCCGCCGGCACCACCGACGTCCTTCTGGAGATCGCCTACTTCGATCCCGAACGCATCGGCACTACCGGCCGCAAGCTGGGTCTCGCCAGCGATGCACGCACCCGTTTCGAGCGCGGCGTCGATCCCGTCTTCCTCGATGAAGGGCTCGACTTGCTGACCGCGATGATCCTGCGGATTTGCGGCGGCGAGGCGTCGCAAGTCGTCCGCGCGGGAGCGCCGCCGAGCACGCCGACGGTGATCGATTACGATCCCGGCCTGGCCGAGCGGCTCGGCGGTATTGCCATCTCCGAAGAGGAACAGCGCCGCACGCTCGCCGCGCTCGATTTTCGCGTCTCGCCCGATTGGCGGGTGACCGCGCCGCTGCGCCGGCACGACATCGAAGGTCCGGCCGACATCGTCGAAGAGGTGGTCCGCATCCACGGCCTCGACAGCGTCGAAAGCGTGCCACTGCCGCGCGCGGATGGCGTGACCCGCCCCACCGCCACGCCCGAGCAGGCGACCGAGCGCCGGGTCCGCCGGGCGGCAGCGGCGCGCGGGCTCAACGAGGCGGTCACCTGGTCGTTCATACCCGAGGCGAACGCCGACCACTTCGCCGAAGGCAATGGTGGGCTATGGCTACTCGACAACCCGATCAGCGAGGACATGAAGGCGATGCGGCCGTCGCTGATCCCCGGCCTGCTGGCGGCGGCGAAGCGCAACCTCGATCGCGGCGCGGACGGGGTGCGGCTGTTCGAGCTCGGCCGGCGTTACTTGCGCGGCGATGCCGGGCGGAGCGATGAGCGGCGCACGGTCGGCGTGCTGCTGGCCGGCGAGAAGACCGCGCGCGGCTGGGCGTCGGGCAAGGCGCGGGCGTTCGACGCGTTCGACGCCAAGGCCGAGGCGCTGGCGCTGCTGGAGGCCGCCGGTGCGCCGGTCGGCAACCTGCAGGTACTGGATGAAGCGGGCGCGCAGTTCCACCCGGGCCAATCGGCGACCTTGCGGCTCGGGCCGAAGACCGTGCTGGCGCGCTTCGGGGCGCTGCATCCCAAGACGCTTGCCGCCTTCGATATCGAGGGCCCGGCCGTTGCCGCCGAGGTCTTCCTCGATTCGATTCCCGCGAAGAAGGGTGGCGCCGCCTTCGCGCGCTCGCCTTACGCGCCGCCAGCGCTCCAGGCGGTGAAGCGCGACTTTGCCTTCCTGGTCGACGCAGCCTTGCCCGCGGGCGAGCTGCTGCGCGCGGTGAAGGGTGCGGACAAGGCGAACATCGTCGATGCGCGGATTTTCGACGATTTCCGCGGCCAGGGCGTGCCGGGCGGCAAGAAATCGCTGGCGATCGAGGTGACACTGCAGCCGAGCGAGAAGAGCTACACCGACGAGAACCTGAAAGCGATTTCTGAAAGGATCGTGGCGGCGGCGACCAAGCTCGGCGCGGAGCTGCGGTACTAGCGCCGGGCGCCTTCCATCCGCTTCCCCTGTATCACTGAATCGACCGATCCATGACCTCGAACCGCCGCACTTTCGCGATCATCTCGCACCCCGACGCGGGGAAGACCACGCTGACCGAGAAGCTGCTGCTGCAGGGCGGGGCGATTCACCTGGCCGGCGAGGTCAAGGCGCGCGGGCAGGCGCGGCGCGCGCGCTCGGACTGGATGAAGATCGAGCAGCAGCGCGGCATCTCGGTGACGAGCTCGGTCATGACGTTCGAGAAGGACGGCGTCACTTTCAACCTGCTCGACACGCCTGGCCACGAGGACTTTTCGGAGGATACCTATCGCACGCTGACGGCGGTGGACTCGGCGATCATGGTGCTGGACGCGGCCAAGGGCATCGAGCCGCAAACCAGGAAGCTGTTCGAGGTCTGCCGGTTGCGTTCGGTGCCGATCATCACCTTCGTCAACAAGGTGGACCGCGAAGGCAAGTCGGCCTTCGAACTGCTTGACGAGGTGGCCGATACCCTGGCGCTGGACGTCAGCCCGCAAGGCTGGCCGATCGGCATGGGCGGCACATTCGAAGGAGTGCTCGATTTTGCGAGCTCCTCGATCGGCCGGCCCGAAGGGCCCAGCAAGGAGTTCCACGGCCGGCGGGACGAAGGCGCCGCCCTGCCGGCGGACGTCGGCGAGGAAGTGGAACTGGCGCAGGCGGGTTATCCCGAGTTCGATCTCGAGGCTTACCGCCACGGCGACCTGACGCCGGTCTATTTCGGTTCGGCGCTGAAGAACTTCGGCGTCGCCGAGCTGATCGACGCGATCGCCCGGTATGCTCCGCCGCCGCGCCCGCAGCCGAGCGAAGAAGGTCCGATCAGCCCCGAGCGCGACGAAGTCACCGGCTTCGTGTTCAAGGTCCAGGCGAACATGGACCCGCAGCACCGCGACCGGATCGCCTTCATGCGGATGGTCAGCGGGACTTTCCGGCGCGGCATGAAGCTGACGCCGAGCGGGCTCGGCAAGCCTATCGCGGTGCACTCACCAATCCTGTTCTTCGCCCAGGATCGCGAGATTGCCGACACCGCCGAAGCCGGCGACGTCATCGGCATCCCGAACCACGGCACCTTGCGGGTCGGCGACACGCTGTCGGAGAAGAACGATGTCCGCTTCACCGGCCTCCCCAACTTCGCGCCGGAAATTCTCCGCCGCGTGGTGTTGAAGGACCCGACCAAGACCAAGCAGTTGCGGAAGGCCCTGGACGACCTTTCCGAGGAAGGGGTGATCCAGGTGTTCTATCCGGAGTTCGGCGCGCAGTGGATCGTCGGGGTGGTCGGGCAGCTCCAGCTCGACGTGCTCGTCAGCCGCCTCGAGGCCGAGTACAAGGTAGAGGCCGGGCTCGAGGCCGCACCCTTCGCCACGGCTCGGTGGCTGAAGGGCCCGCAGGCCGCGCTCGACGGGTTTGCGGAATTCAACCGCGCCAACCTCGCAAAGGACCGCGACGGCGACCCGGTGTTCATGGCCAAGAGCCCGTGGGACGTCGGCTACCAGCAGGAAAAGAACCCCGAGCTCAACTTCTCGGCCATCAAGGAGCGGTGACAACCCGGCCGCCGCTGCGTAGGCAGCAGCGATGGCCGACTACTTCGAAGAGCTGACCGACCAGCACGTGGCGATGATCGCGCGCCAGCCGGTGTTTTTCGTCGCCACGGCGGCGCCGGGGGCGCGGATCAACCTCAGCCCCAAAGGTTACGACGTGTTGCGCATCCTCTCGCCCAAGCGCGTGGCCTGGCTGGATCTCGGCGGCTCGGGCAACGAAACCAATGCGCACCTCATGGCCGACGGGCGGATCACGCTAATGTTCTGCAATTTCCAGCAACCGGCCCAGGTCCTGAGAATTTACGGGAAAGGCACTCCCATCGTGCCGTGGGATCGCGATTGGGAAGAGCTGGCGCGGCACTTCACGATGCTGCCCGGAACCAGGCAGAT
>JANWHA010000135.1 GCA_025450635.1 Croceibacterium sp. | reverse complement strand
CGCTTTCAACCTGGTGGACTACGGCACGACCAAGGCGATGGTGCAGGCGGCCGAGGAGCTCAACGCCCCGGTGATCTGCCAGACCAGCACCAAGACCATCCAGTACTGGAGCCACAAGGAAATCGTTTCCTGGGTGCGCACGGTGGCCGAGGATTCGCCGGTGCCGGTGGTGCTTCACCTCGACCACTGCAAGGACCTGGCGATGATCGAGGCCTGCGCGAAGGCCGGGTGGACCTCGATCATGATCGACGCCTCGCACCTGCCGTTCGAGGAGAACCTCGAGCAGTCGAAACGCGTGCGCGAGATCGCCGAGAAGTACGGCGTGGGCATGGAAGCCGAGCTCGGCCAGATCATGGGCGTCGAGGACGACATGCACGTCGCCGAGGACGACAGCGTGCTGACCGATCCCGCGGATGCCAAGCGCTTCTGCGACGCGCTCGACCTCTCGGCCTTCGCCTGCGCGGTCGGCACCGCGCACGGCTTTTATCACGGCGAGCCCAAGGTCGATTTCGACCGCATCGAGAAGATCAACAGCCTCACGCACACGCCGATGGCGCTCCACGGCGGCTCCGGCCTGTCGGACGAGGTGTTCCGCAAGGCGATCGCGCGCGGCGCCGGCAAGATCAATATCTCGACCAATCTCAAGCACGTGTTCGTCGAGAGCTTCGTCGATTACCACACGGCGAACCCGAAGGATTTCGAGCCGCTGCGGCTGATCGACGCGCAATACCAGGCGTGCAAGGCGATGTTCGCCGGCTTCATCGAAAAGTTCGGCGGCAAGGATCGCGCCCAGCCCTACCTCGCCAAGGCCGCCTGAAACGCATGCTGAAGGCGATCATCTTCGATTGCGACGGGGTGCTGGTCGATACCGAGCGCGACGGCCACCGAGTCGGCTTCAACCGCGCGTTCCAGCAGTTCGGCATCGACGCCGAATGGGACGTGCCGCTCTACGGCAAGCTGCTCCAGGTCGCCGGCGGCAAGGAACGCATGCGGGCCTATTTCGACGAGTACGGCTGGCCGGAGGACAAGGTTGCCGAATTCGGTGGCCGCGACGAACTTATCCTGGCGTTGCACAAGGCCAAGACCGAGATCACCGCCCGCCTGGTTAGCGAAGGCGCTCTGCCGCTGCGTCCGGGCGTGAGCCGGATCGTCGACGAGGCGCTGGCGGCGGACGTCATCCTGGGCGTGTGCACTACCTCGAACCCGCGCTTCATCGATGCGGTGCTCGACTTGTTCGGGCCCGAGCGGAAGGCGCGGTTCGGCTTCGTCCATGCCGGCGACGTGGTTGCCCGCAAGAAGCCCGACCCCGAGATCTACGAGCTGGCCAAGCGGTCGCTCAAGCTGCCGGTGCACGAATGCGTGGTGATCGAGGACAGCCGCAACGGCCTGCTCGCCGCCAAGGGCGCCGGGCTGCCGACGCTCATCACCACCAGCACTTACACGGTGAACGAGGACTTCAGCGAAGCCGACCGGGTCGTGCCCGAGCTCGGCGACGCGCCCCACATCAACATCACGCTTGCCGACCTGGGCGAGCTGGCCGCCGAACATGAAGCGGCCTGAGGAGGAGCCCGAATGGCCGAAATTTCGCAAGGCACGATCGAGCAGGCGATCCAGACCACCGCCGAGACGGTGCTGCGCAACGAGCTCTATTTCTGCGACCTCGACGGGCTCGCCGGCGACGGCGACTTCGGCAACTCGCTGGCCACGGGCTTCCGCGCGATCAAGAACGAATGGGACGGGATCGACAAGAGCAACATCGGCGCGATGCTGCTGAAGATCTCGATGATCGTCAGCAAGAACGTCGGCGGCAGCTCGGGCCCGATCTGGGGCACCGGGTTCATGAAGGCGGCGATGCTGACGCGCGGCAAGCGAGCCGTGACCTTGCCCGAGCTGACCGACATGGTCGGCGCGGCGATCGAGGGCATCCAGGCGCGCGGCGGGGCCCAGCGCGGCGACAAGACCTTGCTCGACGCGCTGCTGCCGATCCACGAGACGCTGCAGAAGCACTGCGAAGCCGGCGACACCGACCTCGGCGCCGCGCTGAAGGACTGCGCCGAGGCGGCCGACAAGGCGGTCGACGAGACGCGCAATCTCGTCGCCCATCGCGGCCGCGCCAGCCAGGTCGGCGAACGCAGCGCCAACACGCCCGACCCCGGCATCGTCGCCATCGCCACGATCCTGCAGGACTGGTGCAAGCACCACGGCGTCGAGCGCACGCCGACCGCGCCCGAAGTCGCCAAGGCCACCGCCTGACCACACATCCACGGAGAGGAAGACCATGAAGAAGTTCGTCAACGATCCCGCCCAGTTCGTGCCCGAGTTCATGCAGGGCATTGCCGACGCCAATCCCGACCTGCTGAGCTTCACGCCGGAGTTCCAGATGATCACCCGCAAGAGCGGGCCGAGCAACTCCAAGGTCTCGGTCGTCCAGGGCTCCGGTTCCGGCCACGAGCCGGCGCACGTGATGGCGGTCGGCCCGGGCCTGCTCACCGGCGCGTGCCAGGGCGCGGTGTTCGCCGCCCCGCCGGTCGACGCCTGCTACGAGACAATCAAGGCCTGCGCGTCCGACGCCGGCACGCTGGTGCTGGTCAACAACTACCAGGGCGACCGGATGAGCTGGGACATGGCCTGCGAGATGGCCGAGGCCGAGGGCATCAAGCTCAAGCAGTTCATCATCAACGACGACGTCGCGGTGAAGGACAGCACCTGGACGGTCGGCCGCCGCGGCGTGGCGGGCAACTTCTTCGTCATCAAGTGCTGCGGCGCCGCCGCCGAGGCGGGCCAGGACCTCGACGCGGTCTATGCCATCGCCGACAAGGTCAACAACAACGTCCGCACGATGGGCGTGGCGCTGACCAGCTGCATCCCGCCGGCCAAGGGCACGCCGATCTTCGACATCGGCGACGACGAGATGGAAGTCGGCGTCGGCATCCATGGTGAGCCGGGCCGCCGGCGCGAGAAGATCACCAACGCCGACGCCATCGCCGACGAGCTGTTCGACGCGGTCGCGCAGGACATCCCGTTCAATTCGGGCGACCGCGTGGCGATCATGGTCAACGGCCTCGGCGGCACGCCGATCACGGAGCTCTACGTGCTCTACGCCCGCGTCCACGATCGCGCCGAGAAGGCCGGCTACAAGATCGTGCGCAACTATGTCGGCGAGTACTGCACCAGCCTCGAGATGGCCGGCGCGTCGGTGACCATCCTGCGGCTCGACGACGAGCTCGAGAAGCTCCTCGCCGCTCCGGCGGAAAGCGCCGCGCGCATCTTCTGACCGAAGCCACGTCATGCAGAAGGGCGCGGTCGCGAGGATCGCGCCCTTTTCTTTGCCGGCGCGCGCGAGCATCAAGCGCGGGCGATGGCGACTCTGACCGGCTCGCTTCAGGCCAACGGCCTGACCTTCGTCGCCGACAGCGCCGGCGAAGGCGACACCGTCGCGCTGCTACTGCACGGTTTTCCGGAGTGCCGGCAAAGCTGGGCGCGGCAACTGCCGGCGCTGGCTACGCTCGGCTGGCGCGCCGTCGCGCCGGACATGCGCGGCTACGGCGACAGCTCGCGACCAAAGGGCAACGCCGCGTATCGCATCGAACGGCTGGTCGAGGATGTCGACGCACTTTTCGATGCGCTCGGCGCTCGCCGCCGCATCCTTGTCGGCCACGACTGGGGGGGCGCAATCGCCTGGCAAGCGGCGCTGCGCAGCGTACCGCTCGACGGGCTAGTGATACTCAACGCACCGCATCCGGCGCGCTTCGCCCAAGTTCTCAAGACCTGGGATCAGCGCAAGCGCTCTTGGTACATTGCCTTCTTCCTGCTGCCCTGGTTGCCCGAATGGCTGCTGACCCAAGATCACGGGCGCCCTCTGATGCACGACCTGCGGCGGCAAAGCGCGAATTTCCCGGCCGAGCTGCTCGAAACCATGCGCCGCAACCTGACCGCTCCCGGCGCGGCGACGGCGATGCTCCATTACTATCGCGCCAACATCCCGCGCCTCGCGCGAGGCGTGCCAAGCGGGACGCCGATCGAGTGCCCCACTTTGCTGCTGTGGGGCGAGCGCGACATTTATCTAAGCCCCACGCTTGCGTCGGGCAACGAAAGGTTCGTCGCCAACCTCTCTGCCCATCGCTTTCCCGACGCATCGCACTGGGTCCAGCAGGATGCTTCCTATGCGCTCCACGATGCGATTGCTGACTGGGCGGACCGAAATGGATTGTGCTGCTAGCAAGACGCGGGCAACCGAACCGGGCGCAAAGTCAAATGATCACGTCGATTCCTGACTGCTTCGCGCCGCGAACCGAATAATCTCGTCCTTGGCCTCACCCGACGACGCATATATCGCTGTCATCAGAAACATGCCGCTCTTCTTAAGCTTGATATTGATCCCTAATCGGGAAACCTGAAAATTTCTGACCTCGTCCTCTGACACTTCCCAAACCCTGCCGCCCCGGATCATAAACAGGCGTAATTTTTCGCCGCATATTTCTAAGGCAGGCACACCTTTTAGAGCACGCGCAAGTATGAACAGGTAAAATAGAAAGAGAACCGCAATCCCTGTTGCGGCTGCATACCGCAGCCAGGTGAAAACAGGTTTTGAATAGATGATCGTCCAATCTCGGGAGTTCGAGAAGTCAATTAGGAAGGTCATTGCTGCAAGAACAGCGAGACAAAACTCCAAGATAATGACCTTCGCGGTGGAGTAGTACACTGTCATGCAGTCCTCAGGCCCCGCAACATTGGCCGAGTGAGTTTCACCCTCCATAAATAACGTCCCAAACCATCAATCTTTGGGCGGCTCGGCGATCGGCTGGGTGCCGTCGGCGAGTTGGCCCACCTTGCGCGCGGCTTCCTGCTCTGGCGTGCCCGGCGGGGCCTGGTAGGCACCGACCGGCTCGACCGGGAGCGGCTTCCCGGTCACGGGATTCGGATAATGGAACGGCACGATCCAGTAGGCCGGGTAAGTCAGGTACACGGTGCTCGGCGGCAGGTCCGGTGGCGGGTCGAACTTGTCCGGCCAGGTGTTGTTGAGAGCGTCGTGTCCCCAGCCTTTCCAGCTGGTGTACATCGTGAACGGGCCGCTCTCGCGCTTGAACTTCCAAACGCCGT
>JANWHA010000134.1 GCA_025450635.1 Croceibacterium sp. | reverse complement strand
TGCCGCTTCAAGTCGTCGAGATAGCCACGGATCATGCGTTCGAGCACTTCGGGTGGCGGCGGGCCGGCCTGGCCGTGCTCGTCGAGCTGCCCGGTGCGCTCGGTCATTTCCTCGCGGCTGTTGACGCGGGGGTAGGGCTCGGATGGCACCGGCACGCCGAGGAATTCGCACAGCGGCTCCCAGCCGTCGGCCGAGCGATGGACGAGCAGCCTTTCGGCCGGGACCTCGTCGATCACCGCCTGGTTCCAGCGGTTGAAGTAATCGACCATCTTCGCCCGGTCGCCCAGGCTTTGCTCGAGATCCCCGAAGACCGTCAGCTTGAAGAACTCCGCCATCATCGGATTGCCTTCGAAGCGCGCCCGGTGCGGGGCCGAGAACACCGTCGCGGCGCCCGATTCGAACCACTTTTCGGCGTCGCGCGTGCTCAGGACGATCTTGGCCTCGGGGTAATGGTCGGCCAGCTGCCGCCAGAACATGCAGCCGGGATAATCGGTGGTCGACTGGTAGCCGGCGAAGATCGTGTCCCACTGCGGGTTGCCCTTGGCCGATTCGATCCACAACGGCAGGTGGCTGCGGATTTGCGAGAGCATTTCCGACATGTGGTAGCACTTGCCGAAGCCGATGTGCTCGAGCGCCAGCTTGAGCGACAATGTGCCGGTGCGGCCGAGCCCGGCGCCGATCACTTTCAAGGTCATTTCCCGTCCTCCGGTTGTCCGGTTAGATGGCCAGGGATTGTGCCCGCGAAAAGGCGGTGCGTCGAGTCTTCCGCGCCACACCACAAGATGTTGAGTCCGCGAAAGCCAAGTGGACTCAAGATGCTGTGCGGGACTCCTTTCGTTCCGCGTTAACCATGTTCCGCTAAGTCCGCGTGCGGCCGCACTTGCCGCTTGACGGCGGACTGGGGTGGACTCACCCTGTGGATAACTCCAGGGGGACTAGGGCAGGGGACGATGAACCAGGTCACGAAATTGCGCGCCGCCGCGCCGGCGCCTGCCCCGGGCCGCGCCCCGAAGGCCGAGCTGCCTTTGGGCAGAATCCTGCCGGGCGATTGCGTCGCCGCGATGCGCTCGCTGCCGGACGCCAGCGTCGACCTGGTGTTCGCCGATCCGCCCTACAATCTCCAGCTCGGGGGCGACCTCAACCGGCCCGACGGCAGCCATGTCGATGCCGTGACGGACCACTGGGACCACTTCGACAGCTTCGCCGCCTACGACAAGTTCACGCGCGAATGGCTCGGCGAATGCCGCCGGGTCCTGAAGCCCGACGGCGCGCTGTGGGTGATCGGCAGCTACCACAACATTTACCGCGTCGGCGCGATCGTGCAGGACCTCGGCTTCTGGCTGCTCAACGACATCGTCTGGCGCAAGTCCAACCCGATGCCGAACTTCCGCGGCACCCGCTTCACCAATGCCCACGAGACGCTGCTGTGGGCGAGCATGGGCGAGAAGGCGCGCTATCACTTCAACTACCGCGCGATGAAGACGCTGAACGACGAGCTACAAATGCGCAGCGACTGGATGATCCCGATCTGCGGCGGGCAGGAACGGCTCAAGGAAAACGGCACCAAGGCCCATCCGACGCAGAAGCCCGAGGCGCTGCTCTACCGCGTGCTGCTGGCGACCACCGAGCGCGGCGACGTCGTGCTCGATCCGTTCTTCGGCACCGGCACCACCGGCGCGGTCGCCAAGCGGCTCGGCCGCCAATGGATCGGCTGCGAGCGCGAAGAGGATTACCGCCGGGTCGCGCTCAAGCGGATCGAAAAAGAGCTGCCGCTCGACGAAAGCGCGCTGGCCACGATGCAGAGCCGCAAGGAGCAGCCGCGCGTCGCGTTCGGGTCGGTGGTCGCCGCGGGGTTGCTGCCGCCCGGCAGCGAATTGTTCGACAAGCAGCGGCGCTGGTGCGCCAGCGTCCGCGCCGACGGTTCGATCGCCAGCGGCAAGCTGTTCGGCTCGATCCATCACGTCGGCAAGACCCTGCAAGGCGCGCCGAGCTGCAACGGCTGGGCCTTCTGGCATCTGGAGCACGGCGGCGAGGTCAAGCCGCTCGATGCGCTGCGGCAGATTTACCTGCTGGCGGTTGAAGACTGAGCTCAGTCGTAATCCTGAACCGTCACCCTGAACTGTTTGTGCTTTGCACAGCCTTGCTTCCAGGGTCCATCGTGCCCCAGAGACCGATCCGCGCCGGCAGGCGAAATGGATGCTGAAACAAGTTCGGCATGACGATTGGGGAATGCGCAGTGCCTGACCGCCTCTACATCCAGCCGCTGACTGTCGCCCCTTCGCCGCAAGCCTTCGCCGGCGACGCAGTGCGCTTGGCGGGCGGAATGGTTTATGCGCGCGAGTTCGCTGTGCTCATCCGCCGCGACGGGAGGGTTGCGGAGCGCGCGGTGGTGACCGCCGAGACGATTGACGACGTCCTTACGCGGTTGCCCGATGACCTCGGCCCTGAGGCCGAAGCGCAATGGGCCAACCTGCGCACCGCGCACCCACCGCTGGAGCTGAGCGAGCGCACGATCCGGCTCGACCAGCCGCATGTGATGGGCATCCTCAACGTCACGCCCGACAGCTTCTCCGACGGCGGCAAGTTCCTCGACGACGAGACCGAAGCTTTCGCCCACGCCGCCGACATGCTCGAGGAAGGCGCGGCGATCATCGACGTCGGCGGCGAAAGCACCCGGCCGGGGGCGGCGGCGGTGTGGGAAGGCGACGAGCTCAAGCGCGTGGTCCCGGTGATCGAGCGCTGCTTCGCGATGGGTGCCGCGGTCAGCATCGACAGCCGCCGCCCGGCGGTGATGGAGGCGGCGCTTCAGGCCGGCGCGGAGGTCATCAACGATGTATCAGCCTTGCGCCACGATCCCCGGAGCCTGGAATTCGTGGCCGCCAGCGGCAAGCCGGTGATCCTGATGCACGCACCGGGCGCCATCGACCAAAGCACCAAGGACCTTCACGCCGACGGCACCTACAAGAACGTAGTGCTCGACGTGTTCGACTGGCTCGCTGCCGCGCGCGACCGGGCCATTGCCGGTGGCGTCGAGCGCCGCAACGTGATCCTCGATCCCGGCATCGGCTTCGGCAAGTCGCTCGCCGACAACCTGGCGCTTATGAATGCCCTGCCGCTGTTCCACGCCCTCGGCCAGCCGCTGCTGCTCGGCGCCAGCCGCAAGCGCACGATCGGCGCGCTCAGCAACGAGGCGCCGGCGCACAAGCGCATCGGCGGCAGCACGGCGTTCGCGCTCGCAGGGATGAACGCCGGCGTTCAGCTCCTGCGCGTCCACGACGTGTTCGAAACGGTGCAGGCGCGAAACGTGTGGCGCGGCTTGCGCGACGCGGCGCTGACCGATTTTTCCGGCCTGGCCGACGCCTGATCAGCCGTTGGTGATGTCGGGCGAGCTCTGCACATGTGCCTCGCTGCTCAGCGGCCCGCCGGCCAGCGCCGGCTGTGCGCGGGACGTGCTCCCCACGCGGAAGCTGTCCTTGTTCTTCTCGTAATACTTGTACCCGGCGTAGCCGAGCGCCCCGAGGGCGGCGAGCTTGAGCAGCATGGCAATCTCCTTTGATCGAGATTGCAACGTATGGAGCGCCTTCGTTCTCCAGCCATGGCGTTCGCCTGGCCGCTAGAAAAGGCCTTTTCGGCTCAAGCGCTTAGAGTGTGTACCCGCCGTCGCTCACCAGCACCGCGCCGGTGATCGTCGCCGCCGCGTCGCTCAGCAGGAATCCGATCTGCGCGGCCACCTCGTCGGCGCTGGCAAAGCGGCCCAGCGGAGACGTTCCCGTGCCCATCGCGGCGATCGCCGCCTCGCGGCTGCCGGTCCGGGCGACGAGGCCTTTGAAGAAATCGAGATCGTCCCAGATCGCCGTGTCGACCCCGCCGGGGGCGATGGCGTTGACCCGGATGCCTTTGGCCGCACTTTCTTTCGCGGCCGCCTTGGCGAGATGGATCACGCCCGCCTTCGACACGCCGTAGGGGCCGTTGCCGGGCTCGGTCTTGAGGCCGGCGGCCGAGGCGGTAAGCACGATCGCGCCACCCTCGGTCATTCGCCGGATGGCCGTGCGCAGCGAAAGGAACATACCGTCGAGGTTGACGCCGATCGTCTTGCGCCACTCCGCGAACGAGGTTTCCGCGATTGGACCTCCCGCCGCGATTCCGGCGTTGAGCACAGCATAATGGAGCGTGGCGATCTCGGGTTCCAACCGCTCCCACAGGGCCTCGTCGGCGACGTCGCCGGCCACGCGCTCGCAGTCCAGCTCAAGTCTGGCGAGGCGTTCCCCGTCGCGGTCGACCACTATCAACCGTCCGATACCCTGGGCGCTAAGCCAGCGCGCGCAGGCGGCGCCGATGCCCGAGGCAGCGCCGGTGACGAGGGCGGTCTTGCCGGTGAATTCGCTCACGCCGTCTCGCTACGCGCGCGGCGCGCGTTTTTCTAGGCCGCGTTCTCGATCCCGAGATCGCTGAGCTTGCGGTACAGCGTCGAGCGGCCGATGCCGAGGCGGCGGGCGACTTCGGTCATGCGTCCGCGGTAGTGGCCGATGGCCAGGCGGATCACGTCGGCCTCGATCTCTTCCAGCGGGCGCAAGTTGCCGTCGTCGGTGTAGAGCTGCACGCCCACGCCGTCCTGCTTCGATCCCCCGACGTGCGCGAAATCGCCCAGGAGCTCGGAAAGCTGCGGCAGGTCCCCGGCGGTCAAGGCATCGCCGTCGCAGAACACCGCGGCGCGGAACAGCACCGCCTGCAGCTGGCGCACGTTGCCCGGCCAGTCGAAGGCGGCGAGCAGCTTGAGCGCGCCGTCGGTGATGCCGAGCTGGCGCAGGCCAGGCTGCTCGCCGATGCGGGCGAGGAAGTGGCGGGTGAGCGCGGCGATGTCGCTGGCGCGTTCGCGCAGCGGCGGAAGGACGAGCCGCGTGCCCGCGAGCGCCTGGAGCAGGTCCTCGCGAAAGTTGCCGCTGGCGGCGAGATCGGCCAGCGGCAGGTTGCTCGCGGCGATCGTGCGGACGTCGACCTTGAAGCTGTAGCTCGCCCCGATCGGGCGCACCCGCGCGGATGAGAGCGCTTCGGCCAGGCGCTCCTGCATCTCCGCCGGCAGCCGGTTGACTTCGTCGAGCACCAGGGTGCCGCCGTCGCAATGCTGCAGCACGCCGACCTGGCGATCGAACGCGCCGGGAAAGGCGTCCTTCTCGTGGCCGAACAGGACCGACTCGATGGAATGCGCGGGGATGCTGCGGACGTTGATGATGCGCAGCGGCGCCTTGGCGCGCGGGCTGGCCGCCACCATCGCCCGAATGAGGATTTCCTTGCCGGTGCCGGTCTCGCCCTCGATCAGCACCGCGCCGTGACCGCGCGCGGCCTTGGCCGCCTTGGCCAGCGCGTCGCGAAAGGGCGGGGCGGTGCCGATCATCGAATCGAAGTCGAGGTTGGCCGGGATCTTCTCCGACAGCGGGATCAGCTCGTCCTTCGGCGCTTCCATTGTCGTCGCGTTGCGCAGGGCCTGCATCAGGCGATCGGGCGCGACCGGCTTGACGAGGTAATCGGTCGCCCCCGCGCGCATCGCTTCGACCGCCAGCAACGGCGAAGCGCTGGTCGTGAGCATCAGGATCGGCAGGCCGGGGCGGCGGTCCTTGAGTTCGGCTATGAGGCCGCAAGCCTCGTCGCCCGGAACCCACTGGTCGAGAATGATCGCGGAGAGCTGCATGCCCTCGCGGGTGCCGAGCATGGCGATGGCGGTCTCGGAATCATTGACGACGATCGTGCGCCAGCCCTCGCGCGAAGCGAGTGCGGTGATCAGCCGGCTCTGCGCCGGCTCGTCGTCGATGAGCATCAGCAGACGCTGTTCCTGGTCGGCCATTCGCTCCCGTCCCTCGGCCCCCTGCGGCCGCACTCGAAGACCGGGCATAAGGGCGACGGGTAAAGAGGCCATTAAGCAGGGTTTCAGGCTCTCTCTTGAGAGGGGTTGAGAACCCTTCGTCGGAACGATAGAGCTAGCGGCGCAAGACTGAGAGGATCGCGACGGCAATGGATGCGCTAGAAAACGTCCCGGCGGCAAAAGAGAAGACCTATGTCGGCTTCGTCCATTTGCTGAAGTGGGCCGTCCCGACGATCGCCATCATCGGCCTCATCGTAATCATCCTGATCAGCTGATCGCGGCCGGGGGGAAGGGCAGCCGATGCGGATCGCGGTTCTGAAGGAGCGCGCCGCGGACGAATCGCGCGTGGCGGTGACGCCGGAAACGGCCAAGAAATTCATTGCCCTGGGCGCCGTTGTTGCCATCGAGTCTGGCGCCGGCGGGGGCGCGAGCATATCCGATGAGGCGTATCGCGAGGCTGGCGCCGAGGTCGGCCCGGCCGATGCGACGCTGAAAGGCGCGGAGATCGTCCTCGCCGTGCAGGCGCCCGATCCGGCGGTCCTGGCGGCCGCGGTAAATGGCGCCTGGGTCGTCGCGACATTCGACCCCTACGGCCAGCGCGACCGCGTCGAGGGCTATGCCAAAGCCGGCCTGGAGGCGCTGGCGATGGAGTTCATGCCGCGCATCACCCGCGCGCAATCGATGGACGTGCTGTCGAGCCAGTCCAACCTCGCCGGCTACAAGGCGGTGCTCGCCGCCGCGAATGCTTATGGCCGCGCGTTCCCGATGATGATGACCGCCGCCGGCACGATCGCCGCCGCGCGGGTGTTCGTGATGGGCGTGGGCGTCGCCGGGCTGCAGGCCATCGCCACCGCCAAGCGCCTCGGCGCGCAAGTCTCGGCGACCGACGTGCGCTCGGCCACCAGGGAGCAGATCCAGTCGCTCGGCGCCAAGCCGATCTTCGTCGAAAGCGTCGCCGGGATCGAAGGCGAGGGCAGCGGCGGCTACGCCACCGAGATGAGCGAGGAGTACCAGAAGGCCCAGGCGGAGCTGGTATCGAGCCACATCGCCAAGCAGGACATCGTCATCACCACCGCGCTGATCCCCGGCCGAGCGGCGCCGAGGCTGATCAGCGACACGCAGATCGCCAGCATGCGCCCGGGCAGCGTGATCTTCGACCTGGCGGTGGCTCACGGCGGCAATGTCGAAGGCAGCGTGGCCGACCAGCGGGTCGAGCGCCACGGCGTCACCATCATGGGCTTTGCGAACACCGCCGGCGAGCTCGCCGCCGACGCCTCGGCGCTGTTCGCGCGCAATCTCTACAACTTCCTGTCGGCCTTCTGGGATGCGGAGCAGGGCCGGCCGGTGCTCGACGAGGAGATCGGCGACGCCGTGCGGCTGACGCGCGGCGGGGAAGTCGTCAACGAAAGGATCAAGGGATGAGGTCGCTTCTGTTTCCGCTAACCGCCGCCGTCACGCTGGCCGGTTGCGCCACCGCCGCTGACGCCAGGACCGCGCGCACGCCGGTCCTCGGCCACTGGATGGTCGCCATCTCGGTCGCCAACCTCGACACGGAGACCGAGTTCTTCAAGAAGCTCGGCTTCACGGTCGCGGTGGATACCAAGTTCGGCCCCGGCATCCCGGTGCGCTGGCTGGTCAGCCGCAACGAACGGATCGAGCTGCTGCAAATCCCCAATTCGAAGCCGCCGGCCACGCCCC
>JANWHA010000133.1 GCA_025450635.1 Croceibacterium sp. | reverse complement strand
CATCGCTATCCGGCCGACGACGCGTGGCGCCCCTTTTTCCGGGCGCAGGACAAGCGCTTCGCCGTCCTTCATGTCCGCCGCCTCGCTTCCGAAGGCGGCCTTGATGTTCGGGTACTGGGTGACGATCGCGTTGTCCGTTCCCCTGCGCGGCCGGCGGTTCGCCAGCGTCGTCAGCCAATGGGCCTGTTCGTCGGTCGCCGCCTGCATGCTGTGGCCGCTGTCGCCCAGCTCGGCCGCGATCGTCGGCGCGGGCAAGCCGACCAGGCGCGCGGTTTCCTGCGCGCGATAGGTCGGGCTCGACCAGGCGGCGCCGATCGGCACGCGAAGCGTGCGCAGCGCAGTGCCCATCGCGCGCGCGGCGGACTGGCCGGCGGCATCGAGCTGGCGCTCGTCCTTGCTGTTGGCTGGATCGGCTGCGGTGGCCGCCGGCGGCTGCTCAGGCGCATGGGCATGGCGCATGACGAGCACGTAGCCCCCGTGGCGCAGCGCATCGACCAGCGCCGCGCCAGCTGGCGATTGCCCGCTCGCGAGCGATCCGCAGCACAGCGCGGCAGCCGCAATCGCTCGCTTGCCCAACATAAACCGTTCCTCGTTCCGCCGGTGGTGTACCCTGAAATATATGGCCAGCCGGCGATATCCGAAGGCCCGCGCGACAGGCAATGGCGCACATCGCTCCGTATGACGATCTAGCCGAGCAGGGAAAGCCTATCCGGACCCGCAGCGGCTCGACGCCAGCTTGCCGCACGCGAATATCCGCGAGCATCGAGCGCAGAAGCGCGCTGTTCCGGGGACAGCGCGGGAACCGTCAGATGCGGCCGGACCCCGGAATGGGCGAGACTATCAAGGCTCCGCCCGCCTCGTTCTCGGCCGCCTGTCGCCGCTGGTCATAATCCGCCGCGAGCAGCCGCAGCGTCTCACGCATTTGCCCGGTGGCGGTTCTCATCAGCCGGCGGCACCGCCGGGCCTGGGCCGCCATTTCGACCGGTTCATCGAGCACGGGACGAGTTCATTGCGTTGGCCGCGACCTTAACACAGATTAGTCTCGGGAGAAATGGCTATTGTGCGCGGAACCAGTTATTCTCCCCGCGCATTTTTCTGGAGAGGCCACCTCGGACAGACGCTCGTGAACACGGTCCTTAGCGATAATCCAGGGCGCGACGGCTATCGTCCCACGGACGACGACCGGGCCTTGCTCGCCGCGGCGGTCACTTCGCGGCGGAGCGTGGGGCCGCGGCGCGACATGGCCCGCGACGGCGAGGTTCCCGCCGGCATCTACCTGATGCTCGAAGGCTGGGCGGTCCGCTGCCGGCAGATGCGCGACGGTTCGCGGCAAATCCTCGCGATCCTGCTGCCCGGCGACGTGTGCATCGATCCTCCGGGGCGGCCGCTCAATCACGCGATCGTGGCGCTGACGCCGGTCCGCTATGGCGTCATTCCGTATCCCCAGTTCGGCGCCGCCGGCGCCCAATCGCCGGATCTCGCAGCGGCGCTGTGGCGCCGGCAGCTGGAGATGGCCTCGATCCAGCTCGAATGGATCGCCAACAGCGGGCGCAGCGCCTACGAGCGGATCGCGCATCTCCTGTGCGAAATCTTCGCCCGCGCGAAGGCGTGCGGGATGACGCACGATGACGAATGCGAATTTCCGCTGACGCAGCAGGACATCGCCGAGGTGACCGGGCTGACCTCCGTGCACGTCAATCGCATGTTGCAGCAGCTGCGCCGGGAAAGGCTTATCGGGCTACACGCCCGAAAGCTGGCGATGAGCGACGGCAAGGGTCTGCAGCAAGTGGCGCTGTTCAAGCGAGACTACCTGGACGTCGGCCGGGTTCAGGCCTGACCGGAGCCTTCTCTGCCATCGGCGGCCCGGAAACGAACCCTCGCGAACCGGTCGAATTCAGCCAGCAGGGCGCCTGACTCGGCGAGCGATTGGCGCACCTCGTCAAATCCGGAACGCACCTCGGCCTTGGCCGCCTGGACCCTCGAGTGCGTTTTCTCAATCACGGCGAACAGCTCGTGCGGCACCGGCGGCGGCTCCGGTCGGCGGCACGCTTCCATCAACTCGGAGAACGGCAAGCGGAACAGCACCCGATCGTCTTCATCGGTGATCTCGAACGCGCACCGCAGGGGATCGGAGCGCGCGGCAAGCAGGCTTGGCCACATTTCTCGCGCGGTGGCGATCGCCTGCAGATAGGCTTCCTCGGCCGTGGCGAAGCCCAGACCGACGTCGTCGCGGTCGCGCGACTCGCCCTCGCAAAAATGAAAATAAAAGTGGGCCATGGCGGCTCCGCAAACCGAATCGCGAGCTTATCCGCGCGTGTTCGAGGATGTGGCTCTTGCGTTCGTTCGTCAATAAACTGTGTTTAGCGCTGTCCGATCCCGGCGCGGCCAAGTTATAACCTTTTCAGCGCGGATTCCTCGCGCGGAGCGAGTCGATGACCGATGCCAGTGAAGAAGCGGCCGGCGTGGCCGACGGCCTTACGCCGATCTGTGCGATCGGCACCTCGGCCGGAGGGGTGGGCGCGCTGCAGCAATTCTTCGGCGAGATCGACCCCCACCTCGGCATGGCCTATGTCGTCATACTGCACCTGGCGCCGGACTATCCCAGCCATCTCAGCGAAATCTTGCGCAACTCCACCGAGATGGATGTCCACCAGGTGGAGGACTCTCCCCAGCTTCACGTCAACTGCGTCTACGTCATCGCCCCGGACCGCCAGCTCGTTATCGAGGGCAATACGATCAAGTCCCGGCCGTTTGACGAGCCGCGAGGCAAGCGCGCGCCGATCGACAAGTTCTTCGAATCCGTCGCCCGCGCGCGCGGCGACGGCTTCGCCGTGGTGCTCACGGGCGCCGGCTCCGACGGCGCGGTGGGCGTGCGCAAAATGAAGGAATCCGGTGGCGTGATCCTGGTGCAGGACCCGGCCGACGCCGAATTCGCGATGATGCCGCGCAGCGCGATCGCCACCGGGGTGGCCGATTTCGTCGGCTCAATTCCCGAGGTGGTCGGGCGCATCGCCGAGATCCTCGCCAGCAAGCGGGCGCTGGTGCTGACGGCGGACGCCGAGACCGACCAGCACATCTCGCGCATCGTTTCCTTTTTGCGCGCGCGAACCGGGCACGATTTCGCGAGCTACAAGTCGGCCACCATCCGGCGGCGGATCGGCCGCAGGATGCAGGTGACCCGCCAGGAAAGCCTGGCGAACTATGTGCGTTATCTGATCGAGAACCCCGAGGAAGCGCAGGAGCTGTTCGGCGACCTGCTGATCTCGGTCACCTCGTTCTTCCGCGACGACAAGGCGTTCGAGGCCCTCGCCAAAACGGCCATCCCCTCGCTGTTCGACGATTGCGGCGACAACGACACGATCCGTGTCTGGGCGGTCGGCTGCGCCACCGGCGAGGAGGCCTACAGCCTGGCCATCGTCCTGCTCGAGGAAGCCGACCGGCGCGAAATCCGGCCGAGCATCCAGATTTTCGCCAGCGACCTCGACGATGGCGCGCTCGCCACCGCGCGCGAGGGCCGTTATCCGCGGGCGATCGAAGCCGACATGAGCGAGGAGCGGCTGAGGCGCTTCTTCGTCGAGGAAGTCGAGCATTACCGCGTGCGCAAGGAAGTGCGCGACCTGGTGCTGTTCGCGCACCACAGTGCCGTGAAGGACCCGCCCTTCCTGCACATGCATCTGATCGTCTGCCGCAACTTGCTGATCTATCTCGAGCGCGAGCTGCAGCAACAGCTTCTGGCGCTGTTCCATTACTCGCTGCGTCCCGGAGGCTTTCTGTTCCTGGGCTCGGCCGAAAACGCCGAAGCGCGGCCCGAGCTGTTTTCGGCCGAGGATCGCGAAGCGCGGATCTATACCGCCAAGCCACGCAGCGTGAACGCCGTCCAGTTGCTCAACGAGCTGCCGCGCGAGCACCGCGCGGAACTGCCCGCCCCGCGCCGCGAACCGCGCCGCGACAGTTCGCCGGTCGCGGTGCACACCGCGATGCTCGAAAAGATCGCGCCGCCGAGCGCGCTGGTCGACGAGGATCAGCGCATCCTCAATCTCTCGGGTAAGGCGGGGCGCTTCATCCTGCCGCCTGAAGGCCCGCTGAGCCAGGAATTGCCCGACATCGTGCGCCCGGAACTGCGCGCGGAGCTCAGAAGCGCGCTCCACCGCGCCTTTTCGGACGGCGAATCGTCGTTGACGCTGCCGGTCAACGTCCCTCTCGAGGGCGAGACGCACAGAGTGGTCATGTTCATATCGCCTTCGGCGCCGCAGCCGCACCAGGCTCCGCAGGCGCTGGTGCTGTTCATGGACGGCGGCGTGGCTCACCAACAGGACGAGTTCGACGGCGAGCCCAGCGGTCCGGAGGTGGCGGCCGAAATCCGCCGCCTGCGCGACGAACTGCGGACCGCGCAGGAGCGGCTGAGCGCCAGCCGCCGCGAGCACGAAAGCTCGGTTCAGGATCTGCGCATCTCCAACGAGGAACTGCAATCGGTCAACGAGGAATACCGCTCGACCGCCGAGGAACTGGAGACAAGCAAGGAAGAGCTTCAGTCGATCAACGAGGAACTGCAGACCGTCAACACCGAGCTCAAAAGCAAGCTCGACAACATCGCCCACGCGCACAGCGACTTGCAGAACCTGGTCAACGCCACCGAGATCGGCACCCTGTTCCTCGATCCCGACCTGCGCATCAAGATGCTCACACCGGCGGTTGAAAGGCTGTTCAGCGTGAGCGATTCCGATGTCGGCAGGCCGATCACCGACTTCACGCACCGCCTCAAGTACGAGAGCGTCGATGGCGACGCGCGCAAGGTATTGAAGGAGCTCGTCCCGCTCGAGTGCGAGGTCGAAACCAAGGACGGCCGCTGGCTGATGATGCGCCTGAGGCCCTACCGCACCGCCGAGGACCGCATCGACGGAGTGGTGGTGAGCTTCGTCGACATAACCGTGCCGCGCCAGGCGGTCGAAGACCTGCGCACCATCGAAGCGCGGCACCGCGAATTGTGCGAGAATCTGATTGAGCTGGCCGTGGAGAACGGCGCCGATCCCAAAGCGCTCGAGCAGGCGCGCGACCGGCTGCTGTCGCAATTCGGCCCGGCCTAGCGGCCGAAAGGGCTATTCATTCCGCGCGAACCGCGCCAGCACCTCGCCGGCCCAGCCCATGATGTCTTTCTCGACGATCAGCCATTCGCCGTCGATCTTGCCGACGACGTCGCGGATGTGGCCGCACCAGTGAAGGTAGGGCTTGGCCGGCGGGCGGTTGATCGTCGCCCAGGCATAGCTCCGCACCTGCCAGTGGCCGGGGCGGCCCCTGGGGTCGGGCTCGAACACCAGCTGATCCATCTGGTGCTGGTGGCCGGGGAAGTCCGGCCGATCGTGGAACTTGCGCACCAGCTTGCGGATTTCCTCGCGCCCCTGGCGCACTTCGAGCTCGCCCGAAGCGGTTTCCTCGCTCGCCTCGGCGTCGGGCGCGAACAGCGCGACGTAGCCGTCGGTGTCGCCGGTATCGAGCGCCCAGGAATAGCGCGCATAAAGCTCGCGGATGGCGAGTTCGTCTTCGACCGGGGGGCGGGTCATGCGGCAACTCCTTCGATGGCGGCGCGGCGGGCCACGATGCGCGGCGCGGTCTCGCGCAGGAACAGGGCGGCGAGCGTGCCGAGCACGGCCAGCGCGGCGAGCAGCCAGCACGGCGCGGCGAGGCCATAGGCGTCCGACAGGCTGCCGGCGAGCGAGGGGCCGAACACCCCGCCGAGAATTTCGCCCAGGCCCATCACGATGCCCATCGCCGTGGCGACCTGGCGCGGGTTGACCGACTCCGTCGGCACGGTGGCCATAAACATCGGGAAGACGCCGTTGAACAGCCAGCCGACGAAGAAGATCGCGCCGAGCACGAAGGCGGGCCCGTCGTAATACAGCGCCGCCAGCGGCAGGGCGACGCCGATCAGCGGCATCACGACCATCACCGGCTTGCGGCCGATGAAGTCCGATGCGGCCGTGACGGCGAAGCTGGCGAGCAACGACGAGACGCCGAGCACCGCCATCAGTTCGGCGGCGGTCTCGTCGGCGATGTGGCGGTACTG
>JANWHA010000132.1 GCA_025450635.1 Croceibacterium sp. | reverse complement strand
TGCTCCTCGGTGCGCGGGCCGACGATCGGCGCGCTGACGAACTTGTTGCGCATCACCCAGGCGATGGCGAAGGCGACGGTCGAGATGCCCTTGGCCTTGGCCCGCTCGGCCACCTTGCGGGCGATCTCGAGCGATTCCGGGCGCCATTCGGTTTGCATGATCCGCGTATCGTTGCGGCCGGCGCGGGTGTTCGCAGGCGGGGCCTTGCCGGGATCGTACTTGCCGCTGAGCACGCCCCTCGCCAGCGGACTGTAGGGCGCGACGCCGATGCCGAAATGGCCGGCGGCGGGAAGCTGCTCGACCTCGGCCAGGCGATCGACGATGTTGTACAGCGGCTGGCTGACGATTGGCCGGTCCATGCCGAGCTGGTCGGCGGCGCGGCACACTTCGGCGATGCGCCAGGCCTTGAAGTTGGACACCCCGTAGTAGCGCACCTTGCCTTGCGCGATCAGGTCCTTGATCGCCCGCAGCGGTTCCTCGAACGGGGCCTGGTTGTCCGAGCGGTGGAAGTACACGATGTCGATGAAGTCGGTCCCGAGCCGGCGCAGGCTGTCGTCGACGTCCTGGACGATCCACTTGCGCGATTGCCCGCCCTCATTGGGCTTGCCGCTGCTGTTGTAGCCGAACTTGGTGGCGACGACCCAGTGATGGCGATGCTCGGCGATGCAGCGGCCGACGACTTCCTCGCACTTGCCGCCGTTGTAGAGATCGGCGGTGTCGAGGAAGTTGATGCCCTGCCCGCGCGCCCTGTCGACGATGCGCCTGGCGGTCGGCTCGTCGGTCGCCCCGCCGAACATCATCGTGCCGAGGCACAGCGGCGAAACCTTGAGCGCGCTGCGTCCGAGATAGCGGTAATCCATGGCCGACTCTCCTTCGCTTGCCGCCCTATAGCTGACCTCGCCGGGGACAAAGCCCATTTGCGGTGGCACGGTGCGGGGCAAGTCACTATGTGCGGCCCATGAAGATCGCCATCGCCTCCGATCACGCGGCGCTCGAGATGAAGGCTGACCTCGTCCAATGGCTCGGCGCGCAGGGGCATGAGGTCAGCGATCTCGGCACGCATGGGCCCGAGAGCGTCGATTATCCCGATTACGGCTACAAGCTCGGCGAAGCGATCGCCTCGGGCGCGGCCGAGCGCGGCATTGCCCTGTGCGGCTCGGGCGTCGGCATCGCCATCGCCGCCAATCGCAATCCCAAGGTCCGTTGCGCGCAAGTGTCCGAGCCGCTGTCGGCAAAACTGTGCCGCAGTCACAACGACGCCAACGCGATCGCCATGGGCGCGCGGTTGATCGGCCCGGAGATGGCCCGCGCCTGCGTGACCGCCTTCCTCACCACCGAGTTCGAAGGCGGCCGCCATTGCGCCCGCGTCGACAAGCTTTCCAAGACCCCGCAGGACGCCTGAACCCGATGAGCACCGCGAACGCGCCGCAAGCCGACAATTCCGCAGCCCTCGATCATTTCTGGAACGACACGCTGGCCGAGGCCGATCCCGAGGTCTTTGCCGCGGTGCGCAACGAACTGGGCCGCCAGCGCGACCGGATCGAACTGATCGCGTCCGAGAACATCGCCAGCAAGGCGGTGCTCGAGGCAACCGGGTCGGTGTTCACGAACAAGTACGCCGAGGGTTATCCAGGCAAGCGCTATTATGGCGGCTGCGAGTTCGCCGACGTGGTCGAGACGCTGGCGATCGAGCGGGCCAAAGCCTTGTTCGGCTGCCAGTTCGCCAACGTCCAGCCCAACAGCGGCAGCCAGATGAATCAGGCCGTGTTCTTCGCCCTGCTCAACCCCGGCGACACCTTCATGGGCCTCAACCTCGCCGCCGGCGGCCACCTGACCCACGGCTCGCCGGTCAACATGAGCGGCAAGTGGTTCAACGCCGTGCCTTACGGCGTGCGGCGCGATGACCAGCGCCTCGACATGGACGAGGTCCGCCGCCTCGCCCACGAGCACAAGCCGAAGCTGATTATCGCCGGCGCCACCGCCTATCCGCGGCACTGGGATTTTGCCGCCTTCCGCGAGATCGCCGACGAGGTCGGCGCGTACCTGCTGGTCGACATGTCGCACTTCTCCGGCCTCGTCGCCGGCGGCGCGCACCCCTCGCCTTTCCCGCACGCGCATGTGGTGACCACGACCACCCACAAGAGCCTGCGCGGCCCGCGCTCGGGCGTGATCCTGTGGGACGACGAGGCGCTGAGCAAGCCGCTCAACATGGCGGTATTTCCCGGCCTGCAGGGCGGCCCGCTGGTGCACGTGATCGCCGCCAAGGCGGTCGCCTTCGCCGAGGCCCTGCGGCCGGAGTTCAAGGCTTATGCCGCGAGCGTGGTCGAGAACGCCAAGGCCCTCGCCGCGAGCCTCGAGGAATCGGGCCTGCGGATCGTCTCGGGCGGGACCGACAACCACCTGATGCTGGTCGACCTGACGCCCAAGGACGTGACCGGCAAGGCGGCCGAAAAGGGCCTCGATCGCGCCTACCTCACTTGCAACAAGAACGGGATCCCGTTCGACACGAAGAGCCCGTTCGTCACTTCGGGCGTCCGCCTCGGCACGCCGGCCGGAACCACCCGCGGATTCGGCCCGGCGGAGTTCCGCAAAATCGGCGGACTGATTGCAGAAGTCGTCGAAGGGCTTGCCAGGAATGGCGACGAAGGCGATGGGCAGGTAGAAGAAAGCGTCCGCCGGCGCGTCGGCGAACTGACCGCCGCCTTCCCTGTGTATCCCGGGAGATGACCCGTATGACCGACGACCCCAACAAGCCGATCGACAACCGCATCCTCGTCGATGCCGTCGAGGAGATCAAGGAGATGGGCAAGGAAGGTATGGCCCATCCCTCGACCAAGCCCGTGCTGATCGGCGCCGCCGCCGGCGCTGTCGCCGGATGGGTGCTTCCCTTTGTCGGC
Organism: Croceibacterium sp.; assembly: GCA_025450635.1. Classification (GTDB taxonomy): domain Bacteria; phylum Pseudomonadota; class Alphaproteobacteria; order Sphingomonadales; family Sphingomonadaceae; genus Croceibacterium_B. The sequence continues at coordinate 20,775 of JANWHA010000132.1, read as the reverse complement.
CCGATTCTCGGCGGCCTCGCGGGCGCCGGCATCATGGTCTACAAGCGCGTGCGGCCCTGAGGCCTTTGGCCGTCCATGCGGTGTCCCTTCTGCGCGCATGACGACAGCCAGGTAAAGGATTCGCGCCCGACCGAGGACAACACCGCGATCCGCCGCCGCCGCCAGTGCGAAAGCTGCGGCGCGCGCTTCACCACTTTCGAGCGGGTCCAGTTGCGCGAGATCGTGGTGGTCAAGAGCGACGGCAAGCGCGAGCCGTTCGCGCGCGGCAAGATCGAGCAGTCGGTCGCCCTCGCCTGCCGCAAGCGGGCGATCGAGCAGGAACGCATCGACCAGCTCGTTTCCGGCATCCAGCGCCAGGTCGAAACCATCGGCGACAGCGAGATCGCCTCGTCGCGGATCGGGGAGATGGTGATGGACGGGCTGCGGCAACTCGATTCCGTCGCCTACATCCGCTTCGCCAGCGTCTACCGCGATTTCGGCGAGGCCAGGGACTTCGAGGAATTCGCCAGCGCCGTCCAGGAAGCAGGTGGGCGGGATGCCGGCAACGGAACCTGAGCCGCCGATCATCGTCCTCGTCCGCCCGCAGCTGGGCGAGAACATCGGCAAGGCGGCGCGGGCGATGCTCAATTTCGGGTTGACCGAGCTGCGCCTGGTGGCGCCGCGCGATGGCTGGCCCAATCCTTCGGCCGGTCCGGCGGCGAGCGGGGCGGACGAAGTGCTGGCAAGGGCCCGTGTGTACGCCAGCACAGCCGAGGCGGTGGCCGACTGCGCGCACGTCTATGCGACGACGGTGCGCAAGCGCGGCGTCAGCAAGCCGGTGCTGACGCCCGAGGCGGCGGCGGGCGAGATCGCCGGCCAGCGCGGTCGCAGTGCGGTTCTGTTCGGGGCTGAGCGTTCGGGGCTGGAGACGGCGGATGTCGCTCTCGCCCGCACCATCGTCACCGTGCCGATCAATCCCGCGTTCGGCTCGCTCAACCTCGCGCAGGCGGTGCTTGTCGTGGCTTACGAGTGGTCGAAGCATCGCGATCTCGTTCAGCCGACGCTGGAAGACGAACTGCCGCCGGCGCCGCAGGATGAGCTGGACGGGCTGGTCCGACATTTCGAAGAGCTGCTCGAACCGAAAGGTTACTTCCGCCCGCCTGCGCGGGCCGGGGCGACCCGCCGCACCTTGCGCGGCCTGCTGACCAAGCCGGGCTGGAACCACCTGGAGGTGCGGACGCTGCGCGGCGTGCTGTCGGCGCTCGCCAAGAAACAGCGCGAATAAGTAAGGGCATCGTCCTGGCGCTACCCAACCGGGCGCGTTCGACAGGCGAATTGTAATACTTTGTACGCCGATTGCATTTCAGTCGGGATTCGCTAGCCTTGCCAGCCGCACCGCGTGTCGCGGCCTTTACTAAAGCATGCTCGCCTTTGGACGGTGGGGAGGAGTTCATATGAAGTCAGGATATCTGTTGGCGGCCCTTGCCGCGTTTGCCGTTGCCACCCCAGCCCTCGCCGGCGACAAGGACCAGAAGAGCGGCCAGGATGCGCCCAAGGAAAAGAAGGTCTGCCATACGGAGACCGTGACCGGCTCGCTGATCGCCAGGCAGCGGATCTGCAAGACCCAGGCCGAATGGGATGAGCTGGCCGCCGCCACAAAGCGGAACATGGACAACTACACCCAACGGCAGGGTATGGGCGGCGAAACGGGTGGGGCCAACGGCGCCAACAACACCGCCGGGCTTTGAAATCCTTCGATTGACTATGTGACAGGCGGCGTTTAACGCGCCGCTCGCAATTGGCTCCGCATCCCGGTGAAGCGGTGGCCGCGCATGGCAAGGGCTTTACGTTCCTTGGGCCATGCGGTGCGATGCCGGGTTGAAGCGCTGCCATCGGGGCAGCGACAGCAAATCGAAGGACACGACTTCATGTCGAAGCGCAAGAGCGCCAAGTACAAGCTCGACCGCCGGATGGGCGAAAACATCTGGGGCCGGCCGGGCTCTCCGGTAAACCGCCGCTCCTATGGCCCCGGCCAGCACGGCCAGCGCCGCAAGGGCAAGATGAGCGACTTCGGCCTGCAGCTGCGGGCCAAGCAGAAGCTCAAGGGCTATTACGGCGACGTCACCGAAAAGCAGTTCAAGGCGACCTACCAGGAAGCCAGCCGGATGAAGGGCGACACGGGGCAGAACCTGATCGGCCTGCTCGAGCAGCGGCTCGACATGGTGGTCTACCGCGCCAAGTTCGCCGCGACGGTGTTCGCCGCGCGCCAGCTGGTCAGCCACGGCCACGTGCGGGTCAACGGCGTGAAGTGCAACGTCGCCAGCCGGCGCATTTCGGTCGGCGACGTGATCAGCCTGGGCGACAAGGCCAAGGACATGGCGCTGGTGGCCGAGGCGCAAAGCCTGGCCGAACGCGACATCCCCGACTATGTCGTGCCCGACGGCACCGACAAGGTCACCTTCAACCGCGTGCCGACGCTCGACGAAGTGCCTTACCCGGTGACGATGGAACCAAACCTGGTGGTCGAGTTCTATTCGCGCTGATCCGGGTTGGTTCAAGGGCGATTAACGATCCGTCCGCTTTGTGACGGTTTCCGGTATTGCGGCTACATAAGCAACAGTTATACAACGCGTTTCTTCCAGCGAAACAGGCTGGGGCCGAGGAGTCGATTTCAATGATCAATAAAGTCTGCACGGTCGCTGCGATGGCGGTCCTTGTCGCGTTGCAGCCGTCGGCGGCTTCGGCCACCGATTCCTCTGCCCCCTCGGACCAGAAGGGTACGCAGGCGAAGCCCGACAAGGTCAAAGAGAAGATGATCTGTCACCGCGAGACGCCGACGGGAAGCGTTCGGCCTGTGCGGATCTGCAAGACACAGGCCGAGGCGGATGCCGACGCGGCGCGTGCGCAGCAGCAGCTCGATAACATGAACGAGATGCGCCGCACCGGCTGACCTGGCACTGCGCGGGTAGGGGGGCCGGGCCGCTAACCCGCCGCCGCCTCGCCGCATTGTTGCTATACGATAAAGGGCGGTCCCCACGGACCGCCCTTTTCTCATTTCAGCCCGAGCGACGTCCGCAGGAACTGATCGCTCTTGGACAGCAGCTCGGAGCGGGCGGAGCCGCTGTCGAGCTGGTGGTCGAGGCCCTCGAAGGTAACCAACTGCACGGATTTGCCGGCTTTGGTCAGATGGTCGGCCATCGTCTCGCTCTCGGCGATGCCCACTGTGGTATCATCGCGCCCGTGGAAGATGAGCACCGGCGCCTTGAAGCGATCGGCGTGCCGCGCTGGCGAGCCCTCGTCCACATGCGGGCCGTGGCCGATGAACGCATCCACGATTAGATGATTGTATGCGTTGTCGGATTCAGCGCGCACCATGTCTAGGTCGGTGACAGGAGCGACCGCGATCACCGCTTTGTAAAGATCGGGATCAAGCACCTGCGATTGCAGTGCGGCGTAGCCGCCGTAGGACCAGCCGAAGATAGCCAGCTTGCCGGGAGCCGCGATTCCTTGCGCGAGCATCCACTTGCCGGCATCATCGACATCGCCAATGGCCTTGCGCCACGACTGGAAGCCGTTCTTCTGGAACCAAGCGTCGCCGAAGCCGCTCGAACCGCGAAATTCGGGCTGGAGAACGGCAAAGCCGCGCACGGCAAAGAACTGCACGAGCCAGTCGAAACCCCATTCGTCCCGACTTGCGGGGCCGCCATGCGGCATGACGATGGCCGGAAGGTTCTTGCCGTCGCTGCCCGGCGGCAGGGTCAGGTACGCCGGAATCTTGGTTCCATCGGCGGCCGTGTAAGTGACCGAAGTCATCTTCCCCATCGTGATTCCGGCGAGCTCGGGGCGCGTCGGCAGGAGCGGAGAAAGCTGGTTGGTCTGCTTGTTGAAGACGTAGATGCTGCCCGGATCCGTATCGCTTCCGGCGTACAGAAGCAGCTTGTTCTCATCCGTGCTGGCATCCTTGAAGCTGATGAGCGGGGAATTGGGCAAGGCATTGCCCAGCGCCGTACGCAAGTTGCTGAGGCCCTGGTCGAAGTAGACTTCAGTGCGCCGTTGAGTGGCGAAGCTGACGCCGACGACACGGTCCCTGCGACCGATAGTGATGAGGTCGTCGATATCGGCGGTCGGGTTGGAGGCGACCTCGGTGACCTCGCCCGTCCCGTCAAGCGGCTTCTTGAAGACAGCAGTGAAGCCGTTCTTGCTATCGAAACCGTACGCGAAATTGGCTTGCGGGTCGACCGCGACCGGAATGAAGCCCTGAGAGAGCCCGGTCGGCAGGTTGTACACGGTCGAGAACGGCCGCCAAGGGCCATCGGGCGTGGGCTTCGCCATGTAGACATCGGTATTCGAGGCGTATCCGTCGACGGTCTGGCGCGTCAGCTGCATGATCCGGACGTGGCCCATGCCGTCAGTCATGTAGCCACCGGCCGTTGAGCGCGGCGGCTCGACTACCTGGCGCTTCATGGAATCGAGGTCGACTTCCTCGACCGCCAAGCCTTCCTTATGCGCAGAGCGGATCGTACCGGTGGTCGTTTCGGGCGCAAACCAGGTTTGCATCAGAACCGCGTTGGGATCGTGCGGTGCGTTGAGGTCCACCAGGCCACCGCCGTAGCCGCTCGTATAATAGGTCGAGCTGCTGACCGGATCGGATAAGGTTCGCACGTCGCTTCCGTCGGGCTTGACCGTGAACAGCTTGGTGTATCGATCGAGCTGGCGGCCGGACCCCTGGACGAGCCAGGCCTTGCAGACAATTCGCGAATCGGTGACGAACAAGCAATCATTGAGGCCGTCGTTGTGAGCCCCCGCTTGCATGACTGGCTTCAGCGACCCGGTCGCGAAATCGATGACCATGGCCACTTCACCCCCGGCAGGCAGCGCCATCACCGCCACCGCCTTGTCGCCTGCCGGCGAAATCGAAACCGATCGGATGCTTTCCCGCGCGCCGAACTTGGCGGCCAGATCATCCGCGGGCGCAGCGAGAGCCGGTGCGCAAAGGCACAGGGCCATCGCCGACCCGGCGACCAAAGAAACTCGACGCATTGAAAATTCCCCTCCCCCGACTCGAGCCGGGCGATCCCGCGCCCGATGTCAGGCACTATAGCGCGTTGAAAAGTCATTGGTAAACCGTCTGAAGCGTCCTACTGCGATCGCCTCGCGCATTTCGTACATCAAGCTTTGATAGAACGTGAGATTAGGCTCGGTCAGCAGCATCGCGCCGAGGATTTCGCCGGCGTTGACCAGATGGTGGAGGTACGCGCGGGAGTAGCTGGCGCATGCGGGACAGTGGCAGCTTTCGTCGAGCGGCGCGGCGTCTTCCGCATGGCGCGCGTTGCGCAAGTTCACCGGCCCGGTCCACATGAACACCTGACCGTTGCGGCCGGAGCGCGTCGGCGGGACGCAGTCGAACATGTCGACCCCGCGCGCGACCGCGCCGACTACGTGGTGCCCGACGGAACCGACAAGGTCACCTTCAACCGCGTGCCGACGCTCGACGAAGTGCCTCACCCGGTGACGATGGAACCGAACCCGGTGGTCGAATTCTACTCGCGCTGATCCGCGAAGCAGTGGAATGAGGAAGGCGGTCCCGCGAGGCCGCCTTTTTCGTATGTGCGTTACCCACGGCTTTCCGCGGCCCAAGCGCCGTTCGCCTGGCCTTCAGGTATCGCTTGTAACCATACCGCCGATCGCGCAGTCTCGCGTGGCGAACAACAGCCAGGAGAGCCCTTGATGAACGCAGCTGCAGGCGTCGACGCCAATCGACCCGCCGGAAGCGACTATCTGCGCAACACCATCGTGGTCATTGTCGGGATCATCGCCACCACGCTGCCCCAGGTAAATGTGCTGATGCGCATCCCGCTGCTCAACCTGCTGAAGAATGAGCTGCATGTCGACCGGACGATGGCCTCGTCGTTCATCTTCATCACCGGGCTGGCATGGTACGCCAAGCCGATCTTCGGCATCATCAACGATGCTTACCCGGTATTCGGCACGCGCCGGAAGAGTTACATGATTATCGGCGCGACGATCTCGACCTTGTGCCTGATCGCCACGATCGTCGTCCCGCATCACTATGGAATCCTGCTCACGATCCTGGTCCTCGCCAACGTCGGCATGGTCCTGTCGAGCTGCGCGATGGGCGGACTGCTGGTCGAGACGGCGCAGGAATGGGGCGCTTCGGGACGTTTGTCAGCCGTGCGCCAGGGGATGGAAGCGGTCTCCTTCGTCCTCTCCGGCCTCGTTTCCGGTTACCTTGCGACCTTGGTGTTCGGCATCACGGCAGGCGTTTGCGCGGGGCTGGCCTTCACCCTGATACCGGTGGCCATCGGCATCCTCAGGGAGCCTTACCAAGCGCCTCGGCCACTCGGTGCCGTGAAGGGGCAGCTCAAGACCATCGTCCGCGCCAAGCCGATGTGGGGGGCGGCAGCCCTGATGCTGCTGTTCTATGTCGCTCCGGGAACCACGACCGTGCTGTTCTACCGTCAGCAGAACGTGCTGCACATGTCGACCGAAATCCAGGGGCTGCTGGTCAGCACCGCTTATGGCGCGTCGATCGTCACCGCGTTCGTTTACAGCTTCCTGTGCCGTCGCTTCAACTTGCGCCACCTGCTGTTACTCGGCATCGGCGCGGCGGCGCTGACCGCGATCTTCTACCTGTTCTACAACAGTATCGCGGTGGCCTTCGTCATCGATGGGTTGAACGGCGTGGGCTACACGCTGGCGGAGCTGGCCTTCCTCGACCTATGCGCCCGCTCCGCGCCTGTGGGCAGCGAGAGCCTCGGTTATTCGCTGATGCTGTCGGTGCGCAACCTGGCCCTGTTCGGCACCGACATCATCGGCTCGCACCTGATGGATAGCTACGGCGTGTCATATTACGCGCTCGTTACGATCAACTCGATCACAACGGCCATCGCGCTGCCGTTCGTGTTCCTGCTGCCGATGGCGCTGGTCGGGCGCAAGGACGTACCGAAGCTGGCTATCGAGACAAGTAGCTTTGACGAAACCGCGCCGCGAAGCCCGCTAAGCACCCACACCTGATGGCCTCGCGCATCGCCTGCATCAGCTGCTGGTAGAACGTCAGGTTGTGCTCCGTCAGCAGCATGGCGCCGAGGATTTCGCCGGCCTTGATCAGGTGGTGCAGGTAAGCTCGGGAATAGTGGTGGCAGGCGCTGCACGGGCATCCCTCGTCGAGCGGCGCCGGGTCTTCCGCGTGGCCGGCGTTGCGCAAGTTGAGCGGGCCGTTCCAGGTGAAGGCCTGGCCGTTGCGGCCGGAGCGGGTTGGCAGGACGCAGTCGAACATGTCGACCCCGCGCTCGACCGCGCCGACGAGATCGTCGGGCTTGCCGACGCCCATTAGGTAGCGCGGGGCGTCTTCGGGCAGTTGCCCGGCGGCGAAATCGAGCGTGGCGAACATCGCCTCCTGCCCCTCGCCCACCGCCAGCCCGCCGACCGCGTAGCCGTCGAAGTCGATGTCGATGAGCGCCTGCGCGCTCTCCCGGCGCAATCCCTCGTCGAGCGCGCCTTGCTGGATGCCGAACAGCGCCGCGCCAGCGGCATGCTCGCCCCCCGCGTCGAACGCGTCGCGGCTGCGTCTGGCCCAGCGCATCGACAGCTCCATCGAGCGGGCGATCTCGTCGCGCGGGCGGTCGGTGCGCGGGCATTCGTCGAACGCCATCACGATGTCGGACCCGAGTAGGCGCTGGATTTCGATCGATCGTTCGGGCGTGAGCAGGTGCTTCGAACCGTCAAGATGGCTGCGGAACTCCACGCCCTCCTCGCTCAGCTTCCTCAGCTCGGACAGGCTCATCACCTGGTAGCCCCCGCTGTCGGTAAGGATCGGGTGCGGCCAATTCATGAACCGGTGCAGCCCACCAAGCCTGGCGACTCGCTCAGCGCCAGGGCGAAGCATCAGGTGATAGGTGTTGCCGAGAATGATGTCAGCGCCGGTTGCGCGCACCGCTTCCGGCTTCATCGCCTTGACGCTCGCGGCAGTCCCGACCGGCATGAAGGCGGGCGTGCGGATCTCTCCGCGACGCATGGCGATCCGTCCGGTGCGAGCGCGGCCGTCGGTGGCCTCGATGGTGAACGCAAAGCGGGTCATTGGCCGGCCGCGCTAGCGCGTCACTCGCGCAGGCGCCACCCGGTGCGGAAGATGAAGGCGATCACCAAGATGCACAGCGCGACGAAGCCGAGGGTGCAGACCAGCGAGAGGCCGATCGGCACGTCGGAGTGGCCGATGAACGTCCAGCGCAGGCCGCTGATGAGGTAGAAGATCGGGTTGAACTGGGCGATCGTGCTCCACGGCTCAGCCAGCATCTTCACCGAATAGAACGTGCCGCCGAGAAACGTCAGCGGCATGAGGATCAGCATTGGCACGATCTGCAGCTTCTCGAAGCCGTCGGCCCACAGGCCGAGGATGAAGCCGAACAGCGCGAACGCGGAGGCGACCAGGACGATATAGCCCGCGGCGTAGAGCGGATGGGCGACCGAGTAATCGACCAGCAGCATCGCCGTGAGCATGATGATCCCGGCGATGATCAGCGACTTCATCGCCGCCGCGCCGACGAACCCTATGAGCGTTTCGAGCACGCCGACCGGGGCGCTGAGCAGTTCGTAGATCGCGCCGGTGAAGCGCGGCATGTAGATGCCGAAGCTGGCGTTGGACGTGCTCTCGCTGAGCAGTGTGAGCATGATCAGACCGGGCACGATGAACGCGCCGTAGGACGCGCCGCCGCACTGGTGCGGGTCCATCCGCTTGCCGATCGCCGCGCCGAACACGACGATGTAGAGCGCGGTCGTCAGCACCGGCGACAGGATCGAGCCGAACGCCGTGCGGAAGAACCGCGCGAGCTCGTTGGTGAAGATGGCGATGGCCCCGCGGACGTTCACGCGGCGACCTCGATGCGGTTCTCGACGAGGTCGACGAAGATGTCCTCGAGCGAGGATTCGCGCGTCTCCACCCCGTCGAAGCCGATGCCCTGCTCGACCAGCAGGCGCAGCACTTCGGCGATCTCGCGCTTGCCCTTCCCAGTGCCGTCGCCGCCACGATAGAGCAGGCATTGGCCCTCGTTCACGAGCGACAGCGGAAACGCGCGCAGTGTCGCGGGTAACTCGCCCAGCGGAGCGGACAGCGAGATGCTCGCCTCGGTCCGGCCGAGCTTGGCCATGATCGCGTCCTTGCCGTCGACCAGCAGCAGCTTGCCCTTGTCGATCACGCCGACGCGGTCGGCCATCTCCTGGGCTTCCTCGATGTAATGCGTGGTGAGGATGATCGTGGTGCCCTGATCGCGCAGCGTGTCGATCTGCTTCCACATGTCGCGCCGCAGCTCGACATCGACGCCGGCGGTCGGCTCGTCGAGGAACAGCAGCTCGGGATCGTGGCTGAGCGCCTTGGCGATCATCACCCGCCGCTTCATCCCGCCCGACAGCTCGCGAATCTTGCTCTCGCGCTTGTCCCACAGGCTGAGCGAGCGAAGCACTTCCTCGATCCGGGCCTTGCTCGGCGGGCAGCCGAACATCCCGCGCGAATACTCGACCGCATGGTCAACCCGCGCGAACATGTCGAACGCGAGCTCCTGCGGCACCAGGCCGATGCGGCGTCGGGCCGAGCGCCAGTGATGCCTTACGTCTTCGCCGAACGCGCGGATGGTGCCTTCGGTCGGCTTCACCAGGCCGCACACCGCGCCGATCAGGGTCGTCTTGCCGGCGCCGTTGGGGCCCAGTAGCGCGAAGATTTCGCCGCGGTGGATGGCGAGATCGACGTTGTCGAGCGCGCGCACGCCGCCCCTGTAGGTCTTCGAAAGACCGTGGATTTCGAGAATCGGCTCTCCCACCGCGGGGACATTGGCGGCGGCGCCCGGGAATGCAATCCCCCTCCCGCTCGCGGGAGGGGTTAGGGGAGGGAGCGACTGACGTTCGCCGGCTGACCCTCCCCCGGCCCCTCCCGCAAGCGGGAGGGGAGAAGAAGGCTCGAATCGCCGTAACTGTAGAAGCGATATTGACGAGCGATCGCGTGGGCGTAGGCCGCCTGCATGCGCTCCAAGCGCATCAGTGCGCTGACGAGCATGAACAGGGTCGATTTCGGCAGGTGGAAGTTGGTCATCAAGCCGTCGATGGCGCGGAATTTGTAGCCAGGCGTGATGAAGATCGCGGTGTCGCCTTCGAATGGGCGGATCGTACGGCTCTCGTCGGCCGCACTTTCGAGCAGGCGCAGGCTGGTGGTGCCCACGGCGATCAGCCGCCCGCCTGCGGCGCGCGAGGCGTTAAGACGCGCGGCGGTTGCGGCGTCGATCCGGCCCCATTCGGAGTGCATTTCGTGGGCTTCGGTATCCTCCGCCTTGACTGGCAGGAAGGTGCCGGCGCCGACGTGAAGCGTAAGCGTCTCGCGGCCGATGCCCGCCTCGTCGAGCGCATCAAGCAACTCGGGCGTGAAATGCAGCGCGGCGGTGGGCGCGGCGACGGCGCCGTCCTCGCGAGCAAACACGGTCTGGTAGTCGGCGCGATCCTGCTCGTCCGTCGGTCGCTTGCCGGCGATGTACGGCGGCAGCGGCGTCGTGCCTGCGCGTGCCAGCAGCCCTTCGACCGGTTCGTCGCCGCAGAACGCCAGGGTGAAGCTGCCATCCGAATGGCGCTCCTCCGCGATGGCCGCGACACCTTGGCTGAAATCGATCCGGTCGCCCCGCTTCAGCCGCTTGGCGTTGCGCACGAACGCCTGCCAGCGCCGGAGGTCGAGCCGCTTGTGCAGCGTTGCGCCAATCTTCGCTTCGCCCCGCCGGCCCTCCAGTTGCGCCGGGATCACGCGGGTATCGTTGAACACCAGCACGTCGCCCTTGCGCAGCAGGCCCGGCAGCTCGCGAACGGTACGGTCTGCCAACGCCCGATCGCCCTCGACGACCAGCATCCGCGCGGCATCGCGCGGGCGCGCCGGCCTCAGGGCGATCAGGTCTGGCGGAAGCTTGAAGTCGAACAGGTCAACACGCACCGCGTGTTGTCCGATCATCCTGAACCTGTCGGAAGCGAAGCTGGGTCAAAGGCCCGACGGCGCGCATCGCGCGCGCTTACTGGCCCGCGCTGCTGCCGCCGTCGCTCTGGCTCAGTGCCGCGCCGTCAGCGGGAGCGGGCGCCGCGGCGGCGGTCGCCGCCGTCTGCGGCAGCTTCTCGGGCGCGGTGAACTTGGGCGGCTTGTGGTCGGACGCGATGGACGCCTGGGCGATGTAGGTCGGTTGGGACGGCGGCTCCCCGCGCTGGATCGCATCGACCGCCGCCATGTTGCCGATCACGCGGCCGAAGTTGGTGTACTTCTTGTCGAGCGTCAGGTGGGGATAGAAAACGATGAAGAACTGGCTGTTGGCGCTGTCCGGATCCTCGGCGCGGGCCATCGAGACCGTGCCGCGCACGTGCGGCTCGTCGTTGAATTCGGCCTTGAGGTTCGGAAGGGTCGAGCCGCCCTGGCCGGTGCCGGTGGGATCGCCGGCCTGGGCCATGAAGCCGTCGATCACGCGGTGGAAGATGATCCCGTCGTAGAAGCCCTGGCGAACCAGCGTCTTGATCCGCTCGACCGTCTGCGGCGCCCACTGCGGCATGAGCCGGATGACGACGCGCTGCCCGTTCGACAGGTCGAGGTCGAGGATGTTGTCGAGGTCATGCGTGGCATCGTAATCGATCGGCGGCAGCGCCTGGGTCGGCGCAGGGGCGGCGTCTTTGCCGGTGATCTTCGGCGCGGTGGCATCCTTGCTGTAGTCCTGTGCCGAGGCGGCAGCCGAGCCGAAAGCGAGCGAAAGCGCGAGCACGAGGCTTGCGAGAACTTTGATCATGACCGGTCCATTAACCCCACGAATTCGTCGCGCCGCCCTATCGGCATCGCGCTGACGCTGCAATGAACGATTGGGTGTTCCTCGCTCAAGTAACGGAGCGGTGGCGCGGCAAAGAAATCAATAATCGCCGCGACGGCCGATGCGCTCGACCCGCGCGGCGATCAGGTCGCGCACTTCCGGGCTGACGAACCGCGAAATGTCCCCGCCGAACAAGGCGATTTCCTTGACCAGGCGACTGGCGATCGGCTGCAGCGAAACGTCCGCCATCAGGAACACCGTTTCGATCGCCGGATCGAGCTGCTGGTTCATCCCGGCCATCTGAAACTCATACTCGAAATCCGCCACCGCGCGCAGGCCGCGGATCAGCACGGTCGCCTGCTTCTTCTGCGCCCACTTGACCAGCAGGGCGTTGAACCCCTCGACCTCGACGTTGGTAACGCCGAGCCGGCCGACTTCCGCGCGGACCATGTCGAGCCGCTCCTCGGGCGTGAACATCGGGTCTTTCGACGGATTGGTCGTGACGCCCACGATCAGGCGGTCGACCAGCTTGGCGCCGCGGCGGATGATGTCGGCGTGGCCGAGGGTAATGGGGTCGAAAGTGCCGGGATAGAGGCCGATCCGCCCGCAAGTTTCGTTGGCCGTCACCTATCCCGCTCCACGATAAAGCGCGCCAGTGCGCGCAGGATGTCGGCTTCCTCGCCGTGACCCGAGAGATGGCCGACCGCCTGCTCGGCCAGCGCCTGCGCCTGGTCCCGGGCCTTGTCGGCGCCCATCAGAGAAACGAAGGTGGCCTTGCCCTTGTGCTTGTCCTTGCGCAGCGATTTGCCCGCCTTGCCCTCATCGCCCCCGTAGTCGAGCAGGTCGTCGGCGATCTGGTACGCGAGGCCAATGTCGCGCGCGTAGGCGCGCAAGTGCGCCCTGCCCTCTTCCGGACAACGGCCGAGGACCGCGCCCATCTCCACCGCCGCGCCGAGCAACGCGCCGGTCTTGAGCTGCTGCAGCCGGGTGACGGTGTGCAGATCGAACTGCTGCTGGCCGGCGACGATGTCCATCATCTGCCCGCCGGCCATTCCGCTGGCCCCGCTCGCCGCGGCAAGGGTCTGGACCAGCTCGGCGCGCACGAACGAATCGCCGCTGACCTCGGGCATGGCGAGGATCTCGAACGCCAGCGCATGGAGCGAATCGCCCGCCAGCACGGCGGTCGCCTCGTCGAACGCCCGGTGGACGGTCGCCTTGCCGTGGCGCATCTCGTCATCGTCCATGCACGGCAGGTCGTCGTGGATCAGCGAATAGGCATGGATGGCCTCGATGGCGCAGGCCGCACGAACCGCCGCGTCGCGGGTCACGCCGTAGATGTCGGCGGTCGCGACGAGCAGCAGCGGGCGCACCCGCTTGCCGCCGCCGATCGCGGCGTAGCGCATCGCCTCGACCAGCCGGGCGCGAGCGTCGTCCGGGATCGGCAGCAGCGCATCGAACGCGACGTCGATCTCTCGCTGGACCCGTTCGAACGCACGCTTGAGCGGAGTATCGGCCAGGCGCAGGCCCATCCTAGCCGGCGTCGAACGGTTCGAGGCCCGCTGCCTTTCCATCGGGCCCCTGGACGATCTTCTCGATCCGCGCCTGGGCCGCGTCGAGCCGCGCCTGGCAGTGCTTGCGCAGCTTCTCGCCGCGCTCGTACAGACTGATCGAATCGTCGAGCGGCACTTCGCCCGTTTCGAGCTTCCGCACGACGTCCTCGAGCGCGCGCAACGCGTCCTCGAAGGTCATCTGCGCGATGTCGGGCCCCTGCTCGTCCATATTGGGGAGCAATGACGGGGACAGACGGGCGGGTCAAGCGTGGCGGGGCTGGCGGTTCCGGGCCTCGCTCGCTAAGGGCCGCACCCATGCCCCACAGCGCCGAGAGCATCACTCCCGAGACCGTTGCCGAGCACGGTCTCTCGCCCCAGGAATACGCAATCATCGAAGACCGCCTCGGCCGCGCGCCGAACCTGGTCGAGCTGGGCATCTTCTCGGTCATGTGGTCGGAGCACTGCTCGTACAAGAGCTCGCGCATTCACCTCAAGAAGCTGCCGACCGAGGCGCCGTGGGTGATCTGCGGCCCGGGCGAGAACGCCGGGGTGATCGACATCGGCGACGGACAGGCGTGCATCTTCAAGATGGAGAGCCACAACCACCCGAGCTACATCGAGCCCTATCAGGGCGCGGCGACCGGTGTCGGCGGCATCCTGCGCGACGTGTTCACGATGGGCGCGCGGCCGGTCGCCAACCTCAACGCGCTGCGGTTCGGGCGGCCCGACCACCCGAAGATGAAGCACCTCGTCGCCGGCGTGGTCGAGGGCATCGGCGGTTACGGCAATTGCGTCGGGGTGCCGACGGTCGGGGGCGAGACCAACTTCCACGCCGCCTATGACGGCAACATCCTGGTCAACGCGATGACCGTGGGCGTCGCCGACGCCGACAAGATCTTCTATTCGGCAGCGAGTGGCGTCGGCAATCCAATCGTCTACGTCGGCAGCAAGACCGGCCGCGACGGCATCCACGGCGCGACCATGGCCAGCGCCGACTTCGCCGAGGACGCCGACGCCAAGCGCCCGACCGTGCAGGTCGGAGATCCGTTCACCGAGAAGCTGCTGATCGAGGCCTGCCTGGAACTGATGGCGACCGACGCGATCGTCGCCATCCAGGACATGGGCGCGGCGGGCCTGACCTCCTCCAGCGTCGAGATGGCCAGCAAGGGCGGCGCCGGCATCCGCCTCGACATGGACAAGGTGCCGTGCCGCGAAGACGGCATGACGCCCTACGAGATGATGCTGAGCGAGAGCCAGGAGCGCATGCTCATGGTCCTCAAGCCGGGCCGCGAGGGCGAAGCGGAAGCGATCTTCCGCAAATGGGAGCTCGATTTCGCGGTCATCGGCGAGGTCACCGACACCGGGCACATGGTGCTCGAGTGGCAGGGCGAAGTGGTGTGCGACATCCCGCTCGGGCCCCTGGCCGACGACGCGCCGCTGTACGACCGGCCGGCGGTCTCGAAGGAAGAGTACCGCGCCTGGGCGAAGGTGAAGCCGCTCGAGGATGCGCCTGAGACCGCCGACGTCGGCGCGGACCTGCTCACACTCCTCGCCTCGCCCGACCTCGCCAGCCGGCGCTGGATCTGGCAGCAATACGACAGCCAGGTCATGGCCGACACGCTGCAGCTCTCCGGCGGCGACGCCGCCGTGGTGCGCCTGCACGGCAAGACCAGGGCGCTCGCCATGACGACCGACTGCACGCCGAGGTATTGCTATGCCGATCCTTACGAGGGCGGCAAGCAGGCGGTGGCGGAGGCCTATCGCAACTTGTGCGCGGTCGGGGCGCGGCCGCTGGCGGTGACCAACTGCCTGAACTTCGGCAATCCCGAGCGGCCCGAGATCATGGCCCAGTTCACCGGCTGCCTCGAAGGCATGGGCGCCGCCTGCCGCGCGCTCGACTTCCCGATCGTGAGCGGCAATGTGAGCCTTTACAACGAGAGCAAGGCCACGGGAGGCGGCAGCGCCATCCTGCCGACCCCGGCGATCGGCGGAGTTGGCCTGCTCGATGACTATTCGACTATGGCGACAATCGGCTTCAAGGCCGCCGGTGAAGCGATCTACCTGATCGGCTCGGAGCCGTGGGCCACACCGCACCAGCAGCGCGGCCATCTGGGCCAGTCGTTGTGGCTGCGCGAGATCCACGGCCGCGAGGAAGGCGACGCGCCGCACGTCGACCTTACGCTGGAGAAGAACTCCGGCGAATTCGTCCGCGAGCTGATCGCCGCGGGCCTTGTCAGCGCGGTGCACGACGTGTCCGATGGCGGCCTGGCCGTCACTCTGGCGGAAATGGCCCTCGCCAGCGGCCTCGGCGCGGAGGCCGTGGGCCACGAGGGTTACAGCCGGGCCGAGTGGTGGTTCGGCGAAGACCAGGGCCGCTACGTCGTGACCGTGCCCGACGTCGATGCCTTCCAGCGGCAGATCGCCAAGGGCACGCGCAATGCCGACACCGCGTCGTCGGGCCTGCGCCGGATCGGCACGGTCGGCGGGGACAGCCTGTTCGGCGTCCCGCTCACCCAACTGGCCGCCGCGCACGAGAGCTTCTTCCGCGATTGGATGGAGACTTAAGTTCCTCCCCGGGACGGGGAGGGGGACCATCCGCAGGATGGTGGAGGGGGCTCGCCTCACGCACTGCGCTTAGCCGAGAGCCCCCTCCGTCAGCCCTCCGGGCTGCCACCTCCCCGTCCCGGGGAGGAACTTGTTCATCGGCCATTGATAGCTTTCCGTCGAAGCCATCTTCCCGAAAGGGTGTTAGTAGAGTAATACACCTGTCGCGCCGGGCGAGGCGCGCTTGGGGGAATGGGCATGGCCACGAGTGCCGGCGAGCGCATCCTGACGCTCGACGTGATCCGCGGAATTGCCGTGATGGGCATCCTTTCGGTCAACATCGTCGGCATGGCGATGATCGAGGACGCGTATTTCTACCCGCCCGCGTACGGCTTCCACTCGACTGGCGACAAGGTCATGTGGGCGCTCAACTCGATCTTCGTCGACGGCCGTTTCCGCGCGATGTTCTCGATCCTGTTCGGCGCGTCGATGACCTTGGTGGTCACGCGCGCGATCGAGGCGGGAAAGAAGGGCTGGCGGGTCCACTATGCGCGGATGATCGTGCTGCTGCTGTTCGGTTGCATCCATTACTACGTGCTGTGGTGGGGCGACATCCTGATGAATTACGCCCTCGTCGGGATGGTCGCCTTTGCTTTCTGGCGCCTGAAGCCGTCGCTGCTGGTGCTGGCCGCGTGCGCGGCGCTGGCCTATTCGTACGTGCCGGCGGTCGTGTTCGGCCTGCCCGAGATCCACGAGATCAAGCTCGGCATGCAGCCCGGCGCGTCGCCCGCGCTGCAAGAGAAAGCCCATAAGGCATTCGCGCAGATCACCCCCTCGCCCGCCGAGCTCGAAAGCGACAGACAGGCGCATGAAAGCCTCGCGGCCCACACCCGTGCCATGTCGCACGGCGATGCAGCGCTCGATCCATGGGAATCGGTCTACGGTTACGGCATCGAGACGCTGGGTTTCATGCTGCTCGGCATCGCCGCCTTCAAGACGGGATTTCTGACCGGCGAATGGCCGCGACGAAGGTATGTCGAGATTGCGGTGGCCTGCCTCGGTTTCGACCTGCTGATACAGACCTATGCGGCCTATCTGATTCTCCAGGCGAACCTGGATCCGTTCACGTTCATGCCGTGGGATCGGATATTCCTCAGTCCGCTGCGCGCGGTCGGGGGTTTCGGCTACATCGCGCTGATCATCCTGCTCTTCAGCCGGCGCAGCGCCCTCGCCGAGCGCTTCGCCGCCATCGGCCGGGCGGCCTTCACCAATTACCTCGGCTCCACGATCATCGCGACGCTGGTGTTCTTCGGCACCTTCGGCGGGCTCTATGGCCAGTTGTCGCGCGGCCAGGCGTGGCTGATCGTGCCGGTTATCTGGGCGGTGATGCTGTTGTGGTCGAAGCCGTGGCTCGAGCGCTACAACTACGGCCCGTTCGAATGGGCCTGGCGCAGCCTGTCGCGCTGGAAGCTGCAGCCGATGAGGAAGGCCGCTAGCCGATCACCCAGTCGTGCTGCGGAATTTCCAGTAGCTTGAGGATCGAAGTCAGGTCGCCGTGGTCGATCCAGCCGTTCGCGCCAGCGCGCGCCTTTGGCTTGGCGCGGAAGGCGATGCCGTAAGTCGCCGCGCCGAGCATCGCGATGTCGTTGGCGCCGTCACCGGTGGCCAGGCTGACGGCGTTCTCCCCCAAAGCGGCGAGTTCCTCGCGCAGCGCCGCTTCCTTCGCGGCGCTGCCGGTGATCGCGCCGACGAGGCCGCCGGTGAGCTTGCCCTGGTGGACCGCGAGGCGGTTGCCGATCACCCGCTCGAAGCCGATCTGCTCGGCGATCGGTTCGGCGAAGTGGTGGAAGCCGCCGGTGACGAGCACCGTGCGGCAGCCGCGCGCCTTGAGCGTCGCCACCAGCGTGCGCGCGCCGTCCATCGGTACGATCCGCTCGGCCAGGCAGCGCCCAATGGCGCTTTCGTCGAGGCCCGCCAGCAATCCCACGCGCTCGCGCAGCGCGCTTTCGAAATCGAGCTCACCCTGCATGGCGCGCTCGGTGATGGCGGCGATCTGCGGTTTGATGCCGGCGTAGTCGGCCAACTCGTCGATGCATTCCTGGCCGATCATGGTCGAATCCATGTCGGAAACGAACACACCGGGCAGGCGGAACGGCTCGGTCGCGATGATCGCGTCGGAAGGAGCGAAATAGTCGTCGATCACCCGGCGCAACAAGCCGATGTCGTCTCCCGGAAGCTCCAGCTCGAGCACGTCGCCGCAGAAATCGAGCATCTGCGCTTCCGCCAGCGGCAGCCCGGCGGCCTCAAGCGCCGCGGTTGCCGTATCGAGGCTTGCCTCGAGGGTCGCGGGGTCTGCTATCAGGCGGGCGATGAGCAAAGACGGGTCTCCGGGGAAAGCGGTCGCGCTCATTGCAGGGCCGACCGCCAGCGGCAAGAGCGATCTCGCCGTGGCGCTGGCGCTCGCGCTTCGCCGGCCATGCGTGGTGATCAATGCCGACAGCGCGCAGGTCTATCGCGACCTCAAGGTCCTCAGCGCTCGCCCCACGGAGGCGGACATGCGCGGCGTCGAGCACCGCCTGTTCGGGGAATGGGACGGAGCCGAGCCGTGCTCTGCCGCCGACTGGGCCGCGCGCGCCAAGCGCGAGATCGAGGATGCGCAGCTGGCCGGTGTCCTGCCGATCCTGGTCGGCGGGACCGGTCTCTATATCCGGACGCTGCTCGACGGCATTGCCCCGGTGCCGGCGATCGATGCTGACGTCCGCCAGACGGTCCGTTCGCTTCCGGTGGCCGCGGCCTATACCGCCTTGCGGGCCGAGGACCCGGAACGAGCCGCCGCGCTCAACGAAGGCGACACCACTCGCATCGCCCGCGCGCTCGAGGTCGTTCGCTCGACGGGGAAGCCGCTGAGGCATTGGCAGGCGCAACATATTGGTGGGATCGGGGACGCCGTCGACCTTCATCCGCTGGTCCTGCTCCCGCCGCGCGCAGCGCTTTACGCCCGCTGCGACGCTCGCTTTGCGCGGATGCTCGACAGCGGGGCGGTCGAGGAAGTGGAAGCCTTGCTTGCGCGCGACCTTTCCCCTTCCCTTCCCGTGCTGCGCGCCATCGGCGTGCCGGAGGTTGCCGGATACCTCCTCGGGAAATGGTCGCGCGACGAAGCCCTCGCGCTCGGCCAGCAGGCGACCCGCAATTACGCGAAGCGGCAGTACACCTGGTTCCGGCGCCAATCCCCTCCTGAATGGCCTAGATGCGAATCCGATGATTGCGATATCAACGTGTATTTTGAAAGATTATTTGCTATTTAACGATTGACACGACATAAACCGTCCCTTAGCTGCCGGCGCCAAGCGAGGGCTTGCTCTCGTCCGAGTTGGAGAGGAGAGACCCGGCACGACGCAGAATCGTGCCGGGTCCGCTTTTTTCCGGCACCGTGTCTCGAAAAAGGAATGTTGGAGTGACGGAGGAACGCAGCGGTGCTGCGATATTGATCGAATGCCTGCACCGGCGGGGAGTCGAATTCGTGTTCGGCTATCCCGGCGGCGCGGTGCTGCCGATCTACGACGAGTTGTTCGGCGATCACCGCATCCGCCACATCCTCGTGCGACATGAAGCCGGCGCGGCGCACGCCGCCGAAGGCTACGCCCGTTCGACCGGCAAGCCCGGCGTCGTCCTCGTCACCAGCGGCCCCGGCGCGACCAACGCGATCACCGGTATCGCCGACGCCTTCATGGATTCGATCCCGCTGGTGGTGATCACCGGCCAGGTCGCCACGAACCTGATCGGCACCGACGCGTTCCAGGAAGCGGACACCATCGGCCTGACCCGCCACTGCACCAAGCACAACTACCTGGTGAAGGACCCGGCCGAGTTGGCCGCGACGATCGACGAGGCGTTCGAGATCGCCACCACCGGCCGGCCGGGCCCGGTAGTGGTCGACATCCCCAAGAACGTCCAGGTCGCCACCGCGCCGTTCTCCGAGGTGCCGGCGCAGCGCCCGAAGCGCTACCAGCCGCGCACCATAGCCTCGGCCGACGAGATTGCCGAAGCTGTCGAGCTGATCGCGAAGGCGAAGCGCCCCGTGCTCTACACCGGCGGCGGGGTGATCAACTCCGGCCCGCGCGCGAGCGAGTTTCTGCGCCAGTTCCAGCGCCTTACCGGCGCGCCGATCACCTCGACGCTGATGGGTCTCGGCGCCTTCCCCGCCGATCACCCGGACTGGCTCGGCATGCTTGGCATGCACGGGACCTACGAAGCCAACATGGCGATGAATCAGTGCGACGTGATGGTCTGCGTCGGCGCGCGGTTCGACGACCGGATCACCGGGCGGCTCGATGCCTTCTCGCCCGGTTCGACCAAGATCCACATCGACATCGACCGCTCGTCGATCAACAAGGTGGTGCCGGTCGATCTTGGCATCGTCGGCGATTGCGCCACCGTGCTCGAGCAACTGATCGCCGCCTGGGGCGAGCGCAAGCCGCTGCAGATCGGGGATTGGGCCGCGCAGATCGCCCAGTGGCGCGGCAAGAACTCGCTTGCCTACCCGCACCGCAAGGGCGCGATCATGCCGCAGCTCGCGGTCGAGCGGCTCTACGCCCTCACCCGCGACCTCGACCCGATCATCACCACCGAAGTCGGCCAGCACCAGATGTGGGCCGCGCAGTACTTCGGCTTCGTCAAGCCGAACCGCTGGCTGACCAGCGGCGGCCTGGGCACGATGGGCTACGGCATGCCGGCGGCGATCGGCGCCCAGCTCGGCAATCCCGGCAAGTTGGTGATCGACATCGCCGGGGAAGCCTCGATCCAGATGAACATCCAGGAAATGGGCACGGCGAGCCAATTCCGCCTGCCAATCAAGGTGTTCATCCTCAACAACG
>JANWHA010000131.1 GCA_025450635.1 Croceibacterium sp. | reverse complement strand
TCGTGCAGACCGACATGAAGAAGCTGATCGCCTATTCGTCGGTGGCGCACATGGCGATCGTCACCGTCGGGCTGTTCGCGTTCAACACGCAAGGGTTGGACGGAGCGATGATCGTGATGCTTTCGCATGGCCTCGTCTCGGGCGCGCTGTTCCTCTGTGTCGGGGTGATCTACGACCGGCTGCACACGCGCGAGATCGCCCGTTACGGCGGCCTGTCGATCAACATGCCGCATTATGCGCTGCTGTTCATGCTGTTCACGATGGCGAGTATCGGCCTGCCGGGCACCAGCGGATTCGTCGGCGAGTTTCTCGGCCTTCTTGGAATTTACCAAGTGAGCACCTGGGCGACCTTCGTGTGCACGACCGGCATCATCCTCGGCGCGGCCTACATGCTCTATCTGTACTGGCGCATTGCCTTCGGTGTGCAGCGCAATGCGGACGCCGCGGCGATGCCGGACCTCTACGTGCGCGAATGGGTCATGCTCGGCTCGCTGGGCCTCGCGGTGCTGTGGATGGGCGTCTATCCGGAAAGCTTCCTCGCGCCGATCCGCAGCGACATCGCCGCGCTCGACGCGCGCCTCGCCCGCGCCGCGCCGGTGAGTGACAGCCAGCTCAAGACGACTGCGCCCAAAGCCGCGGCGGCGGGAGCGCAATGACGGACCTCACCGCCTCCCTCTCGCTGATCGTGCCCGAGATCCTGCTGTCGATGTCGGGTCTCGTGCTGCTGCTCGTCGCCGGGTGGGCCGGGGACAAGGCGAGCCGGCTCGTGACCATCCTCGCCTGCATCGTACTGGCGGCGTGCTTCGTCATCACCGCGCCGTCGGTGTGCGGCGGGGCGATGGGAGCCGGCACCATGGCATTCGGCGGCCTGTTTTCGGCCGACGCCTTCGCCGGGTTCGCCAAGCTGATCATCTACGCCGCCTCGGGCGCGGTGCTGGTGGTCGCGCCGGCGTTCTTCGGGCGGTACAACCTGATGCGCGCGGAATTCCCGGTGCTGGTGCTTTTCGCCGTGCTCGGCATGAGCGTGATGGTCTCGGCGACGGACCTGATGACGCTCTATATCGGCCTCGAGCTGAACAGCCTGTCGAGCTATGTCCTCGCCTCGTTCCTGAAGACCGACGAGCGTTCGTCGGAAGCCGGCCTGAAGTACTTCGTGCTCGGCGCGCTCGCTTCGGGCATCCTGCTGTTCGGCATCAGCCTGGTTTACGGCTTCACCGGCACGACCACGTTCTCCGGCATCCATGCGGCGCTCGCCGGGCACATGGCGATGGGCGCGCTGTTCGGCGTCACGTTCGCGCTCGCCGGCCTCGCCTTCAAGATCAGCGCGGTGCCGTTCCACATGTGGACGCCCGACGTGTACGAAGGGGCGCCGACGCCGGTGACAACGTTCTTCGCCAGCGCGCCCAAGGTGGCGGCCGTGGCGCTCGTCGCGCGCCTGGCGGTGGAAGCCTTCGGCTCCCAATCCGAGGCGTGGCGGCAAATCGTGATTTTCGCCGCGCTGGCTTCGATCCTCGTGGGCGCGGTCGGCGCCATCGGCCAGGCCAACATCAAGCGCCTGCTGGCCTATTCGGCGATCAACAACGTGGGTTTCCTGCTGGTCGGTCTCGCCGCCGCGACGCCGGAGGGTGTCGGTTCGATGCTGCTATACCTCGCGGTCTACGTGGCGATGACTGTCGGCAGCTTCGTCGTCGTGCTGATGATGCGCGACGCGGAGGGCCGGCAACTCGAAGCCATCGCCGACCTGTCCGGCCTGTCGCACACCCGCCCGGCGCTGGCGTTCTGCTTCATGTGGCTGCTGTTCAGCCTCGCCGGCATTCCGCCGCTGATGGGCTTCTGGGCCAAGCTGGTGGTTTTTCAGGCGGCGGTGAACGCGGGCCTGTTCGTGGTCGCCGTGCTGGCGGTGGTCGGCAGCGTGATCGGCGCGTTCTATTACATCAAGATCGTCAAGGTGATGTATTTCGACGCGCCGGCGGATACCATCCGCGGGCGCAGCGACTGGGCGCACTGGGCGCTGCTGATCGTCAGCACCGTCGCCATCTCGCCGCTGCCGTACCTGGTGACCGGATGGCTGACGGGAATTGCCGACAAGGCCGCGGCGGCGCTGTTCCTGGTCGCTTGATCCGCATCGTATCCGAAACCGGCTCGACCAACGCCGACCTGCTAGCGCGGCTCGGCGCGGGCGAGCGCGTCGCCGAAGGGGACTGGCTGGTCACCGATCGCCAGACCGGCGGACGGGGGCGGCAAGGGCGCTCGTGGCTTGACGCGCCTGGCAATTTCATGGGCTCGACCGCCGTGCGCGTTTCGCCGCAGGACCCGCCCGCGGCCAGCCTGTCGTTCGTCGCCGCGCTGGCGGTGTACGAGACGGTGCTCACCCGCATCGGCAACCCGCGTGAGCTGGAGCTCAAATGGCCGAACGACGTGCTGCTCGGCGGCGGCAAGTTTTGCGGCTTGCTGCTGGAGCGCGAGGGCGAGACGGTTGTCGTCGGCATCGGCGTAAATCTCGCCAACGCACCTGAAGTGGACGACCGCCGCACCCGCGCGCTGGCCGAGTTCGGTCCGGCGCCCGACCGCGACGCCTTCGCTGCCGAGCTGGCGGCTCAGTTCGACCGCGAGCTCGGCCGCTGGCGGCAATACGGGCTCGAACCGATCCTCAACCGCTGGATCGGCGCCGCGCACCCCGTGGGCACGGCGCTGACCGTCCACGAGCCGAACGGCGGGACGGTGTGCGGCGCGTTCGCCGGCCTGGAAGGCGATGGCGCGCTGCGGTTGCGCTTGGCGGATGGGGGCTTGCGTGTCATTCACGCTGGCGACGTGATGCTTGGAGGCGCGGCCTGATGCTGCTTGCCGTCGATGTCGGCAACACCAACGTGGTTTTCGCGGTCTTCGCCGGCCGGGAAATCCGCGCGCGCTGGCGCATCGCCACCGACCCGCGCCGCACCGGCGATGAATACGCGGTATGGCTGTTTCAGCTCATGGCGATCGAGGGGATCGAGCGCTCCAGCGTAACCGCGATGATCGTGTCCACCGTCGTTCCCAAGGCGCGGCACAATCTCGAAGTGCTGGCCGAAAAGTATTTCCAGGTCGCGCCGCTGTTCGCGGGCGAAGGCGCCGCCGATTGGGGCATCGAAATCGACGTCGACGAACCGGGCACCCTGGGCGCCGACCGCGCGGTCAACGCGATTGCGGCGCATGAAAAGCACGGCGGCGACCTGATCGTGGTCGACTTCGGCACCGCGACGACGTTCGACGTCGTCGATTTCCACGGCGCCTATAAGGGCGGAATCATTGCCCCCGGGATAAATCTCTCGCTCGACGCGCTTGTTTCGAACACGGCCAAGCTACCGCGGATCGCCATCGAGAGCCCGCGGTCGGACAGCGTGATCGGCCGCAACACCGAGGATCAGATGCTGATCGGGGTGTTCTGGGGCTACGTCGCGATGATGGAAGGGCTGATCGCCCGGATGCGGGGCGAGATCGGCCGCCCGGCCAAGGTGGTCGCCACCGGAGGGCTCGCGCTGCTGTTCGACCAGCACACGCAGATCTTCGATCACGTCGACCCCGATCTGACGCTCGAAGGCCTGGCGATCCTCGCCGAACGGGCAGGAGCCCGGAAGCGGGCATCGTGAAGAAGGATTTCACTCCCGAGGACGAACTGCTGTTCCTCGCGCTCGGCGGGTCGGGCGAGATCGGCATGAACGTCAACCTCTACGGCTGCCGCGGCCAGTGGCTGATGGTCGACCTGGGGATGACCTTCAGCGGCGATGAGTATCCCGGGGTCGACCTGGTGTTCGCCGACCTCGACTTCATCGAGGAGCGCGCCGTAGACCTGATCGGCGTCGTCCTGACCCACGCGCACGAGGACCACATCGGCGCCGTGCCTTATTTCGCGCAGGAGCTCGGTGTCCCGCTCTACGCCACGCCGTTCACCGCCGAGCTGGTGCGGCGCAAGCTGATCGAGGCGGGGATCGAGAACCAAATCGAGCTCAACGTGATCGAGCGCGAGCACGGCAGCTTCCACCTCGGGCCGTTCGAGATCACCTACATCCCGCTCGCCCACTCGATTGCCGAGGGTAACGCGCTGCAGATCGAGACGCCTTACGGCCGCGTGTTCCACACCGGCGACTGGAAGCTCGACGACGACCCGCTGGTCGGCATCCCGGCGACCGAGGAGGAACTGACCGAGATTGGCGACGAAGGCGTGCTCGCGCTGGTGTGCGATTCGACCAACGTGTTCAATTCCGCGCCGTCCGGTTCGGAAAGCGTGGTCTATCAGGGCCTGCTCGAAGAGGTGAAGCGCTGGGCAGGGCGGCGCGTGGTCGTCACCACGTTCGCCTCCAATGTCGCGCGCTTGCAGACGTTAGGCCACGTTGCCGAGGAAACCGGGCGCGCGCTGTGCATCGCCGGCCGCTCGCTCGACCGGATCATCGAAGTCGCGCAGATGAACGGCTACCTGCGGCATTTCCCGCCTATGGTCGATTTCGACACCGCGATGGGCCTGCCGCGCGGCGAGGTGCTCATCCTGGCCACCGGGGGGCAGGGCGAGCCGCGGGCCGCGCTCGCGCGGATGGCCGAGGACAATCACCCGATCGGCCTGGTGCATGGCGACGTCGTGCTGTTCTCCAGCCGGCAGATTCCGGGCAACGAGCTGGCCATCGGCCGGGTTCAGAACCTGCTCGCCGAGCGCGGGATCGAGATGGTCACCGACCGCCAGAGCGATATCCACGTTTCCGGCCATCCCGGGCGTCCGGAACTGGAGGCGCTCTATGGCTGGCTCAGGCCCGAGATCCTCGTGCCTGTCCACGGCGAGATGCGCCATATGCAGGAGCAGGCCCGGCTGGGGCGCGCCAGCGGCATTCCCAAGGCGGTGGTGCAGAAGAACGGCGACATCGTCAGGCTGGCGCCGGGCGAACCGGGCAAGCTGGCTCAGGTCAGAGCAGGGCGCCTGGTGCTCGACGGCGACATCATCGTGCCGGCGGACGGCGAGGCGATCGTCACCCGCCGCCGGCTGGCGCGCGACGGCATGCTGATCGTCGCGCTCGACGAGCAGCGCAACCCGCAAGTTCACGGCTTCGGCCTGCCGCTCGACGAGGACTACGCCGAATTCGTCGCCGAAGCCGAACGCGACGTCACCGACGCCCTGCGACGCCTCAAAGGCCCCAAGGCGCGCGACCGCGAGGAAGTGGCCGAAGCCGCCCGCCTTGCCGCGCGGCGGGCCGCCCAGCGCTGGTCGGGCAAGAAGCCGCAGACCCGCGTGATTCTCGCCGGGGACCGCGCCTGATGCGCTGGACCTCAATCCTGGCGCTTTATTTCCTGGTCTGGGTGATCAGCGCGTTCGCGGTGCTGCCGTTCGGCATCAAGACCCACGAGGAAGCCGGGCACGAAAAGATCCCCGGCCAGGCCGACAGCGCGCCGGCGAACTTTCGCCCGCTCAGAGTCGTCGCCTACACCACGATCGTGTCGCTGGTAATTTGCGCCTTGTTCGTGCTGAACTACAACGAGGGCTGGATCACCTTCAAGG
>JANWHA010000130.1 GCA_025450635.1 Croceibacterium sp. | reverse complement strand
GCGGGAATCTTCACCGAATAGGCGCGCTTGAGCCCTTCGTTGGTGGTCTCGACGATCTGCATTCTTAGCCTTCCAAAACTTGCGTCGCCGCACATGCCAGGAACTGGTGCGGGCGAAGGGACTCGAACCCCCACATCTTTCGATACTGGAACCTAAATCCAGCGCGTCTACCAGTTCCGCCACGCCCGCGGCCCGACGAACCCGTGCAGGCTGGAACCTGCGAACAGGTGTGCGCCGTTACTAGGGAGCGCCGAAAAGGGCAAGCGGAACGGCGGGCTGTAGCAGCGAGGGAACGTCCGACGGCGCGCAACCGTTTCCCGAGGCGAAAAGCAGAAGGACTTTCCCATGGCCAATCAGCAGGAAGCCGAAGCCTTCGGCGGCCGGACCGTTCCGCCGGCCACCCCCCCGGTCATTAACGAGCATGCCAGCGCGACGGATGCGGCGAGCCGCTCCGGACGGAATGGTGACAGTGATTTCCCGGGCCGCAATCCGGACGAGATCGAGCCGCAGCAACCCGATTTCGACCAGCCCGACCGCTCGCCCGAACAGGAAGTGCCCGGCCCTGGAGGCGACACCGACCAGCCGGGGCGGGGGCCTGCGGAAACGCCGCCGCAGCCCGATCAGGCGAGCATGGCGGGCGATTGATTTTCGTTCGGCGGCCGCTAGGGACGCCGAATGAGCGACGAGAACGCCGAACCAGACTCCGGTCCCGACATTCCGCCCG
Source organism: Croceibacterium sp. (assembly GCA_025450635.1). Taxonomy (GTDB): domain Bacteria; phylum Pseudomonadota; class Alphaproteobacteria; order Sphingomonadales; family Sphingomonadaceae; genus Croceibacterium_B. The sequence continues at coordinate 7,751 of JANWHA010000130.1, read as the reverse complement.
ACCGCCTGTCGATCAATCCGCGCAGCGACTTTTTCGATACGGAAAAACTGCAGCGCGGCATCGGCATCCGCTTCAAGGGCGTGCAGCGGCACAATGTCGACGAATATTGCATCTCCGAAGGCTGGGTGCGCGTCCAGGCCGGCCGTACGATGGATCGCCACGGCCAGCCGCTGACGATCAAGCTCACCGGGCCGGTGGAGGCGTGGTTCGAGGATCTGGGCGAGGACGCGCCCGTCGCGCAGAAGGATTAATTGCGGGCGATCTGCGCGAGGAGATCGACCGGGCCCCGGCGATTCTTGCCGTGCCTTGCTGTCAGCTCCTCCCGTGGCGAGGAAACCGTGTCCAAATTGTCGAACGCTTTCAGGAACGCGCGCGAGGGGGTGATCGTCGGTGCGTCGGCCGAGGCTAGCTGTAGCGTCTGGCGCGCCCCCGTGTTCGGATAGATGAAGCCCGCGACCGGCCACGCGGTGCTGCCGAGGTTCTGGATCGGCGCGTACCACACCCGCACCTGGCTCCAGTCGTTGTCGGGCGACACGTCGACCGCTTCGACATTATCCTCGATGTGGCCGCGGCGGCCGTCGATCGGCGACCAGTTGGCATGGCGCAGCAGAACGGTGCGCGAATCGATCACCCGGCTGACCGCGGCGACATGCCCGAGCGTCATGTTGCCATACGGCTGGAAAGCCATCACCGCCCCGACGCGCGGGGTATGGCCGCGGCCATATCGGCCCGCCGCCTGGTCCCACCAGGTCCAGGCATCGCCGTAGATCTGGATGCCGCTGACCTCCCGCGCGTAGGGCACGCATTGCAAGTAAGGCTGGAGCTCGGCGCCGCCGTCGTCGCCATAGGGATCGTCCGCCGGGCGGGCGACGGCAGGCGCGGCGGCGAACGCCAGCGCGCAGGTTCCGAGGAAAAGAGCGACCCATCCCTTCATACCAAAAGGGATCGCCGCTTTTGGTTAAATTTGTCTTATCACTTTCGGTTGCCCAATCCCTAACGAACGCCAAGGTACCCAGCCTTTGCCTTGCCAATCGCCGGGCGACGGGCCACTTGGCCGCCCATGGCCGCTCGCTCCCTCCCCCAGGTCGTCATCATCGGCCGGCCGAACGTGGGCAAGTCGACGCTGTTCAACCGGCTGGTCGGCAAGAAGCTGGCGCTGGTCGACGACCAGCCCGGCGTGACACGCGACCGCCGCTTCGGCGAGGCCGGGTTGCTGGGGCTCGAATTCACCGCTGTCGACACCGCCGGGTGGGAAGACGAGGAGCCGGCGACCCTGCCGGGCAGGATGCGCGCGCAGACCGAGGTTTCGCTAAAGGGCGCCGATGCTGCGTTGTTCCTGATCGACGCGCGCGCGGGGATCACGCCGCTCGACGAGGAGATCGCCCGCTGGCTGCGCGAGCAGGAAGTGCCGGTGGTGGTCGCGGCCAACAAGGCCGAGGGAAGCGCCGGCGATGCCGGCATCATGGAAGCCTACTCGCTCGGCCTCGGCGAACCGGTGGGGATCAGCGCGGAGCACGGCGAAGGGATCGCCGACCTGTACCAGGCGCTGCTTCCGCTCATCGACGCCGGGCAACCGGTGGCGGATGAAGGCGCGGACGAGCCGGATCGCTCCGCGCCGCTCCAGCTGGCGATTGTCGGCCGGCCCAACGCCGGCAAGTCGACGGTGATCAACCGGCTCCTCGGCCAGGATCGGCTGCTGACCGGGCCCGAGGCGGGCATTACCCGCGATTCGATCGCGGTCGACTGGGCGTGGACCGATCCCGTTACCGGCGAGGCCAGGCCGGTCCGCCTCATCGACACCGCCGGGATGCGCAAGAAAGCCAAGGTCCAGGAAAAGCTCGAACGCCTGTCGGTCGCCGACGCTCGCCGCGCCGTCGATTTCGCCGAAGTCGTCGTGCTGCTGCTTGACGCCACCCGCGGGCTGGAAGTGCAGGACCTCAAGATCGCCAGCATGGTGATCGAGGAAGGCCGCGCGCTCGTGGTGGCGATCAACAAGTGGGACGTCGCCGAAAATGCCAGCGCGCTGTTCAACGGCGTGCGCGCGGCGCTAGAGGAAGGCCTGGCGCAACTGAAAGGCGTACCGCTACTGACGGTATCGGCGGTCACCGGCAAGGGCCTCGACGCCATGCTCGCCGCCGCCTTCGAAGTGCGCGAGGCGTGGAGCCGGCGGGTGCCGACGGCGGGGCTCAACCGCTGGTTCGACCAGGCGCTCGAAGCCAACCCGCCGCCAGCCCCCGGCGGCAAGCGGATCAAGCTGCGCTACATCACCCAGGTCGGCACCCGGCCGCCGCGCTTCGTTATCTTCGGCACGCGCCTGTCCGACTTGCCGACGAGCTACGAGCGCTACCTCGTCAACGGCATCCGGCGCGAGCTCGGCTTCGGCGCGGTGCCGGTCAGGCTCACGCTGAAGAGCCCGAAGAACCCTTTCGCCAAGGGCTAGGCGGCCTTGAGGACGATGTCGCAGCGCAGGCCGTCGGCGGCATAATCGAGGTTGAAGCTGGCCGCCGGCGATCGCATCGACAGGATGCGGCTGCCCATCCCGCGCCGCTTCGGCGCGTTGACCGGCGGCCCGTCGTGCTCGTGCCAGCACAGCGCCAGCATGCCGTCGGCGGGCTCGCCCCAGCTCAACCCGACCCATCCGCCGGTCCTGCTGAGCGAGCCATACTTGATGGCATTCGTGGCCAGCTCGTGAAACGCGAGCACGGCCGGCACGCAGGCGTCGCGCTCCACCTCTTGCCAGCCGCCTTCGATGCGGATGTCGTAGCCGTCGAGAAACGGCCGCAGGGCCTCTTCGGCGAGCTGCGGCAGCGCGCAGGTCAACGCCTTGTCGCCGCCGAGCAAACTGGTCGCGCGGTCGAGCGCCGCCAGGCGTTCGCTGAACGCGTTCTGCGCCTCTTCCGGGTTGCCGTGGCGGAAGCTCAGGCTCGCCAGCGAATTGACCACCGCCAGCAGGTTCTTGAGCCGGTGGCGCAGCTCTTCGTTGAGCAAGACCTCGCGGGCGGAGGCGGCCTGAACCTCGCGCAGCACCCGACGCAGCGCTTCCCCGATGGCAATCAGCATCGCGCAAGACAGGACGAACAACACGAGGATGATCAGGCCGCGCGCGCTCTGCACGAAGTATAGCCCTTCGCGGACGAAGAGAATCCGCGCGACAACCGCCGACACGAACGTGACCAGCACGCCGTAGCGCCAGCCGAGAAACAGCGCGCCGAGCACGATGGCCGGGAAGTAGCTGACGAACGGCACGCCGTTGCGGCCGGCGTCCAGCGCCAACCTGAGTAGCGTCGGCACGATCACCAGGACCGAAGTCCAGCCGAGGCGCGCGGCGAGCGAATGCGGAGCAAGGATCGCTTGCCCGACACGCTTGGAGAAGCGCGGCGAATTTCGCAAAAAAATGCCCTCCTGCGCCCGCGTGTGCCTGCGCGCCGACCCGCGCCGTTATGAAGCAGAACCCCGTTACCACCGAATTGAAATATTCGGCGACCAAGTTTGTTAAGGATAACCGAAGTTGTTTGTCGCGGAGTATCGCAAAAGCCGCGCAACTGCGCGCGCGGTCGGGGATGTTTTATTGCGTTACCAGGCAGTCGTGACCGGCGCTCTTGAGCGAACGGCAAGCTTCTTCGGCGGCCGCGCGGCTGGCGTAACCGGCCACCTCGAGCTTGACGACGGAGCCGGCCGGGACCTTCATCATGGTCTTGCCGGCCAGCTCGCCGCGCCCGCCGAGCTGAGCCGACAGCTTGTCGGCGTTCGCATGGACCGCGAAGGCGCCGAGCTGCAACCGCCACGGGCCGCTGGAAGACGCCGGTGGCGCTGAAGCGGCCGAACGGGTCGTAGCGGTCGACCGGATCGCAGCGGTCGTGGGAGCAGCGGAAGGTGCGGGGGCAGCCGGCTTGGGCCTGGCTTTCGGCACAGTCGCGCTCGCGACTTGCGTCGGACGGGTCGAGCGCCGGGCAAAGCCCGCTCCCGCTTCGGCCGGGCTTTCGGTCCCGGTCGCCTCGCGCGCTTCGGCCAGAGCTTCTCGCGCGGCCGCGACCGACGGCGAGACGGCGGTGGTAGCGAGCGACTGCGGCACGCGCGGGCTCGCGCTTGGCGCGGGCGCGGCAGATTGCGGCCTCGGGGTGCCCGCGTCCGCGGCCAGATCGGCCGCCGCCAGGGCGCGCCCGCGCTCCGCGTTGGCCTGGTCCTCGAGCTGGACGGCGATGCCCTGGGCCTGCTGACGCTGCTCGAGCGGGATGTATTGGTCCATCTGCGCCAGCGCGGCGGCCGCCTGGGGCAAGCTGTGCTGGTTGGCCAGCGTCACCAGAGCATAGGCCCGGACCCAGTCCTTGGGCACCGTGTCACCGTTGAACTGGGCGATCCCGAGCAGGTATTCGGCACGCGGATCGCCGCGCCGCACCGCGTCCTTCAGATAAGGCAGGGCGGCCTGGTGACGCCCGTCCTGGAATAGCATCAGGCCGTACGTATCGGCCGCCTGCAAGTGACCCTTGGCCGCAGCGCGCGCGTAGAGCTCCTCGGCCTTGGCCGAATCCTGCGGCACGCCTCGGCCGAGCCGATAGGCTTGCCCGAGGTTGAACATCGCGTCGGCATCGCCGACCGCCGCCGGGCCTTGCCATTCGTGCACCGCCGCGGCGTAATCGCCACGGCTCCAGGCCTCGACGCCGGCCTTGACGTCGGCCCACGCGGCGGTGGCGGAGAGCAGCGCGGCAAGCCCCGTCCCTATCACAATCGCTCGATTGGCCGTCCGCTTCATTCGTGCCAGGTCCCCACGGCTATCGGTCAGCCTATAGTAAACCCCTCGTTAGCAAAGTCTTTATGCTGTCGGAAAAGGCTTTGCGGGCCGTCAGCGGTCTCGTGCCGGGGGCGCCGCCAGCACCTCGGAACACGAATCGAAAGCACGGCCGCGTTAACCCAAATTTAGGGGTGTTCTGCGATCCCGCTGGCTGAAGGGCCGGAGTTTTTCCCGCCGGCGGCAACTTTGGGGGATTCGCCTTGCGCGTTTTGGCACTGGCTTCACAGAAGGGCGGTTCGGGCAAGACGACGCTCTCGGGGCACCTCGCCGTGCAGGCGCAGCGCGCCGGCGCCGGCCCGGTCGTCCTCATCGACATCGACCCACAAGGCTCGCTCGCCGACTGGTGGAACGAACGCGAGGCCGAATATCCCGCTTTTGCCCATACCACCGTCGCTCGCCTCGCGGGCGATCTCGCCACTCTGCGCCAGCAAGGCTTCAAGCTCGCGGTGATCGACACGCCGCCCGCGATCACCATGGCGATCCAGTCGGTCATCGGCGTCGCCGAGCTGATCCTGGTGCCGACTCGCCCCAGCCCGCACGACTTGCGCGCCGTGGGCGCCACGGTCGATTTGTGCGAGCGCGCCGGCAAGCCGCTGATCTTCGTCGTCAACGCCGCGACGCCGAAGGCCAAGATTACCTCGGAAGCCGCGGTCGCGCTGTCGCAGCACGGCACCGTGGCCCCGATCACGCTCCACCACCGCACCGATTACGCCGCCTCGATGATCGACGGCCGCACGGTGATGGAAGTAGAGCCAGACGGCCGCAGCGCGCAGGAAGTAACCGCCCTGTGGCACTACATCGCCGACCGGCTCGAGCGGAATTTCCGCCGCACCGTGTTCGCCGTGCCGGGGACCGCATCGCAAATGCCCGGGGCCAATCGTCCGCAAGGCGGCTTCGGCCGCCGGATCGCCCAGTAAGCGGCTGGGGGTAGGTCGCCATGAATGACCCCAAGCCTCTCGCCTCCCTCGGTGCCTCGCTCCTCGCTCGCAAAGGCGGCGCCAAGCCGGCCATGCGGCCCCAGGCGCCCGGCCTCGCCGCGGCCAATGCCAAGGTGGCCCAGAGCCTCGAGGACCTCGGCTGGAACGACATGGGCGATGAAGACGCCGCGGCCGATCACTCGGCCGAAGTCCTCCACCTGACACCGGCGCCCCACAATCCCGAAGCGGAAGCCAGGACCGACAAGGGTTCGCCCAAGCCGGTCGTGCGCACGATGCACGAAGAACTGGCCGCCCGGCTCGCCGAATCGGGCCAGGATCCCGAGGACATTCCGGCGATCCCGCTGCGCAAGCGCGAAGCGCTCGCCGAGGACATCGCCAAGCCGAGGCCGAAGCCGGTTGCCGACGCGCCCGCGCCGCACATTTCGGCTGCCGCCAGCCGGCGCGCCGCATTTACGCTGCGGCTCGACGCGAAGCGCCATCTGAAGCTCCGGCTCGCCAGCACCGTGCGCAACCGCAGCGCCCAGCAGCTGGTCACCGAAGCGCTCGACCGCTTCCTCAAGGACATTCCGGAAATCGAAGCGCTGGCCGCACAGGTTCAGCGGGATTGATAGGACCACGGGGGCCTAACGCCATGTACACCACATATCGCACCGCCAATCGCAACCGGAAGATCGGGCTGGTCCTGACCAGCGCGCTCGCCGCGGGCCTGCTGACCGGCTGCGCCACGCACCCGGCTCCGCGCGCCGACCTGTCGGCCAGCCAGGCGGAAGCCGCCCTGGCCAAGGGCAAGGCCGCGAGCGCCGTCGCCCATGCCGAGGCCGCCGTTCAGGCCGAGCCGCGCAACGCCTCCTACCGGGCGATGCTCGGCTCAGCGTACCTCGACGCCGGACGGTTCGCTTCGGCGGAGACCACCTTCAACGACGCGATGAAGCTCGGCGACAACTCCGCGCGCACCGCGCTCAGCCTCGCGCTCGCTCTCGATGGCGAAGGCAAGTACGAGAAAGCGACCGCGCTGCTCGACGATTGGCAGAAGCAGATCGCTCCGGCCGACCTGGGCCTGGCCTACGCGATGTCGGGTCAGCCTGCGCAGGGCATCAATATCCTGGCGATGGCCATTCGCTCCGGCGAGAACACCGTGAAGGTGCGCCAGAACCTGGCCTATGCCTACGCGCTGGCCGGCCGCTGGCAGGACGCGCGGGTCATGGCCTCGCAGGACATCCCCGCCAACCTCGTTGGCGACCGGATGGAGCAATGGGCGCAGATGGTCCAGCCGGAAGCCTGGCAGTTGCGCGTGGCGGAAATGGTCGGCGCGCCCGCCGGGGTGGCCGATCCGGGCCAGCCGACGCAGCTCGCCCTGGCCAACAATCCCGGCGTCGAGCAGCTCGCCAGCGAGGCGGCGGCCGCCGCCGATCCGAAAGACGAGCTGGCCGCCAACGACAAGCCGGCCGCCGCGCCGTCCGCGCCGCCGCCCGCCGCGCCGAACAAGGAACTGCCGGCGGTGGCCAGCGCGGCTCCCGACCTCGATGTCGCGAGCTATCCCGCGCCCAGGACCGCGCAGCCGGACGACTTCAAGTCGGCTTTCGCGACGGTCGCCCCTGCGGGCGGCTCCATCGCGCAAGTGACGCAGGACGCGATCCGCTTCGCTTCGCAGCCGGTGGTGCACACTGCCGCCGTGCGCCACGGTGCTGCGCCGGCGGCCCATGACGCCGTGGCGAAGGAAGGCGACGGCACTCACCTCGTCCAGCTCGGCAGCTTCAGCAGCGAGCAGGGCGCGCGCCGGGCCTGGGGGATCTACACCAAGCGCTATCCCGAGCTGACCGATCACCAGATGGTGATCAGCGAGGCGATCGTGCGCGGCAAGCATTACTGGCGCGTGTCGGCCGGCGGTTACGGCCTCGCCAGCTCGCGGCAGATGTGCGGCCGGGTGAAGACCACCGGTGGCGACGGCTGCTTCGCTTACGCCGAAGGCCATCCACTGCCGGGCGCGATCGATACTGGCATCCGCATGGCGCTGCGCTGAATTC
>JANWHA010000129.1 GCA_025450635.1 Croceibacterium sp. | reverse complement strand
GCGGTGAGCTGCTGACGCATTACGGCTCACCGGTCGTGACGACGCACAACACCGTGGTGATCCCGGTGAAGACGACCGCCGCCGGCGGCTATCGCGTCGACGGGCGCAACGGCGCCAACGGCGCGCTAGTGTGGTCGGCGGCGAGCGATTACGTCACCCCGCCACACAACTGGTTGCCGCCCTTCAATGTGCTGCTCACGCAGCAGGGCCACATCTACGCGCCCCGAGCGGGCGGCAGGCTGCTGATGCGCAACGATGCGGACGCGGCGAGCAGCACCACGGCCAGCTACGCGTTCTATGGCGCCGCCGCGTACAACGCCAATCCCGCAGCCTTCGACGCCAGCGTGTTCATCAACACACCGCTCACCGCCGATGCCAACGGCAACGTGTTCTTCGGCTTCCAGGTGACCGGTGCGAACCCGGCCGGGCTGGTCGGCGGCATCGCGCGCGTGGCGCCCGACGGCACCGGCACTTGGGTCGGCGCGGCGGCGGCGACGGGCGATCCTGCGATCGAGAAGGCGGCGATGAACTGCGCGCCGGCCCTCTCCAAGGACGGCGCGACGCTCTACATCGCGGTGAACACGGCGGTCTCGGGCGGCACGCAGAGAGGCTACCTGCTCGCGCTCGACAGCACCACGCTGGCGACCAAGGCCAAGGTCGACCTGATGGACCCGAACCTGGGCGCCCCCGCGTGGGTCAGCGACGACGGCACCGCGTCGCCGGTTGTCGGCCTCGATGGCCGCGTGTTCTACGGCGTGCTGGAGGCGCAGTACGGCACGCACAACGCGCGCGGCTGGCTGCTGCAGTTCGACGCGCTGCTCAATTCGGCCGGCGCGCCCGGGAGCTTCGGGTGGGACGTGTCGCCGAGCGTGATCCCGGCCTCGATGGTGCCGTCATACAGCGGCAGCTCCACCTACCTGCTGGCCCAGAAGTACAACAACTACGATGGCGTGGGCAGCGGCGACGGGCTGAACAAGCTGGCCGTGCTCGACCCCAAGGGAACGCAGGCCGACACGATCACCCCGAGCGTCACCGTGATGCGCGAGGTGCTGACGATCCTCGGCCCGACGGTGGAAGGCGCCGGCCCCGCGCGCAAGGAATGGTGCATCAACACGATGGCGGCCGACCCGATGCGCAAATCGATGCTGGCCAACAACGAGGACGGCGTGCTCTATCGCTGGGACCTGGCGGCCAACACGCTGTCGCAGAGCGTGCGGCTGACGGCCGGCCTGGGCGAAGCCTATACACCGACGCTGGTCGGCGCCGACGGCGCGGTTTACGCGATCAACAACGCCACCCTGTTCTCGGTCCGCGCCACTTAGCATACGCTCGCCGGCGCGCGGGTGTGGCCGGGCCGCCTTCGCGCTGGTAAGCTGCCGCGATGACCGCGCGCATTCTCCAGTTCGGGCCGCCCTCGCAAAGTCCCGCGAGCGGCGACGAGCCGCGCTTCGAGGCCTCGGTCGACAACGACGGCCGCATCCGCTTCACGATCGGCGATGCGCAGAGCGAGCAGAGCTGGACGCTGACCCCGCGCCAGGTGGTCGAGCTGGCCGCGTTCCTCAACCATGACTGGATGGCGCGGCTGCGCTGAATACGGCACATGCAAAAGCGCCGGGCCCTGGCGGACCCGGCGCTCGTGCGACTCGGCTGGAAGGGCTTAGTAGCCGTAGCCGCCGTTGTAGCCGTAGCTGTTGTAGCCGTTGCCGTAATAACCGCCGTTGTATCCGTTGGCGTTGTAGCCGTTGTTGTAATAGCGGTTGTTGTAATAGCCGTTGTTGTACTGGTTGTAGCCGCGATATTCGTCACGGGCGCGGTCGTGCCGGCGATCGCGGTCGTACCGGTCGTAACGATCGTGGTGGTGGCTGGACGAGGCGATTGCCGCGCCGAGGGCGAGGCCGATCACGCCGCCGACGATGGCAACGGCCGCATCGTCACCGCCGCCGCGGTGCCCATAGTAATCCCGCGCCGAGGCCGGGGCCGAGGCGCCCACCGCGGTCGCGGCCAGCGCGGTGCCGAGGGCGATCTTCTTGAACGTGTTCATAACCAATCTCCACTGCCGGTCGCGATGGGCGAAATTGCCGCAAGCCGCGTCGAAGCATCGGAGCCGTTATGAACGGCGCTGGTTGAACGGAATCGGGACGGAGTTGGCAGGCTTCGTTCAGGTTCGTGAGCATTTTACTGAACGGAGCGCCCGCGGAGCGGTGTTACTCCGCCGCGGCGAGGTGGGCGCGAGCGGCGGCTTCCCCGGCTTCGGCGTCGCGCCGTTCCTGGCGGATGACCTCGGCCTTGGCGCGGTCGACCAGGACCTTGCGCGCCTGGTCGGCGAGCTTGCGGAACACCGCGGCCGAGCGCAGCTCACGATCGCGCACGTTGTCCAGCTCGGCGCGCCCGGCGGCGGCCTCGGCCTCGTCGGCGCGGGCATCGTAGAAATCGAAGGTCTGGCTCATGGCGGGGGCTCCGGTGGAGAGGAAAGGGATTGCCCCCTCCCGCGAACGGGAGGGGAGCGGTCGCGCGGCTCAGGCCGCCTGCGACAGGTTGACGGCGCTTTCCTTGCCGTTGTTGCCGCGCTCGACGTCGTAGTTGAGGCGCTGGTCCTTATCGAGCGAGTGCATGCCCGCCGCCTGCACGGCGGAGACGTGCACGAAGCTGTCGGCCGAGCCATCGTCGGGCTGGATGAAGCCATAGCCCTTGTCGGCGTTGAAGAACTTGACGGTGCCAATCTTGCTCATGGTGTTTCCTTTCAAGAAACGGGTGGCCCGGCCGCGAGATTGCGGACGGGTCGTGCGTCAGGCCGTAAGATGAAAGGAAGTCGCCGTCTGGTTGGCGCCGGGCGCTCCGTGGGAGCAAGCGGCGATCGTCAAAAGCCGAAGTCCGTCGCAAAATTCGACGTCAGCGAGCGCTTTGTAGCACAAGTCGGCCGGATCGCCTAATCGCCCCCAAGCGCGCGCTCGCCCCGCCAGCGAGCGCGCGCGAATGGTCCCAATGGTCGCACTGGCCATGGAGGCTAGTCCGACACGGTATTGTAGGATTTCAGCGCCGATCCGTTCTCACTGTGTCACGAGGCGCTCGCGGAACCAGTCGGCGAGCTCTTCTTCCAACAATTCGCCAGCCGCCAGGGCGAAGATGGTCGATATCGCGTCCCCATCGTCATAGGCCAGGTCGAGTCCGTTCCTGCCCAGGAACAACCGGGCGGCGACCCACGCCGTGCGCTTGTTGCCGTCGACGAACGGATGGCTGCGCGCGATGCCGAAGGCGTAGGCCGCGGCCAGTACGCATCGATCGTCCTCGCCGTAGGCCCAGCGGTTGATCGGGCGCGCCAGCGCCGAGGCGAGCGAGCCCGCATCGCGGACGCCGACCGGCCCGCCGTGCTCGGCAAGCTGGCGATCGTGAACGGCCAGGGCCACGCGCTCGCTCATCCACCACGGGTCACGGCGTTCCTGCGCGCCCTCATCTTCGGGAGAGGGGGTCAGGCCCTGCGTCACGGAATGCTACTTGGCGAGAGCGCGCAGGATCCTGCGATCCTTGCGCATGATTTCTTCGGCCAATTCCATCGTCGCCTCGAAGTCGGGATCGTGCGCCGTCAGCCGAACGCCGTCGGGCGCCTCGGTCAGGTGCAAAGTATCGCCCGGCCCGACACGCAGGCGGGCGAGCACGTCCTTCGGCAGGACGACGCCGGCGGAATTGCCGATCCGGGTGATCTTGAGAGTCGTGTTCATACGGGTGTTATAACGGACGCGGCGGGCAATTTCAAGGGTCGCTCTATCTCGCTCTCCTCGACCGTCACCCCGGGCTTGACCCGGGTCCCGCTTTTTCTCGCGCCCCCTGATGAACGGTTGGCTCATGGCGGCCTTCGTATCACCCGATCCGCCGGATGTCCTCGCTCAGCACGGCGACCGTCACGCCGAGCTTGCGCACCGTGAGCACGTTGTACGCGCGCAGGCCGTCGGGCGAGAGGGTCAGCCATTGCTCGACCGGCAGCCCGCCGCTCTTCAGCCGGAACGCGAGGTGCAGCCGGTTGCCCACGGTCTCGCCGGTGACGGCGCCGGCGGCCTCGGTCAGCGTGCCCGTGTAGTGCCCCGGCCGGTCCTCGCGGATCGCCCATTCGCGGGTGCGCGCGGGCTTGTTCCCTTCCTGGACCACCTGCGTGAGGTGGAGCACGCCGCCAACCACCCGCCCCTCGCTCTCGACCCGCGTCGGCACCGTGCGGGAAAAGACCTTGCTCAGCCGGCCCAGGCCCTCGCTGCGGCCGGTGAAGAAGGCCAGCGCATCGAACCGCGGCTGCGCGGCGGCGGCGATCGGCGGGGCGTCGAGCCGCGGCGCGCCGGCGCACGCCGAGAGCGCGGCCAGCGCGAGGAGCAGCGGGAGGGGGTGGAAGCGCATGGGAGGACTACGTTTCACCATGGCCATCGGCTACCGTGCAATGACATTCCTTCGTCACCGGCTCAATCCTCCCCGAGCTTGCCTCGGGGAGGTGGCGCGCGCCGCAAGGCGCGTGACGGAGGGGTCCTCGCGCCGATGCCCCTCCACCATCGCTTCGCGACGGTCCCCCTCCCCGAGCGATCCCCGCCTCCGCGGGGACGGGGAGGATTTAGCCGTGCGCCATGGCGAAGGCGTTGACGCCGTCGGAGCCGGTCGCGCCGCAGATGCGGCCTTCGGCGTCGAGCATCGCGAGCGGGCCGTGGCCGACGTAGAAGATCACCGTCTCTTCCTCCGCGTAAGTCTTTTCGTGGTGGGCGCCGATCGCCTCGTAGCCGTAGTCGCCCGGCCTGGCGGATCCGCTGGCATAGCGCAGCTCGCCCGACAGCACGATGAACTCGCCGGCCCCGAGATGATAATGCGGCGGCACCGCGGCCCCGGCCTCGAGCTTGAGCAGCTGCGTCCACTGCCCGGTGACCTCGCAGTTGCGCAAGGGCTTGATCCAGCCGCCGGGAAAGGTCGGCTGCCAGTCCAGCTCGTCGGTACGAATGAGGATATCGTTGTCGTTCACCGGTGCGCCTCCGTTGGCCAGCTCTCGCCTGGCGGGAATGTTTCACACGAAGGGCCGACGCGCCAGAGGAACGTGCGCCCGGCCGGCGGGCAGCGCCGGGCGCTTTTCGCGAATGGTCCCAATGTTCGCACTGGCCATGGTGGCTAATGCGATTCGATGTCCGCGAGCGCGTCGAGCAGCGCCGGGAAGCTCTCGCGCGCCTGGGCTTGCGGGTCGGCGCCGCCGTCCTTGCGCAGTTCCCATGGCGCGGCGAAGCGCTTGGGATCGAGGCGGGCGAGCAGCCACATCAGCAGCCGGTCGCTCGGCAGGCGCTTCTCCGCCACCAGGTCGCCTTCCTGCCACACCTGCTCGGTGCGGCCGTTGATCGCGCGATCGAAGGCGATGGCGGAGAGCCGCCCGACCGCGAGCTGGTCCGCCGTGTCCCACGCCGCGGCGAACGCGGGCGAGCGCGCCCGCAGCCGATAGGCCGAGCGCGCGCTGAGCCGCGCGGCGGCGCTGGCGAGATGGACCGAGCCGGTCTCGGCCAGATTGACCAGGAACAGCCGCTGGCGCTCGGCGCACCACCCGGCGAAGCGCTTGCGGCTGTCCTCGAGCGGCACGCCGTCGAACGGCATGGCCGCAACGGCCGGCTCGGCGCCGGGCTCGCCGGCTTCGGATGGTTCCGCTTGGGCCGGAGGCAGGAGGTCGGTCGGCCAGACCTCGTCCCGCGGCGTCACCGGCACCATCGAAAGGCGCGGCCCGCCCCCTTCGTCGGCCGCCTCGGCGACGGCCTTGAACTTGTTCGTCGCCGCGTCCCAGTTATCGTATTCCTCGAGCGTCCATTCCCGTCGTGCGCGTCGCGCCATGATCCTGCTCCCTTGCGAGTCGAAAAAAGGAGCGCGTCAGTTAGGGCAGGTCGGGGTGTGTAGGAAAACGGTCTTCGCCGGGCGGGTGCATTTTGTTGGAAATCGCGGCGGAGGGGAAAGTGCGTCTCACGCTTTCAGCCCCCTTCCCTATTCGTCACCCTGAACTTGGTTCAGGGTCCATCTCTCCGCACGCCCAAGCCTGGGAATGGGGCACGATGGATGCTGAACCAAGTTCAGCATGACGGTGGAGGCGAGGTGCAAGCCTCCGCGCGAAAGCTCACCCGTGCGCCATGGCGAAGGCGTTGACGCCGTCGGAGCCGGTCGCGCCGCAGATGTGGCCGTCGGCGTCGAGCATCGCCAGCGGGCCGTGGCCGACGTAGAAGATCACCGTCTCTTCCACCGCGTGGGTCTTCTCGTGGTGCGCGCCGATCGCCTCGTAGCCGTAGTCGCCCGGCTTCGCGGTGCCGCTGGCATAGCGCAGCTCGCCCGACAGCACGATGAACTCGCCGGCGCCGAGATGAAAATGCGGCGGCACCGCGGCCCCAGCCTCGAGCTTCAGGAGCTGCGTCCACTGTCCGGTCCTCTCGCAACTGCGCAGACGCTTGATCCAGCCGCCGGGAAAGGTCGGCTGCCAGTCCATTTCGTCGGTCCGGATGAGGATGTCGTTCTCGTGTATGGGTGGGCTCCGTGGATGGTGTCTGCGAAGTGGGTTTACGCGCTATGTGAGATTTGTACGGTGCTTGAAGCTGAGTGCCGCTTGGCACATTCGGAATTACAACCGACCGATATATTTTTCGCACTCATCGTAGGGAATTTGCTCCCACCTCTCCGCGTCGGCAAACTTCATCTTTGCACGATTTGAGCGTGTCCCCATGGCCGCGATTAACAGAGCTTCAAGATCGCCGATAGTGGCGAATTGAGACGACGTGACCCTATCCTTCCCCGACTCCAGAAAGTTGAACTTGGATTCGTTCGGCCGTTGCGACACCTCCTTGAAGCCAAACCAGGAAAACCGATCCCATTTACCCGCGTGGCGATCCGAGGTGTGATTTTTCAGGCGCTGGCCGAGACCGAGCGCGCGGGTCAAACCGACGTAATTTGGCCCGTAATCGTCATACAAAATATAAATGCCCGATTGATGGCGGAAGTCGCAAATGCGGAGAGTTCCGGATTGGGCTCCTATCCTACCTAGAAGTCGAAAACTGTCGCGCCTCCCCTGACCCGGCTCCCAGTCGATTTCATCCTCACGCCAGAACAATCCAAAGCTCGTGATTTTCATTCCGACACCTTCGCGGATTG
>JANWHA010000128.1 GCA_025450635.1 Croceibacterium sp. | reverse complement strand
GTCCCCCGCGGGCGGCGCCTCCGGCCCGCCGGCCGCGCCGGCGGCGCTGCGGTAGAGCGCCTCCGCCATCTTGTGAGAGGCCTTCTGCAGCCGCTCGAACACGCTGTCGAACGCCTGCGCCTCGCGCGGGTCGCGGTTGTTCTCCACCGTCTCCTTGGCGTCCTTGAGGGCCGCCTCCAGCTCCGTCCGGTCGCCCTCGGCGATCTTGTCGCGGTTCTCGTCGAGGTGCTTCTGGACCTGGAAGGTGAGCGACTCGAGCTTGTTCCTGGCCTCGATTGCCTCGCGTCGTTTCTTATCTTCGGCCTCGTGCTCCTGCGCGTCCTTCACCATGCGCTGGATGTCGGCCTCCGACATCCCCGACGACGCGGTGATGGTGATGTGCTGGATCTTGGCCGAGGCCTTGTCCTTGGCCGACACGTTGACGATGCCGTTGGCGTCGATGTCGAAGGTGACCTCGATCTGCGGCACGCCGCGCGGCGCCGGCGGGATGCCGACCAGGTCGAACTGGCCGAGCAGCTTGTTGTCCGCGGCCATCTCGCGCTCGCCCTGGAACACGCGGATCGTCACCGCCTGCTGGTTGTCCTCGGCGGTCGAATAGACTTGCGCCTTCTTGGTCGGGATCGTGGTGTTGCGGTCGATCATGCGGGTGAACACGCCGCCGAGCGTTTCGATGCCGAGGCTCAGCGGGGTCACGTCCAGCAGCAGCACGTCCTTGACGTCGCCCTGCAGCACGCCGGCCTGGATCGCCGCGCCCATGGCGACGACTTCGTCAGGGTTGACGCCGGTGTGCGGCTCCTTGCCGAAGAAGGATTTCACGACTTCGCGCACCTTGGGCATGCGGGTCATGCCGCCGACCAGGATCACCTCGTCGACCCCGCCCTTCTCGATGCCGGCGTCGGACAACGCCTTCTTGCACGGCTCCAGCGTGCGCTGGATCAAGCCGTCGACCAGCTTTTCGAGCTGCGAGCGGGTGATCGTCTCGACCAGATGCAGCGGAGTGGAGCTGCCGCCTTCCATGCGCGCGGTGATGAACGGCAGGTTGACTTCGGTCTGCTGCGCGCTGGACAGCTCGATCTTGGCCTTTTCAGCGGCCTCCTTGAGGCGCTGCAGCGCAAGCTTGTCGTTGCGCAGGTCCATGTTCTCCTTCTTCTTGAAGGAGTCGGCCAGGAACTCGACGATCGCGCTGTCGAAGTCCTCGCCGCCGAGGAACGTGTCGCCGTTGGTGCTCTTCACCTCGAACACGCCGTCGCCGATCTCGAGGATCGAGATGTCGAAGGTGCCGCCGCCGAGGTCATAGACGGCGATCGTCTTGCCGTCCTGCTTCTCGAGGCCATAGGCGAGCGCCGCGGCGGTCGGCTCGTTGATGATGCGCAGCACTTCCAGGCCGGCGATCTGGCCGGCGTCCTTGGTCGCCTGGCGCTGCGCGTCGTTGAAGTACGCGGGAACGGTGATCACCGCCTGGGTGACCGTCTCGCCGAGATAGCTCTCGGCGGTTTCCTTCATCTTCTGCAGGATGAAGGCCGAAACCTGGCTTGGCGAATAGTCCTCGCCGCCGGCCTTGACCCACGCGTCGCCGTTCTTGCCCTTGACGATGGTATAGGGAACCAGCCCCATGTCCTTCTTGGTCATGGGATCGTCGAACCGGCGGCCGATCAGGCGCTTGATCGCGAACAGCGTGTTGTCCGGGTTGGTGACCGCTTGGCGCTTGGCCGGCTGGCCGATCAGGCGCTCGCCGTCCTTGGTGAAGGCGACGATCGAAGGCGTGGTGCGCGCGCCTTCCGAGTTCTCGATGACCTTGGGCTTGCCCCCTTCCATCACCGCGACGCAGCTGTTGGTGGTGCCGAGGTCGATACCGATAACTTTGGCCATTTTTCCCCTAATCCTCTTTCATCTTGGACGCCGCGCTGTCGGTTCCCCGTCCATGGCGAAACCGGTCGGCGGCTCGGTTGAGCACTTTACGTTGCCGGCGATATAGGAGCGCTTTTCCTTGGCACAAGACTTGGCGCTGGCTACTGGAACGACCCCCAAACGAGGATCGGGACACCCGTGAAAGCCGACCTGATTGCCCCCTTTGCCCTCGCCGTTGCGACGCTCGGACTCGCCGCTTGCGGCAACCACCAGCAGGGTTCGAAGGCACAGCAGAGCTCAGGCCCGGCGCAGGGAGTCTCGGTCAGCGACGGCCGGCTGGTCCTGCCCGCGGTGCACGGCAATCCGGGCGCGGTGTATTTTACCGTGCATAACGATACCAACGGCCCGGCGACACTCGACGGAGCCGAAGTCGACGGCGCGAAGATGGCCATGCTGCACGCCATGAGCATGGTGGACGGCCACACCAACATGCAGGAAGTCAATAAGATGGACGTGCCCGCTGGCGGCGAGCTGGTGTTCGCCCCCGGCGGGCGCCACGTGATGGCGATGGACCTCGACGACAGCCTCAAACCGGGCGGCACCACCAACGTGACGCTGTCCTTCGCCAGCGGCGCGAAGGCGACCTTCCCTGCCGAAATCCTCGCCGCAGGGAACGCGCACTGAACAACGCCGCAAGCTGCCCGCCCGGCGGCGAGCGCCGGTTGACCGAAGGCGAGATCGCCCTCGCCCGCAGCGTGTTCGGTAACGCAGTCGCTTACGAGCGGGTGACCATCCGGCGGCGCAAGTTCTTCCCTTTCCAACCGCGACACGTCACCATGGCACCACGCGGACACCTGCATTTTCATCCGCTTGGCGAGGCTTACTCGGACGATTTCTCCACTCTCACACCGTTCCGCCAAGGGTTGTTCATTCACGAGATGACGCATGTCTGGCAGACCCAGGCGCGCGGCGAATGGTACCTCATTCTCCACCGTCACCCGCTGTCCCGCTACAGCTACGGCCTCAAGCCTGGATTGCCGCTCCAGCACTACGGCATCGAGCAGCAAGCCGAGATTGTCCGCCACGCCTTTCTGCTACGCAACGGCATCAGGCTGGCAGGTGCGAGCGATCCGGCGGCCTACGACCTGCTGGTGAATTTCCCCGGCGCAGGATAAAACGGCCGCAATCGGAGGGTTCATGGACCAGGACAGGTTTCGTTCATCGCTTGGCGGGTGGTTGTGGGGAACGGCTGCGGGCCTCGGCACGATCCTGCTCGGCCTGATCGGGATCGGGCTGACGATCGCCGCGGCCGGCAATTGGGGCGCGTGGCCGCTGCTGCTGACCCTCGCCGCGCTGCTGATTGTCGCGTGGAAATGGCTCGAGGTGATGGGCTCGCTGTACGAGATCACTCCGGACCGGCTGATGATCCGGCGCGGGATCTTCATGAAGAGCATCGACGAGATCGAGCTCTATCGCATCAAGGACATCCGGATGGATTTCAGCTTGCTCAATCAGTGGGCCGGGATCGGCAACATCTGCCTGACCTCGAGCGACGAAACCACTCGCACCGGCGAGCTGGTCCTGCGCAACGTGCCGAAAGCCATGCAGAGGCGCGAGCATTTGCGCGCGCTGGTCGATGCGGCGAGAAAGCAGCGCGGAGTGCGCGAAATGGACATGTTCCAGGACCCGGGGTTGAGATAGCCGGTTTCATTTGATACCGTTTCGATTGCAACCGGGCGGCCCAACCCGCGCCCGGGCGTTGGTTTTCCCATGCAGCTTTCCGATTACGGCCTGTCGCGCGAGCGCGGCTTCCTTTCGCATTACGAAATCGACGAGATTGCCCTGCCCTCGCTGTTCGCCGGGGTGAAGCAGGCGGCGAACGACTTGTCCGACCTGTTGACCAGCGGCTGCGTTCGGCATTGGCTGGGGCAGCTTGTTGATCCCGGCCTGGAAGACTGGGCCCTTGAGGCGCCTGAGGAGCAAGTCCGCACCGCGATGGTGCATTACAGCTTCCTGGTGCAGGCATATGTCTGGGGGGAGCCCGAGCCGCCGGCCGCGCTCCCAGCCAACCTCGCCCGACCGATCGTCGCCCTCGCCGACCGGCTCGGCCAAGCGCCGCTGCTCCCCTACTCGGCCTACGTGCTCGACAACTGGGCGCGGCTCGACAAGGCGGGTCCGATCGATCTCGAAAACATCCGCATGGTGCAGAACTTCTATGGCGGCGCGGACGAGAACTGGTTCGTGATGGTCCACGTCGCCATCGAGGCCGAGGCCGGGGTGCTGCTCGACAACGCGGTGAAGCTGATCGAAGCGGCGAACGCGGGAGACGCCTCAGAAGGCGAGCGCCTGTTGGTCGAAATGAACGCGGCGTGGGAGCGAATCTACGCCCATTTCTCGCGCATGCCCGAGCGCTGCGACCCGTACATTTATTTCCAGCGTGTGCGGCCTTACATCCACGGCTGGGCCAACAATCCGGCGCTGGGCGAAGGGCTGCTGTACGAAGGCGTCGAGCGCTTCGAGGGCCGCCCGCAGGCCTATCGCGGGCAGACCGGATCGCAGTCGAGCATCGTCCCGGCGATGGATGCGCTGTTCGGCGTCGGCCACAGCGACGATCCGCTCAAGCGCTTCCTCGACGAGTTGCACCACTATCGCCCGGTGCCGCATCGCCGCTTCGTCGAGGACCTGGGCGCGCAATCGCAACTGCGACCGTTCGTCGAAGGCTCCGGTTCGGCCGGCCTCAAGGACGCCTTCAACGCCTGCATCGAGCAAGTCGCCCGTTTCCGCACCCGCCATCTCGAATACGCGGCGAGCTACATCAACAAGCAGATGGGCTCGCTCAAGGGCAACGACCCGGACGTCGGCACCGGGGGCACGCCGTTCATGAAGTACCTCAAGAAGCACCGCGACGAGAACCGCGCCCAAGTCATCTGACTGGCGCTGATCTGACGCGTTGCATTCGCGACGCGTTCGGGCAATCATCGCGCCCGAACGGGAGAATTCCGATGCCGCATGCCGTCGATCACACTGCCATCCTCGACCGTCTAGCCGCGGTGCGCGGGGGCACGCGAAATGTGTTCGACCGGCTCGATCCCGAGCGCACCGCGCACCTGATCGTCGACATGCAGAACGGCTTCATGGAGCAAGGCGCGCCGGTCGAGGTGCCGATGGCCCGCGAGATCGTCGACGAGGTCAACCGCCTCAGCGCCGCCGTGCGCGCGACGGGTGGGCGCAATTACTTCCTGCGCTACACCACGCCGCATGGCGAAGTGCCGGCGTGGCCGATCATGTGGAGTCGGCTCGGGCCCGAGGGCGCGGCGGTCCACCAGGACGCCTTCACGCCCGGCGCGCATTTCTGGCAGATGTGGCCGGCGATCGAAGTCGACGAAGGTGACACGGTGCTCGACAAGCACCGCTTCAGCGCCTTCACCCCCGGCACCAGCGAGCTCCCGGCCCTGCTCAAGGCTGACGGCATCGACACCGTGATCATCAGCGGCACGCTGACCAACTGCTGCTGCGAAAGCACCGCGCGCGACGCGATGCAGCACAACTATCGCGTGATCATGGCCGCCGACGCCAACGCCGCCCTAAGCGACGAGGAGCACGCCGCCACACTGCACATCCTCGGCCTGGTGTTCGCCGACTTGCGCTCGGTGGCGGAACTCGAGGAGATGTTGGCGGCTGCCGCAACCGCACAGGCAGCCTGAGCGCTCAATAGCCCGTCCGCCCTGAGCCAGTCGAAGGGCAGTTGTTACTTTCGGCGCTGCGCTAAGAAAAAGCGGTCCTTCGACAAGCTCAGGACGGACGGAGGCAAGGGTAGCGCTGAATTGGCGCTCAATCCGGCTTCTTCGCCACGCCGACCATCGCCGGGCGCAGCAGGCGGTCCTTGATCATCCAGCCGGACTGCATTTCCTGGACGACGGTGCCGGGCTCGGCTTCGGCGCTCGGGATTTCGAGCATCGCCTGATGCTGATTGGGGTCGAGCGGCAGGCCCATCGCCGCGATGCGCACGATGCCGTGCTGGGCGAAGACCTTCTCCAGCTCGCGCTGCGTCGCCTCGATGCCGGTAACGAGGGCCTTGAGCCGCGGATCGTCGTGCAGGTCCGCGGGGATCGCCTCGATCGCGCGGGACAGGTTGTCGGACACCGTCAGGACGTCGCGGGCGAAGCCGGTCGCGGCATAAGCGCGCGCGTCCTGCACGTCCTTTTCCATTCGCCGGCGCACATTCTGCACTTCCGCCTTGGCGTAGAGCATGTCCTGCTGCGCCTTCTCCAGGTCGCCGCGCAGTGAATTCAGCGCGCCGTCGAGTGTGGCGTCCTCATCGCCCTCCTTTTCGAGCAGTTCCTCGGGCACGCCTGCCAGTTCCTTCTCGACCGCTTCGTCGCGCGGCTTGTTCTTATCGGTCATGAAATCCCTGCTTATCCGATGATTCGCCCGAGCGAGCGGGCCGTGAAATCCACCATGGGAACGACTCGCGCGTAATTCAACCGAGTCGGGCCGATCACGCCGAGAACGCCGACCACCCGGCCCTCGCGGTCGCGGTAGGGCGAGGCGATCACTGCCGAGCCCGACAGCGCGAACAGGCGGTTCTCGCTGCCGATGAAGATGCGCATCGCGTCGGCCTCGCGCGCCGAATCCAGCAGCTCGGCGACCGATTGCTTGTTCTCCAGATCGTCGAGCAGCAGGCGCACTCGCTCGATGTCGCCGAGCGCCGTCTCGTCGAGCAGGTTCGCCTGCCCGCGGACGATCAGCACCGGACGCCGCGCGGCGTCCTCGCTCCAGACGGCGAGGCCGCGTTCGACCAGGTCGCGGCTCGCTTCGTCGAGCTGCGAGCGGCCAGCGGCAATCTCGCGCCGCATCGCCTGCGCCGCCTCGGCCAGCGTGCGCCCGGCGAGGCGCGCGGTGATGAAGTTGCTCGCTTGCTCCAGCGCGCTCGGCGGCACCGCGGCGCCGAGGCCGACCACTCGGTTCTCCACTCCGCCGTCCTCACCGACCAGCACGGCGAGCGCGCGGTCGGCGGACAGGGGCACGAAGCTCATCTGCGCGAGGCGCGGCTCGCGGCGCGGGACCATGACCATGCCGGCGGCGTTCGACAGGTCCGACAGCAGCGCGCTGACGGTTTCGAGCGCCTGCTCGATCGGCCCGGGCTGCGACAGGCGGCGCTCGATCGCCGAGCGCTCCTCGGCGGAAGGCTCGGCCACTTGCATCATGCCGTCGACGAACATCCTGAGGCCAGATTCGGTCGGCATGCGCCCGGCGCTGGTGTGCGGCGCGCTCAGCAGGCCGAGCGTCTCCAGCTCGGCCAGCACCGAGCGGATCGAGGCCGGCGAGAGGTTGAGCGCGCCCTCCCCCGCCAGCGTCTTCGAGCCGACCGGGTGCCCGCTCTGCAGGTAGCCTTCGACGACAAGCCGAAAGATCTCGCGCGCGCGGTGGCTCAACTCGGTGACGGGCGGTGCGGGCATGACAGCGCGCTATCTAGGCGCTACGCGCGCTATCGAAAAGGAGACACCCATGCGCCCATCCGGCCGCGCCCCCGACGAAATGCGCGCCATCGATATCGAAACCGGTTTCACCAAGCACGCGGAAGGATCGGTGCTGGTGAGCTTCGGCGACACTCGCGTGCTGGTTACCGCCAGCGTCGAGGACAAAGTGCCGCCCTTCCTGCGCGGCAAAGGCCAGGGCTGGGTGACGGCGGAATACTCGATGCTGCCGCGCGCGACTCACACGCGCGGCCAACGTGAGGCGGCGAAGGGCAAGCAAAGCGGTCGGACACAGGAAATCCAGCGGCTTATCGGGCGTTCCTTGCGCGCGGTGACAAACCTGGAGAAGCTCGGGGAACGCCAGGTCGTGCTCGATTGCGACGTGATCCAGGCCGACGGCGGCACCCGCACGGCGTCGATCTCGGGCGCGTGGGTGGCGCTGCGGCTGGCGGTCAACAAGCTCCTCGCCGAAGGCAAGCTGGAGGCCGATCCGATCGAGCACAAGGTCGCGGCGATCTCGTGCGGCATCTACCAGGGCACGCCCGTGCTCGACCTCGACTACATCGAGGATTCGAACGCTGACGCCGACGCCAATTTCGTGCTCATCGAAGGCGGCAAGATCGCCGAGGCGCAAGCCACGGCCGAGGGCGCCTGTTACGACGAGGAAGGCCTGCTGCGGCTGTTGCGGCTGGCGCAAATCGGCTGCGCGCAAATTTTCAAGGCGCAGGACGAGGCGGTGAGGTGACCCGCAAGCTCGGCTCCGGCAAGCTGGTCATCGCTACCCACAACGCGGGCAAGCTGAAGGAGATCGGCGCGCTGCTGGCGCCGTATGGCGTCGATTGCCTCTCGGCCGGCTCGCTGGGGTTGCCCGAGCCGGCGGAGACCGGGAAGACGTTCATCGATAACGCGCTGATCAAGGCGCAGGCGGCGGCCGAGGCGTCGGGGCTGCCTTCCCTCGCCGACGACAGCGGGCTTTCGGTCTCCGCGCTCGACGGCCGTCCCGGTGTTTACACCGCCGACTGGGCCGAGCGGCAGTGGTTCGAGGGTTCGGCCGGGCGCGATTGGTACATGGCGATGGGCAAGGTCGAAGGGATGTTGCAGGCCAAGGGGCCCGATACGCCGCGCGAGGCGTGGTTCAGCTGCGTCCTTGCGCTCGCGTGGCCCGACGGAGAAACCGCGGTCTACGAAGGGCGCGCTGATGGCACCCTCACCTGGCCGCCACGCGGGACGATGGGCTTCGGCTACGATCCCGTGTTCGTCCCAGTGGGCCGCGAGCAGACCTTCGCCGAGCTCGATCCGGCAGAAAAGCACCGCATCAGCCACCGGGCCGATGCGTTCGCCAGGCTGGTGGCGGACCAGTTCGCCTAGCCGACCTGGTGGCCAAAATAGTTGCCGGGCGGAGAATAACGGCAGACGAGGTAGTCGCGCGCCCTGTTGTGCGCCAGCGCGCAGCCGACCTGTGTGGTGGTGGGCCAGATCACCTGGCTGTAATGGCCGACGTCCATCCACTTGCCGGTGCTCGAGACGTTCGGAAAGACCCCCGGCTTGAAGTATCTGCGCTCGGCGAGGAAGGCGCCGACCATCTGTCCCGGCGTGTAAAAGCTCGCGGTGGCGCTCCACAGGTTTTCACCCTCGCCCGGCCGGATCTTCTTGTCCGAGTGGTACATGCGGTCCTCGTGCGCCAGGTGTTCAGCCCAGCTTCTGGCGTCCTGCTCCAGTCGGTCGCTCCAGGTCAGGCGCGGCAGGTGCTTGCGGTCGCGCTCGGCGTTGTGGGCTGCAAGCAAGCGCTCTTCGAACGTCTCGGTCTGGGCGGCACGAATGCCGTGGGCCGAGGGCGCCCGCGGGGGCGGCGACGAGGCGCAACCGGCAACCGCTAGAGCAAGCGCGCAAGCGACGCTTGCGATGAAGAGCGACCCCGATCTCATGGCCCATCCTTGACTTTCCCGGCCTAACATCGGCTGAAAAGCCGAGATGGCACAAGCCCTTTATATCCATTGGCCGTTCTGCCTCGCGAAGTGCCCTTACTGCGATTTCAACTCGCACGTGCGGAACAGCATCGACGCCGACCTCTGGCGCGAGTCGCTGCTGACCGACATGCGGCACGAGGCGGCGCTGGCGGGAGGCGAGCCGCTGCAATCGGTGTTCTTCGGCGGCGGCACGCCCTCGCTAATGCCGCCGGCACTGGTGGGAGCGCTACTAATGGAGGCCGAGGCGCTGTGGGGCTTCACGTCGGATGTGGAGATCACGCTGGAGGCTAACCCCTCGTCGGTCGAGGCGGCGAACTTCGCGGCGCTGGCGAACGCCGGCGTCA
Organism: Croceibacterium sp.; assembly: GCA_025450635.1. Taxonomy (GTDB): domain Bacteria; phylum Pseudomonadota; class Alphaproteobacteria; order Sphingomonadales; family Sphingomonadaceae; genus Croceibacterium_B. The sequence goes on along the minus strand of JANWHA010000128.1, from coordinate 6,901 downwards.
ATCGGGTTTCGCTCGGGCTGCAGGCACTCGACGACGCCACGTTGCGCTTTCTCGGACGCCTGCATGACGCGCAGGAGGGGCTGGCAGCGCTCCAGACCGCGCAAGCCGTGTTCGAGCGCGTGAGCTTCGACCTGATCTACGCCCACCCCGGCCAAACCATGGCCGAGTGGGAGCGCGAGCTGAAGCAGGCGCTCGGCTTCGGCACCGGGCACTTGTCGCTCTATCAACTGACCATCGAGCCCGGCACGCGCTTCGCCACCGACGTACGGCAAGGCGCGTTCGCACCGCTGGCCGACGATCCCGCGGCGGACTTGTTCGCCGTCACTCGTGAATCGACCGAAGCCGCGGGCCTGCCAGCCTACGAGGTCAGCAACCACGCGCGGGCGGGCGAGGAAAGCCGCCACAACCTCGCCTACTGGCGCTACCAGGACTACGTCGGCATCGGGCCGGGCGCGCACGGACGGCGCGGCGGGGTCGCTACCCTGCGGCACCGGAAGCCCGAGAACTGGCTGGAGGCGGTGGCGGAGCGAGGCCACGGCCTCAAGGAAGAGCGTTCGCTCGGCCTCAGCGAGCAAGCCAGCGAGGCGCTGCTGATGGGTTTGCGCCTTGCCGAGGGCGTGGACACCAGCGCACTGTCACGCCGCTTCGGCATCGCGCCCGATGCGCTGATCGATCCTGCCAAGCTGGCGCTTTACGAAAGCCTTGGCCTCGCCTGGCGCAGCGGCGATCGCATCGGGGTCACGCCTCAAGGCATGCCGCTCCTCGACGCGCTGCTTGGAGAGTTGGTGCCCGCCGAACTGGTGACCGCATGAGCAAGGCGGCGCTACTCGAGCAATGGGGCGAGCACCTCGCCCGCTCGCGTCGCCGCTCGCCGCATACGGTGCGCGCTTATCTCGCCGCGGCCAATCGGCTGGCCGAGCGGGTCGGAGCCGAGGACTGGCGTGACGTCGCCGACCTCGATGCGGTCGCGCTGCGCACACAGCTCGCCGCCCGCCGGGCCGATGGCATCGCCAACGTATCGGCCGCGCGCGAGCTGTCGGCGCTCAAGGGCTTCATCGCCTTTGCGCGAGAGCAGGCCGGGCGTCCGGAAGCCTCTCCCCCTCGCATGCGAGGTCCGCGAATCAAGAAGGGCTTGCCGCGTCCGGTCACGCCCGACGATGCGGCGAATCTCGCCGACGGGGTCGCCTCGCTCGCCAGCGAGCTTTGGATCGGCGCGCGCGACCGGGCGGTGCTGCTGCTGATGTACGGCGCCGGCCTGCGCATCGCCGAGACGCTGTCGCTGACCGCCGCCGACATGCCGCTGGGTGAGACCCTGGTGGTCACCGGCAAGGGCGGCAAGCAGCGCGTGGTGCCGTTGCTGCCCGTCGTCCGCGCCGCGGTCGCCGACTATGCGCGGCGCTGCCCCTGGCCGCTTGCCGGGAAGGCGCCGTTGTTCAAAGGGGCCAAGGGCGGCCCGCTCGGCCAGGGCATGGTGCAGAAGGCGATGGCGAAAGCCCGCGTCGCGCTCGGCTTGCCGCCCACGGCGACCCCGCACGCCTTGCGCCACAGTTTCGCCACGCACCTGCTGGGGGCGGGAGCGGACCTGAGGAGCCTGCAAGAGCTGCTCGGGCACGCCAGCCTCGGTTCGACGCAGATCTATACCAAGGTCGATGCCGCTGTGCTGCTCGAAACCTACCGCAAGGCCCACCCCCGCGAGCGCAGCTAAACGGGCTGGCGCCGGCGCGGTTTCCAGGTGGCGAGGCGCCAAGCGTAGTAGCCGACGCCGAGGACGGCCATGCCGATCACCATCCAGTCGATGTACTGCAGCGACTTGTCGAACGCTCCGGCCAGCCAGCTTCCGCCGGCGATCAGCAACAGGTTCCACAGCGCGGTCCCGGCCAGCGTGAACACGACGAACCGCCACAGTTTCATGTGCACCAGCCCCGCGGGCACCGAGATGATCGTGCGAAAGCAGGGCGAGCAGCGGGCGGCCATCACCACCCATTGGCCGTGGCGGCGGAGGAACAACTTGGCCCGCTCGATGTCGCGCCACTCGAGCGTCATCCAGCGCCCCCAGCGGTTGACCGCCGGCTTGAGCCGCTTGTAGCCGAACTGGTCGCTGATCCAGAACCAGACCCAGTTGCCGGCGGTCGCGCCGATCGTGCCGAACAGCAGCAGCGGCCAGAAATGCATTTCGCCGCGAGCGACGAGCACGCCGCCGACGCCCATGACGAGCTCGGACGGAATCGGCGGGATGATGTTCTCCAGCGCCATCAGCAGCAGGATGCCCAGGTAGCCCCCCTGGAGAATGATCTCGATGATGATGCTGTGCATTGTCGCGCCAACGCGCCGTAGCGCGCTAAGGTTTCGCGCTTGCGGCAAGCCGTGCGATTTGCGCGAAGGCGCTCAGGGCTTGGGCAGCTTCGCCTCGATCGCATCCCAGATGCGCGCGGGGGTGTCGGTGCCGTTGAACTGGTCGATGCTGACGATCCCGGTCGGGCTGGTGACGTTGATCTCGGTGAGCCATTGGCCGCCGATCACGTCGATGCCGACGAAGATCAGCCCGCGCTTCTTCAGCTCCGGGCCCATGGCGGCGCAGATTTCTTCCTCGCGCGGCGTGAGGTCGGCCTTTTCGGCGTGGCCGCCGACCGCGAGGTTCGAACGGAACTCGCCCTCTCCCGGCTTGCGGTTGATCGCCCCGGCGTATTCGCCATCGACCAGCACGATGCGTTTGTCGCCGAGCGACACGTCGGGGAGGAAGGGCTGGACCATGTGCGGTTCGGGCCAGGTGCGGTTGAACACCTCGAACAGCGCGCCCAGGTTGTCGCCGCTCTCGGGAATGCGGAACACCGCCTTGCCGCCAAAACCGTGGATCGGCTTGACCACCACCGCCCCGTGCCGCGCCATGAACTCGCGCACTTCGGGCGGCCTGCGGGTCACCAGCGTCGGCGGCATGAAGCGGCGGAAATCGAGCACGAAGACCTTTTCCGGCGCGTCGCGCACGCTGGCCGGATCGTTGACCACCAGCGTCTCGCCCTCGATGCGTTCGAGCAGGTAGGTCGCGGTGATGTAGCCGAGGTCGAACGGCGGATCCTGCCGCATCAGCACCACGTCGATATCGCGGCCGAGGTCGATCCGGCGCGGCTCGTCTTTCTCGAAATGGCTGCCGGCAACGCGCTGGACGCGGATCGGGCTGGCGAGCGCGGTCAGCCGGTCGTTCTCGTCGAGGGTCAGCGAGCCGGCAGCGTAATGCCACAGCCTGTGCCCGCGCGCCTGCGCCGAAAGCATCAGCGCGAAGCTCGAATCGCCCGAGATGTTGATGCTCTCGATCGGGTCCATCTGGACGGCCACGCGTAGGGACATGCTTGGGCCTCGCACTCAACGTGTCTCGACTGCGGTCCTGCGGACCTCCGCTCGACACGAACGGATCAAGAAATAAACTGGCTCCCTCCCTACCCGTTCGTGTCAAGCGAAGTCGAGACACGGCCGCGTCAAGGCTGCCAGGCGTTGACGATGTGGCGCGGCCAGCATCCGGGCGCAAGCATCAGCACGTCGATTCGCGGGCTGTCCCCCTTTCGCAGGTAACGGTGAGCGATGGCTTCGGCGGCCGCGGCGACGCGGCGCAGGCGCCAGGCGTCGATCGAGAGATCGAGCTCGGCTGCGGTGGCGCGCCACTTCACCTCGATGAACAGCACTGTCCGGCCGCGGCGGGCGACGAGGTCGATCTCGCCGCGCGGGGTCTTCACGCGCCGGGCGAGAATCCGCCAGCCATGCAGCCGCAGCCACAGCGCCGCGAAGCCCTCGCCCTTGCGGCCGCGCTTTTCCGCCGCTTGCCGGCTCACGAAGCCTGCAGTTCCAGCGCGCGGGCGTAAAGGGCCTTGCGTTCGAGTCCCGTCGCGCGGGCGACGCTCGCCGCCGCCTGCGACGGCTTTTGCGTCATCAGAGCTTCGAGCAGCAGGGTATCCGCGTTTTCCGCGCTCGGCGGGCTTTCGCCTGGAGGGCCGACCAGCAGCACGATCTCTCCCCTCGGCGGATGCGCTTCGTAATGCGCAATGAGTTCGTCGGCCGAACCTGTGCGGCATTCTTCGTGCAGCTTGGTCAGCTCGCGCGCGACGGCGATCTCGCGCCCCGGCAGCGCCTCGCCGATCGCGGCGAGCGACTTCAGCAGGCGCGGGGCGGTCTCGAAGAACACCAGCGTCGCGCGCACGCTGGCCAGCTCGGCCAGGGTGTCGCGGCGCGCCTTGTCTTTCGGCGGCAGGAATCCGGCGAACAGGAACCTGTCGCTCGGCAGCCCGGACTGCGCGAGCGCCGCAAGCGGCGCGCTCGGCCCCGGCAGACTGGTCACCGCGATTCCTTCCGCGCGCGCCTCGCGCACCAGGCGATAGCCCGGGTCGGACACCAGCGGCGTGCCCGCATCGCTGACCAGCGCCACTGCCTTGTCGCGCATCGCGGCGAGCAACCGCGCGCGATCCTCGGCTGAGGCGTGGTCGTCGTAACGCCACAGCGGCCTGGCGATGCCGAGGTGCCGCACCAGCTTGCGCGTTACCCGCGTGTCCTCGCAGGCGATGGCGTCGCACCGCGCTAGTACGTCGGCCGCGCGCCGGGTGATATCGCCGAGATTGCCAATCGGCGTCGCGACTATATAGAGGCCCGGAGACAAAGGCCTGGCACCAAGGTCGCGCTGGTCGCTCACGGCGCGTCTTGTGAACCAACAGCATCGGGAGCGGCAAGCATGTTCAATTGGAAACGCCTTCTCGGCGCGGCGGCGCTCAGCGTGGCGCTGGCCGGTTGCCAGGTGGTTCCGCACGGCCCGCCGGTGGTGGCGCCCCCGGTGGCGAGACCGACGCCGCCGCCCAGCACCCTGCCGCAGGACCTCAACCGTCACCGCGTGGCGCTGCTGGTGCCGCTGACCGGCCCGAACGGCGCGGTCGGCCATTCGATCGAGAACGCCGCGACGATGGCGCTGCTCGACACCAGCGCCTCGAACCTGCGCATCACCACCTACGATACCGGTACCGGCGCCGCGAGCGCCGCGGCGCGGGCGATCGCCGACGGCAACAAGCTGATCCTCGGCCCGCTGCTCGGCGACGACGTAGCGGCCGTCGCCGCCAAGGCGCGCCCGGCGAATGTGCCGCTGATCAGCTTTTCCAACGACCGTTCGGTCGCCGGCCGCGACGTGTTCCTGGTGGGCGTCGTGCCCGAGCAGTCGATCGGCCGCACGCTCGCCTATGCCTTCGCGCACGGCTCGCATCGTTTCGCCGCCATCGTGCCGGAAGGCGAATATGGCGAGCGCGCCGCCAATGCGCTCAGCAACCGCGTCGCGGCGGGCGGCGGCGTGCTCGTCGACGTGGAGAAATACCCGCGCGGCGCCTCCACCATCGTCAGCGCGGCCAAGCGCCTGAAGGCCAAGGGCGGCTATGACACCGTGCTGATCGCCGACGGCTCACGCCTGTCGGCCATCGGCGCGGCCCAGCTCAAGAAGGCCGGCGCCGTCCTGCCCCGGTTGCTCGGGACCGAGCTGTGGAGCGGTGAGGAGGACGTGGCGCGCGCGGCGGCCTTGCGCGGGGCGTGGTTTTCGGCCGTGTCCGATGCGCGCTGGACCCGCTTCGCCTCGAGCTACAAGACGCGATTCGGCAACCAGCCCTATCGCATCGCCACACTGGGCTACGACGCGGTGTTGCTGACCTTGCGCGTCGCCCACGACTGGACGCCGGGCCGCTCCTTCCCGGTTTCGGAGCTGTTCGACCCGGGCGGCTTCCTCGGCGTGGACGGGGCTTTCCGCTTCAGCCAGGACGGCGTTGCGCAGCGGGCGATGGAAGTGCGCCAGGTCGGCGCCGGCACGGTCAGCGTGGTGAGCCCGGCGCCGACGGACTTCTGATGCGGCGGATAACCGCGCGCGGCGCGCTTGAGTCCGTTCGAATCCGCCCCGTATAGTTGCCCCATGGCCGAAGACCTGTTCGACAAGCTGCCCGAGGGCGGCGGCGATTACGACTCCTCCTCGATCGAAGTGCTCGAGGGGCTCGAGCCCGTTCGCCGGCGCCCCGGCATGTACATCGGCGGGATCGACGAGCGCGCGCTGCACCACCTCGCCGCCGAAGTGCTCGACAACGCGATGGACGAGGCGGTCGCCGGCCACGCCAACCGCATCGAGGTCACGCTCGACGAAGGCAACCGCCTGACGATCGCCGATAACGGCCGCGGAATGCCGGTCGACGAGCACCCGAAATTTCCCGGCAAGTCGTCTGTCGAGGTGATCCTCACCACGCTCCATTCGGGCGGCAAGTTCTCGGGCAAGGCCTATGCGACCAGCGGCGGCCTGCACGGCGTCGGCGTGAGCGTGGTCAACGCGCTGAGCGAGCACACCCGCGTCGAGGTGGCGCGCAACCGCGAGCTTTACGCCCAGGAATTCTCCCGCGGCCACGCCACGGGCGGGTTGCAGCACCTCGGCGGCACGCCCAACCGGCGCGGCACGACGGTTAGCTTCACGCCCGATCCGGAGATCTTCGAAGACCGCCATTTCAAGCCCGCCCGGCTGTTCAAGCTCGCCCGCTCCAAGGCTTACCTGTTCGCCGGGGTCGAAATCCGCTGGAAGTGCGCGCCGTCGCTGGCGAGCGACGAGGTGCCCGAGGAAGCCGTGTTCCAATTCCCCGGCGGCCTGTCCGACCATTTGACCGAGCAAGTCGCCGGACGCGAGTGCGTCACCAGCCAGTTCTTTGTCGGACGACAGGATTTTGCGCCCCAAAACGGAGAATCGCAGGGCCGCGTCGAATGGGCGGTCGCCTGGCCGCTGTGGTCTGAAGGCGCCTATGCCTGGTACTGTAACACCGTGCCGACCCCCGACGGCGGCACGCACGAACAAGGGATGCGCTCGGCGCTGACCAAGGGCATCCGCGCGTTCGGCGAGCTGGTCGGGCAGAAGAAG
>JANWHA010000127.1 GCA_025450635.1 Croceibacterium sp. | reverse complement strand
GCGGCCATAGTGAAGGAGTATGGCATGGATCGTTCGCAGAAAGCCGATTCGGTCGCCCAGCTCAACGCGGTCTTCAACGAGGCGGGCGTGGTGGTCGTCACCCGCAACCTCGGCCTGTCGGTCGGTCAGTCGACCGCCCTCAGGACGAAGATGCGCGAAGCCGGTGCGTCCTACAAGGTTGCGAAGAACCGCCTCGCCAGGCTCGCCCTGAAGGACACCGATTACACCGGCATCGAGGCTTACCTCACCGGTCCGACCGCGCTCGCCTATTCGGCGGACCCGGTCGCTGCCGCCAAGGCAGCGGTGGAATTTGCCAAGACGAACGACAAGCTCGAAATCGTCGGCGGCTCGATGGGCAGCCAGGTGCTCAACGCCGAGGGGATCAAGGCGCTCGCCGCGATGCCGTCGCTCGATGAGCTGAGGGGCACGATCGTGGGCCTGTTGAACGCGCCGGCGACCAAGGTCGTCCGCGTGATCAGCGAGCCCGCGGCCAAGCTCGCCCGCGTCTTTGCGGCCTACGGGGCCAAGGAAGCGGCGTAAGCAGGTTTTTCCAAACGCGAATTCACCGGGGCAGACCCCGGTCCATCAAATCAGGAGTGAAGCATCATGGCCGATATCGCCAAGCTTGTTGAAGAACTGTCGAAGCTGACCGTCATGGAAGCCGCGGAGCTTGCCAAGGCGCTGGAAGAAGAATGGGGCGTCAGCGCCGCGGCCGCCGTGGCCGTGGCCGCCCCGGCCGCCGGCGGCGCCGCCGGTGGCGAAGCCGCCGAAGAGCAGACCGAGTTCGACGTCATCCTCACCGGCGACGGTGGCAAGAAGATCCAGGTAATCAAGGAAGTCCGCGCGATCACGCAGCTGGGTCTGACCGAAGCCAAGACGCTGGTCGAGAGCGCTCCCAAGGCGATCAAGGAAGGCGTCAACAAGGCCGAAGCCGAAGAGATCAAGGGCAAGATCGAAGCGGCCGGCGGCACCGTCGAGATCAAGTGACGCCCAGGGGCCATCGGCCCCGGCGTCATCCCGGACTTGGTCCGGGATCCAGACAAGAACGCGAGAGGGCGGTGCCGCGAGGCGCCGCCCTTTCTTTATCCCCCTCCCGCGAGCGGGAGGGGCTAGGGGCGGGAGCGACCACCGCTCGCGGCCTGACTTTCCCCCGGCCCCTCCCGCAAGCGGGAGGGGGGAAAGAGGCGCACGCAGCCTATTTTGTAATCGGCGGTTCAGGTTCGCTGAATAGAATTTCCCTTGCGACTCAACAGCTAAAAGGAGGACGTCGATGCGCTTCACGCGTAAAATCATCCTCGCCGGCGGCGCCGCGCTGCTCGCCCTCGGCACGGCCGCGGTCGCGGCCGACAAGCTCCACACCATGAACGTGGCCCTGCCCGATGGATCGGTGGTCCAGGTGCAGTACGCCGGCGACGTGGCGCCGAAGGTGGCGCTCGCGCCGGTCGAGGCCGTGCCGATCGCCTTCGCCGACCCGTTCGCCGAGCTCGACCAGGTGGCCGCGACGATGGAAGCGCAGCACCAGGCGCTGATGCAGCAGTTCGCGCAGATGCAGGAGGCCGCGGCCAAAGCCAGTTCAGCGGGCGCGAATGGAGTGACGCTGACCGGCAGCCTGCCCGCGGGGACGCACTTCACTTACGTCTCCTCGACCACCGACGCGAACGGCTGCACGCAGACCGTCGAATACAGTTCCGACGGCACCAGCCAGCAGCCGAAGGTGACCAAGACCAGCGCCGGCAGTTGCGATTCCGCGCAGCAGCAGAAAGACGCGCCCACGGTGGCGAGCGCCCCGGCGCCAGCCAAGCCTGACGGCCCCGGCCTCAAGGTCTGATTCTCGAACAGCCCGCCTCTCCCCTTCGCACCAGGGGGAGAGGCGCGGTTTCCCCTAAATCTCGCTGCCGGCTTCCGCCCAGTCGCGGCGACGCTGAGTGATCGTCCGCTCGCGCCCGGCGCGGATGTCGCCGTGCTCCTTCTGCAGGTCGAGCCGCTCGCGGTCGTTGGCACGGTAAAAGCTTTCGGCCCGGTCGATGACCCCGGCGCTGTCGCCGAGCTGCTCGAGCGCGGCGCGGGCCATCTGCACCGCCGATTCCATCACCTCCCGCACCACATAGTCGACCGGGGCGTCGCGCAGCGCGACCAGCATCCGCCGGTCGTAGGCGCGGACCATGATCGCCGCGCCGGGAAACGCCTCGCGCACCGCCTGCAGCAGCGCGGCGTCGGGCTGCTCGCCGTCGATGCAGAACAAGATCAGCTCGGCCTCGGCGCCGCCGGCCTGGCGCAGCAGGTCGAGCCGGGTGCCGTCGCCGAAATAGACCTTGGCGCCGAATTCACCGGCGACGTCGATCAACTCAGTGTCGGTGTCGATCAACGTCACCGGGATGCCGGCGGCGAGCAGCATCTGCGCCACCGTCTGGCCAAAGCGCCCATAGCCGACGATCAACGCATTGGCGCCGCTGGCGCGCGGGCCTTCGCGCTCGCCCTGCCGCTCGGGCTCCTCGCGGATGCGCGCGGTGGCCATCATCAGGAACGGCGTGGTCGCCATCGACAGCGTGACGATCGCGGCGAACAGGCTCGCCGCGCCGGGGGTTATCAGCAAGCCTTGCGCCGCGCGGGTGAACAGCACGAAGCCGAACTCGCCCCCCTGGCTCAGCAGCAGCCCGAGCGCGAGCGCCTGGCGCCAGCGCATCCTGCAGGCGAGGCCGATTCCGCCGATGACCAGCGTCTTCGCCGCGATCAGGGCCAACGCCATGCCGGCCACGAACAGCGGGTTGGCGGCAATGACCGTGAGGTCGAGCATCATCCCGACCGAAAGGAAGAACAGCCCGAGCAGGATCGAGCGGAACGGCTCGACGTCCGCCTCGAGCTCGTGACGGAAGGGAGTGTCGGCCAGCATCACTCCGGCGACGAAGGCGCCGAGCGCGGTCGACAGGCCGAGCGCTTCCATCAGCGCCGCGGCGGCGACGACCACCGTCAGCCCGGCGACGACGAACATCTCGCGCTCGCCCAGCGTGGCGATCAGCCGGAACAACGGCCGCACGAGAAAACGCCCGGCGAGGATCAGTCCGGCGATCGCGGCAACGGTCAGCAGAGCCATCTGCCAGCCGGGCGGCCCACCATTCTCGGCCGGATTGCGGCTGAGCGCGGCGACGATCGTCAGCAGCGGGATAATCGACAGGTCCTGGAACAGCAGGATCGCGAACGCGCGCTCGCCGAACGGGCTGCGCAAACGGCCGGCGGACTGCAGCATCGGCAGCACCTGCGCGGTCGACGAGAGCGCCAGCGGCAGCGCGATCGCGAGCGCCGCGCCCCACGAAAGACCGCTGGCGGTGCAGAGCACGCCGAACAGCGCGAGGCCGCACAGCACCACTTGTGCCAGCCCCAAGCCGAAGATCTCGCTCTTGAGGGACCACAGCCGCGATGGGCTGAGCTCCAGGCCGACGATGAACAGTAGCAGCGTGATGCCGAACTCGGCGATGCCCACCATCGCCCTGGGATCGTTGGCGAGGCCGAGCACATGCGGCCCAACCACCGCGCCGGCGACCAGCCAGCCGAGCGTCGCGCCGAGCCCGAGCCGGCGGAACAGCAGCACGAACGCCAGGCCGAAGCCCAGCAACAGCACCCCGTCCCGCAGGATCGAGGTGCCCCCTTCAGCCACTTACAATGTCTTCAGATAGCGAATCACCGCCTCGCGCTGCTCTTCATCCTTGAGCCCGGCGAAGCCCATCAACGTGCCGGGCACCACGCTCTTCGGATCGGTCAGGTAGCGGTCGAGCGTCGCGGAATTCCAGGTCAGCCCGGAATCCTTCATCGCCTGGCTGTATTGGAAACCGGCCAGGGTGCCGGCCTTGCGTCCGTAAACGTGCGCGAGCGAGGGGCCGATGATGGTCTTGCCGGCCTGGGTCGAGTGGCACGCGGTGCACTGGTTGAACGCCGTGGGCATGGAGGCGGCGGCGCCGGTCGCCGCATCGCTCATCTTCGACGAGGCGCTCGCGCTGGCCTTGGCCGTCGGCGTGGCGCTGGGCGTGGGAGTGGGGCTCGGCGTCGCGGCTTCGGTCGAAGGCGCCGCGCTCGGAGCGGCTTCGGCGGGCACTGCCTCCGGGGTCGCCGCGGTGGTCGAGGTGACGGTCTCAGTCGACGTGGAAGTAGGCTCGTTCGACGAACCGCAAGCGGCGAGCGCCAAGGCTAGCGAAGCGGCGACGGCAAAACGCGAGATCATCGAAGGCTTCCTTTCAGGAACGAATCGCCGCGTTCCCCTATCGCGCCGCGCGCGCGGCGCAAGCGCGATCATCTGAGGGCGTAGGCCAGGCGAACGCCCCACATGTCGATTCCCGGGTTCTGGCGGTGGTTGAACAGGCGCGCGTTGCTGATGTGCACCCAGCTTGCCTCGACCGCGACCGTTGGCGACAGGCGCAGGCCGAGCGCCATCTCGGGCTCGAACAGGACCCGGCTGCCGAGGTCGGTGCGCAGGCCGTCGGGGCCGACCCTCAGGCTAGGGCCGGTGTGGACGATCAGGCCGACGCCGGGACGCGCGTAGACCGGTCCCTTGCCGAGCTTCCAGCTGAGCCCCGCCCCGGCGAAGCTGGTATCGCCCTGGCTGTTGAGCGAGGCGATGACATAGGGTGCGGGCTTGCCGATCAGCTTGAGCCCCTTGAGCCTGGCGAAGCGATAGCCCAGCTCGAAGTCCATCCCGCCTTCGCCGGAATTGAGCGTGAACGGCGTGTCGACCGCGTGCTTGTAGACGCCGGCGAACACTTCCTGCGCCGCCGCGGGCGTAGCAAGCGAGGCGAGCGCGAGTGCCGGGGCAAGCAAGAGGTGACGGTGCATTCGCGGCCTCGATAGTGGCAAGGTTGCCGCAAGGCGACGCGAAAACGCCCGCAAGGTTCCGCCGCCGCTTTCGCCCGTTGCCGCCCGCGCCTATCCGGGCCGGCTTTGCTTAAGGCCCTATGACCAGCGACCCGATCCTCGAGCCCCCGCACCGCGGCGAAGGCTGGCGCGGCGAGATCGTCGCGACCCTGGCGCTCGCCTGGCCGCTGGTGGCGGCCAACCTCGCCCAGATGCTGGTCTATGGGGTCGACGTGATCTTCGTCGCGCGGCTCGGCGCGGAATCGCTCGCCGCCGCGAGCCTGGCGGTGTCGATGTTCGGCATCGTCGTGTGGTCGCTTTCGGGCATGTCGGGAATGGTTTCGGCGCTGATCGCCGCCGAGCTCGGCCGCCGCCGGCACGCCGTGCGCGAGGTGCGCCGCTCGGCGCGCATGGGCCTGTGGGTCGCGATAGCGAGCGGGCTCGTCGCCATGGTGCCGATGCATTTCGGCTACGCGATCATGCTGGCGACGGGCCAGGAGCCGGCGCTCGCCGAGCGCTCGGGCGCGTTCCTGGCAGTGCTCAAGTGGGCGATGGTGCCGATGCTGGTGGCCAACGTGCTGCGCAACTTCGTCTCCGCGCTCGGGCGGCCGATTTTCGCCACCGCGATCACCTTCCTCGCGATCGGCGTCGCCGTGCTCGGCAACTACGCGTTCGTGTTCGGCCATTTCGGCGCTCCCGCGCTCGGCCTCTACGGCTCGCCGCTGTCGACCGTGCTGACCACGGTGTTCTTCGTCGCCGCCTATGTCGTCGCGATCGCCAGCGACCGGCGCCTCAGGCGTTACCGGGTGTTCGGCAACTGGTGGCGCCCCGAGTGGACCCGCTTCTGGGAGTTGCTGCGCAAGGGCGCCCCGGTGACGCTGCAGATCGTCGCCGAAGCGGGCCTGTTCGGCGGCGCGGCGTTCCTGATGGGCCGCTTCGGCCCCGAGCAGCTCGCCGGGCACACCATCGCCCTGAACCTCGCCGCGCTCGCCTTCCAGGTGCCGATGGGCATGGCCCAGGCGGCGACGATCCGGGTCGGCTACTTCTACGGCGCGCGCGATCCGGCGGGGGTCGCCCGCGCCGGCTGGACCGCGATCGCGATCGGCGGCGGCTTCATGATGATCACCGCCTGCCTGATGCTGTTCGCCCCGCGCCTGCTCATCCGGCTCTACCTCGACCCGAGCGCGCCGCAGAACGCCCTGCTGGTCGCCTTCGCGCTGCGCTACATGGTCGTCGCGGCGGCTTTCCAGCTGTTCGACGGCATCCAGGTGGTGTGCGGCGGCAGCCTGCGCGGGCTGCAGGACACGCGCGTGCCGATGCTGCTGGCGCTGTTCGGGTATTGGGTGCCGGGGTTCGGCACCGCCATCGTGCTGGGCTTCTTCACCCCGCTGCAAGGGACCGGCGTGTGGATCGGCTTTGCCGTCGGCCTGTTCGTGGTCGCCGCGCTGCTGCTGCGGCGGTGGATCCGCGGCACGCGTCTCGCCCTCGCCTCCGACTGACGAAAAAAACTTCCCCCACGGGAGTTGACGACCCCAAGGCGCGCCCACATATGCGCGCCGCTGGCACTCTCGCGCTTAGAGTGCCAATGAGGGTTCAACTACCTTAGAGAGGTCCAACACATGGCATTCCGTCCGCTGCACGACCGGGTTCTGGTCCGTCGCATCGAAGCCGACGAAAAGACCGCCGGCGGCATCATCATCCCCGACACCGCCAAGGAAAAGCCGCAGGAAGGCGAGATCGTCTCGGTCGGCTCGGGCACCAAGGCCGAGGACGGCAAGGTGACCCCGCTCGACGTCAAGGCCGGCGACCGCATCCTGTTCGGCAAGTGGTCCGGCACCGAGGTCCGCCTCGACGGCGAAGAGCTGCTGATCATGAAGGAAAGCGACATCATGGGCGTGATCGCCTGAGCCGAAACTTTCCATCGATCACACGCGCAACTTTAGAGAAAAAGAGGAATCAAAAATGGCTGCCAAGGACGTGAAATTCGGGCGCGACGCGCGCGAGCGCATCCTCAAGGGCGTCGACACGCTCGCCAACGCCGTCAAGGTCACGCTCGGCCCCAAGGGCCGCAACGTCGTGCTCGACAAGAGCTTCGGCGCGCCGCGCATCACCAAGGACGGCGTCACCGTCGCCAAGGAGATCGAGCTCAAGGACAAGTTCGAGAACATGGGCGCGCAGATGCTGCGCGAAGTGGCCTCGAAGACTAACGATCTCGCGGGCGACGGCACCACTACCGCCACCGTGCTGGCCCAGTCGATCGTGCGCGAAGGCATGAAGTCGGTCGCTGCGGGCATGAACCCGATGGACCTGAAGCGGGGCATCGATATTGCCGTCGGCAAGGTGGTCGCCAATCTCCAGAGCCGCTCGAAGGAGGTTTCCGGGTCGAGCGAAATCGCCCAGGTCGGCATCATTTCGGCCAATGGCGACCGCGAGGTCGGCGAGAAGATCGCCGAGGCGATGGAAAAGGTCGGCAAGGAAGGCGTGATCACCGTCGAGGAAGCCAAGGGCCTCGAATTCGAGCTCGATGTGGTCGAAGGCATGCAGTTCGACCGCGGCTATCTCTCGCCCTATTTCGTCACCAATGCCGAGAAGATGATCGTCGAGCTGGATAACCCGTACATTCTGATCCACGAGAAGAAGCTGTCGAACCTCCAGGCGATGCTGCCGATTCTCGAGGCGGTCGTGCAGTCGGGCCGTCCGCTGCTGATCATCGCCGAAGACATCGAGGGCGAGGCGCTCGCGACGCTGGTGGTCAACAAGCTGCGCGGTGGCCTCAAGGTCGCGGCGGTCAAGGCCCCCGGCTTCGGCGATCGCCGCAAGGCGATGCTGCAGGACATCTCGATCCTGACCAAGGGCGAGATGATCAGCGAAGACCTCGGCATCAAGCTGGAGAACGTCACCCTGGCCATGCTCGGCGAGGCCAAGAAGATCACCATCGACAAGGACAACACGACCATCGTCGATGGCGCCGGCGACACGACGGACATCAAGGCCCGAGTCGAGCAGATCCGCGCGCAGATCGAGACCACCACCAGCGACTACGACAAGGAGAAGCTGCAGGAGCGGCTGGCCAAGCTCGCCGGCGGCGTCGCGGTGATCAAGGTCGGCGGGGCTTCGGAAATCGAGGTCAAGGAACGCAAGGATCGCGTCGATGACGCGCTTCACGCAACCCGCGCGGCAGTCGAGGAAGGCATCGTCGCGGGCGGCGGCTCGGCGCTGTTGTTCGCCACTAAAGCCCTCGAGGGTCTCGACGGCCAGAACGACGACCAGACTCGCGGCATCGACATCGTCCGCCGCGCGCTGCAATCGCCGGTGCGGCAGATCGCCGAGAACGCGGGCGCCGACGGCGCCGTCGTCGCCGGCAAGTTGCTCGACCAGAAGAACGAGAACTTTGGCTTCAACGCGCAGACCGAAGTCTACGAGGACCTCGTCAAAGCCGGCGTGATCGACCCGACCAAGGTCGTGCGCGCGGCGCTGCAGGATGCGGCTTCGGTTGCCGGGCTGCTGATCACCACCGAGGCGGCGGTCAGCGAAGTGCCGGAAGACAAGCCGGCGATGCCCGGCGGCGGCGGGATGCCGGATATGGGCGGGATGGGCTTCTAAGCCTCGACGCCAACGTACAAGGAGGGGCCGGGAGCGATCCCGGCCCCTTTTTCGCGACCGTTCCCCTGCCGCAAGCAAGCGGCTATCGGATGCCGTGCCCACGCCTCCCTCCTCGTCGATCGATGCCTTGCGTCAGGCGATTTTGCGCGACACGGCGCTGCAGCGTGAGCTTGCCGCCGAATCCACGCTTGAGCCTTTCCTCGATCGCTGCGCCGATGCCGCCGTACGCTTGAGCCTTTCGATCGGGCGCGAGGCCATCGCCGCATCATTAGAGCCATCGGCGCACAGCCCGGTGCTGCTTCCGCCGCCTGCGCCTTTGGCGGCCGTCCCGCCACGCGGATGGCTGCCGGGCGAACTGCTGGTGGTCGCTGGACAACCGGTGGTCGAATGGCTGCATTTCGGCGACGCAACTCTAAGCGAGCCGTTTTACGCCCAATCGATCGCCCGCGCCCGCGCGCTGCCGATCAATCGGCTGATGCGCTTCGGCACGCCGGCCGTGGCGCTGGCCGAGCTTCCAACAGGTCCCGATCTTGACGGATTCGTGTTCCATATGTCGCGCTGCGGATCGACCCTGGTGTCGCAAATGCTGGCGGCTTTGCCGCGCGCGATCTCGATTTCCGAGGCTCCGGCCATCGACGGGATAGCCCGGCTGACGCTCGCCGGCCGATTGCCGCGCGAGACGATCCGCGGCTTGATCGGCATGCTGACTGGCAGCGGCAACGCTACCCACCGCTTCGTCAAGTTCACCTCCTGGCAGACTATTCTCATACCGCTGCTGCGCGAGCTGTTCCCGCAGACGCCCTGGGTGTTCCTCTACCGGGATCCCGTCGAAGTCCTCGTTTCGCAGTTGCGGATGCCCAGCCCCGAACTCCTGTCCGGCATTGCTCCGTCCGAAGCGATCGAGGGAATGGCCACTGCCCGAGCAATGGCGATGCTCATCGGACGCTTCGCCGAGGCCGCGCTGGCGGCATTCCCCGCCGGTGGCGGCATCGTGGTCGATTATCGCGACCTCCCGGCCGCCGTCGAGACAGCGATCCTGCCGCACTTCGGCATCGCGCCGGACGATGAAGCGCGCCAGCGCATGGCGCTCGCCGCCACTCTGGACGTCAAACGCGCGGGGCAGCACTTCATGCCCGATTCGGCCCTCAAGCAAGACGAAGCGAGCATCGCGCTGCGCGAAGTTGCGGAGGAATATATCAATCCTGCGTTCCGGCGGTTGCAGACACTCGGCTAAGCGTCCCGAGAGTTATCCGGGCCATTACGGATGCCGCCCGCCGCTCGGCGTGGCCATGCCACCTCCGCGCAAGGGTATTCGGCACTTGCGGGCCCGTCGCCCGTTGGTCGGCTGAATCCTCGAACTGGAGATCGTCCATGAAAATCCCCCACAACGCCCTCGTCGCCGTGGCCGACGGAGAGCGCTTCAGGCTGATGCGCAACACCGGGCCGATCTTCGAGCCGAAGCTGGAGTTGGTTGCCGAACCTTCGCTCAGGATGCCCGTCCCCGGTGCCGAAAGCCGGAGCGACGACCGTGGCACGCTGACCACCGCCGGCTCGCAGACCGACCTCGCCGAAGTCGCGCATGGCGCCGCCGTGGTCGAATGGCTGAACGCGAAGGCCCTTCACGGCGAGATCGATCAGTTGGTCGTCGTCGCCGACCCGCGCACGCTCGGCGAGATGCGGCCGCATTATCACAAATTGCTGCGGGAAAAGATCGTTGCCGAGCTGGCCAAGGAGCTCACCGGGGAATCGCCGCAGTCCATCGCCGAGACGCTCGCAGCGGCGTGACACGCGCCGCCCGTCCCGTCGATTGCTGAAAGGAGGGCGGACAATGGCTGATCCGCAGGAACTGCGCGACTGGATGGTCGAACGGCAAATCCGCCGTCGTGGGATCGAAACCCCTTCGGTCCTGGCCGCCTTCCGCACCGTGCCGCGCGAAGCCTTCGTGCCCGAGGCGATGCGCGAGTTCGCTTACGAAGACGGTCCCCTGCCGATCGGCGAAGGGCAGACCATCTCGCAGCCGTATATCGTCGCGCTAATGATCGACGCGGCTGAAATCCCGCCGGGTGGCCGAGTGCTCGAGGTCGGCGCCGGCTCGGGTTACGCGGCCGCGGTGATGTCGCGCATTGCAGGCGAAGTGTTCGCGATCGAACGTCACGAGCCGCTGGCGCAAGCCGCGGCCGAGCGCATCGATGAGCTCGGCTACGACAACGTCTCGATCATCTGTGGCGACGGTAGCCTGGGCTTGCCGGACCAGGCGCCCTTCGACGCGATTCTGGTCGCCGCCGGCGGCGACCACGTGCCCGAGCCGCTCAAGCGCCAGCTCAAGGTCGGCGGGCGCCTCGTCGTCCCAGTCGGTGGGGAGGACATTCAATCGCTCCTCTGCGTCGCCCGTACTGGCGAGCACACGTGGCAAGAGCACGACCTCGGCGGCGTGCGCTTCGTGCCGCTGGTCGGCGCCCACGGCCGCTACGAGGACGGCAGCCGCGCGGCGACAAATCATCAGCCCGCGCGAGCTAAGACTTTGCCCGAACTGGTCGCCGAAGCAGCCCAGCCGCTGCCCGAAATCGACGACGAGGGGTTCGCCGCCGCGTTCGACCGCTTCGCCGACCGCAAGGTCGTACTGCTCGGCGAGGCGAGCCACGGCACGCACGAGTTCTACGCCGCGCGCGCGGCGCTCCCGACGCGCTTCGTCGAAAGGCACGGCTTTACCATCGTCGCCGCCGAGGCGGACTGGCCCGACGCCGCCGTGCTCGACCGGCATATTCGCCACCAGCATTCTCGCCCCGGCGCCCAGCGGCCGTTCCTGCGCTTCCCCCCCTGGATGTGGCGCAATCCGGTCACCGTGCAGCTCATGCACGACCTGCACGGGCTGAACCGGGGCCGCGCACCCGAAGCGATGGCGGGT
>JANWHA010000126.1 GCA_025450635.1 Croceibacterium sp. | reverse complement strand
TATCGGTCCCTTCGCCCGGGTTCTCGAACACCAGGTCGGACTGCGTATCGACGTGGTAGGTGTCGTTGCCGGTGCCGCCATAGAGCTTGTCCACCCCGGCGCCCCCGTCGAGGGTGTCATTGCCGGCAGCGCCGATGAGCAGGTCGTTGCCGTCCAGACCGGAGAGCGTGTCGTTGCCCGCTCCTCCATCGAACCGGTCATTCAGCAAGTCGTTGCCGGTCATCGAATCGTCGAACGCCGAACCGATGATGTTCTCGACGTCGGTAGTAATGTCGTCTCCCGAGGCATCGCCGCCGGAATTAACGCCGGTTTGGAAATTGATCGTGATCGCGGCAGACGAGCTCGCATAGCTCACCGTGTCGTTCCCGTCGCCACCGGAGAGGTAGTCCGCTCCGGGGCCGCCCATGAGAAGGTCGTCGCCCGGGCCGCCTATAAGGTTGTCATTGCCCTCCCGTCCGACAAGCACGTCGTCGCCGGCTCCGCCGTATAGATCATTGGCGATCGCCGACCCTTCCAGGGTATCGTTCGAGGCCGAACCCTGCACGTTTTCGAAGTTGACTATCCTGTCGCCGGTCGCATCGCCGCCGCTGGCGGTGTTGTCAGCCAGCGACACGGTCACGCCGTTACCCGAGCCGCTGTAGGACAGCCAATCGACGCCGGCCCCACCATCGAGCACATCGGCCCCGGGCCCTCCTTCGATGATGTCGTTGCTGAGGGAGGACCCTGTCAGCGTGTCGGCGAACGCCGAGCCGACGAGCTGTTCAATATTGATCAGCGTGTCGCCCGCGGCGTCACCACCCGAGCCGACGCCCGTCTCGAGACTGACCGTCACGCCCGCGAGAGAGGAGGCGTAGGACATGATATCCACCGGCCCGCCAATGGCGTGATCCAGCCCGCCGCCATCGATATGGTCCGCCCCGGCGCTGGAAAGAAAACGATCGGCATAGGCTGTACCGACGATAGTGTCGTCGCCGGCGGTTCCAGGATAGGTAAAGAAATCAGGATAGGTATCGAAGTTTATCTCACTACCATCCGTTTGAAACGCGTACGAGCCTATATAATACCCGTTTGTCGAACTCCCGAGCGAATCCGACTCCGAAACAATAGAGAAACCGTTCTCATCGATGATTATTTGATAAGAATCATCCAGAGAAAAAAATGCTGCCGGCGTAGCGGTGGCGGAATCAAACGGTTCGGAATAATCGGCCCGACCGAGTCCATAGCTGTAAGAGTTGTGAGGGCTGTCCGGCGTGTAGTCGACAAGGAAAAATTCGCCCGGAAATCCGTCACCGCCGACCCCGGGGACCGGCGACTGGCCCGAGGCCATGAATCCGATCTGGTCATCGGTAGCCTGCCCAAGCGAGAGCAGCCCGGAGCTCCACAGCGTGACGGCATTGATGGTGACGCCGTTGCCGCCCAAGTGCATTTCGAGATTTTGCGGCAGGAAGAAGGTGACGTGGTCAGAACTGAATGACAGGAAACTCCCTGAATCGTACCAGTAGTTGCCCGACTTTCCGTCGTCGATCGCGACACGCCGTGTGCGCGCCATATGCCCTTACCCCCATGTCTTCCCCGAGGCTGGGATAACGCGTTCCAACGATGTCGCCGAATCAAATCGTTAGGCGCCGAGCGACTTTCGCAAGCTTTCGGCCTGTTCGCGGTAGTAGCTTCCCGCTGGCCAGCGCGCGGAAATCGTGGGCAGATCTGAGGCGACGATTTCGCGCGCCGCACTTTTGCCCCCCTGATCGAAGAGGCACTGTGCCTGCGTCAACCGAAGCCACGCGGAGCGCCAGGCATCATCCGGGTAGTCGGCCTTCATGATTGGACCGGCGTTCACGAGCAGGTCCGTCGCCTCGGCGAAGCGCCGCCGGTCGCACAGCAGGCTGGCCAGTTCGACCATGTTCGGGGCGAGCGAGGCGTGGTGCTGCTTGCGGCCGATCGCGATCGCCTCGCGCAACAAGTCTTCGGATTCGCTCGCACGGCCCTGGGAGCGCCTAACGATCGCCATGCTGCCGAGCATGTATGCGAGGTCGTCGTAAGCGTCTCCCCGCTGGCGGCGGGTGATGTCGATGGCCCGCTCGAGCAGGACGCCCGCATCGCGGAAGTTGCGCTGCTCGACCAGCACGCGGGCGAGGTTGTTGAGCGTGATGGCGAGATCCGGGTGCTCCTTGCCGAGGACTTTTTCGTCCCACGACAGGTTCTCCCGGTAAAGCGCTTCGGCGAGCGAAAGCTGGCCCCGCTGATGGGCGATGCTGGCGAGGAGATTGCGGTCGTCCGCCACGCTCGGGCTGGCTGGCCCCTCGAGCCGCAATCGCATGGCCAGGGCTTCGGCCGTCAGCTTGGCTGAGGTGTCCAGGTCGCCGAGGAAGAACTTGTTCACCGCGCTGGCCTCGACATCCCGGGCCACGTCGGACTGCCCGGCCAAACCGCGCTGGCGGTCGATCTGCAAAGCCCGCTGAAGCGCTCCCTCGGAAGTGGCTTCATTGCCGAGGGCGGATTGCGTCTGCCCCAAGCCTACGAGAATGCGCGAAGCGAGCGCTTCTTCTTCGCCCTCGCGCGGGGCGATGGCGGAGGCCCGCCGGAAGGCCTCCAGCGCCCCCCGATAGTCGCCCAGTTGAAACTTCGTCTCGCCCAGCGCGGCAAAGTGCCGGGCAGTCGTTACCGCCTGCGGTTGCCTGATCTTCAGCGACTGATCGATGACCTCTTCGCTGCGGTGATAGAGACCCAAAGCCGCGTAGACCTCCGCCAACGTTGCGCCCAGCTCGGCCTTGACCGTCGGCTGGTCCTCGAGGCCCGCATCGAGTTGCCGGGCGCCCCTGTCTACCACTTCGCGCGCGGTCATCGTCTCGCCGCGCGCCTCGGAGGGATCGCTGCTCTTGAACATCGACTTGACGAAATCGACGGTGCGCTCGGCGGTCACCCTGCGCTCTTCGGCCACCCGCCGCTGCTCGATCGCCTGCGCGCGCGAAACGAAGGCGAACACGGCAAGGCCGCTGGTCAGCACCAGGCCCGCCGTGGACGCCCCCGCCAGCCAGGCCAGGCGCCTGTGCCGGCGATGCGCCTCGCGCTGGCGCAGCTCGTCGAACGGAACGTCGAGGATGCCGGCGAGCAGCTTCAGCCGGGCCAGTGCTTTCCCGTCACCGTCCTTGCGCGCGTCGGCCGCCAGCGGCTCCGATCCTGTCCGCAACGCAGGCGGCAAGCATTCGCTCTCAAGATCGGCCGAGCCCGGCTCACCGGCGACGATCACGCACAGGATCCTATCGCGGCGACCGCTGTCGATGAAGGTCATGACTTCCTCGTCGACCCATTTCGACTGCGCGGAATTTGGCGAACACACGACGATCAGCGTCGAAGCCTCGGCCAGGGCAGCCTTGACCGCCGCCGCCAGGTCGGACGAGGAAGCCAGTTCCTCGCGGTCGCGGAAGACCGGCGGCAGGCGCGAACCGATCGTCCCGAACGGCGCCTCCTTTCCTCGCAAGTGCTTGGGGATGAGGTATTTCTCGAGCGACTGGTGCAGCCACCGCGCCCACGCCTTATCGCGGTGATTGTAGCTGACGAAGGCGCTATATCGCATCGCTCACCTCGCCTGGGTCGACCCTGAACACCGCGGCCGCGCCGTATCCCTTCGCCAGTTCGACCTTTCCGCAGTAGCGCAAGTCGAACGCCTCGGGCGTCGCCAGCGCGAGCGCGGCCGCGAACGGCTCGGTCGCGTAGATCGTGTTGAGCGGAGTGACCGGTTCGAGCCGCGCCGCCCGCGAGACCTCGCTGCCGAAGAAGTTGGCCATCCCGGTAACCGGATCGACCGCGTGGTACATCGGCCCGAGGTGCAAGGCGATGCGCACCCCTGCCCGGTCCAGTCCGAGCTCGCGAGCGTCGATCTTCGCAAGCTCGTTCCGCAGCGCCATCGCCAGCTCGGCGGCGGCGCATGCGTCCGGCAGGACCAGGAACAGCGCGTCGCCCCAGCTGTTGCGTGCCAGCACCCGCTCGCCGGCTTGCGAAATCACCTTGGCGGCACGTCCCATCACTTCGCGCCAGAAGGTTGGCAAGTGATGTTCGGGGATTCTCGAAAAGCCGTGGAAGTCGGCGAAGATGATGGCGTTGGTGGCGCGCCCGTGCTCGCCGCCCGCGTTTGGAAAGGGGTTATCCGAATGACGCGGCTTGGCGATCGGACCAGGCTCGATGACCTGGGTCGCGCCGCCGAGGCTCTCCCACACCGCGACGTTCCGCGCCGTGCCCGCGGACCCGGGGGTTCGACGTCCGTTCCACACGGCGAGGTGGACCGTGTCCGATCTTCGGTGCCGCGCCCGCAGCCGCGCCAGGCCCATCGCGAAATCGGTGCCGTAGTTGAACTGCCCGTCGTCGCCGACGTAGCGCATTGTGCTGGCATAACGGACCGACGTCGCTCGCTGCAAGAGCGCTTCGAAGCGCGGTAGCCAGGCCTCGCCGGCAGGCCTCACCGATGCGGCGACGAAGTCATCCCGATCGAACGGCAGCACGATATGCGCTTCGCCGCCGCGGTCGAGCAGCCTTTCGCCGATCAGGATATCGGCTCCCGCCGCTGCGGCGCCGTAACCGATCCGCACGCCGGTTCGGACGAGCCAAGCGTCGATCGCGGCGTCCACCCGGCGCTCGTCTTCGGCATTCGCCTGGAAGATATGGCCGCTGAAGCAACAGACCGGGGCGGGCTTGGAGATCGCGGTGAGTCCGGCAATAACACCGGGGCCGAAGCCGCCCGCATCACCGAGGCGCTGAAACTGATGGGTGGTGCTCGATCGCGCTCCGTCGGAACAATCCGCTTGGGCGACCGCGAGCCGCATTGCCGCCTCGGCTTCCTCGCTATCGCCCAGCAGCAGCAAGGCCTCTGCCTTGCTGGCGAGCGGCCAGTAGGCATAGCCCCTCGCGATCTCGGGTGTGCGCAATACCTGCGCCGCGCGCGCGCGACCGGCTTGGCGGTCGCCGGCCATGTACGCCAGCGAAGCGGCATTGATCAGCGGGAAATAACTGCCGTCCGCGCCGGCAATCGACGCGTAAGCTTGCGCCGCCGAGGCGAGAAGCCGCGATCTGGCAGCCCCGCGCGCGCGAAAAGCGCGGTCCTTGATCAGGCGGGCCTGCAGTGCCTCGACATCGGCGGAAGCCTCGGGAGCTTGCGCGAGCTCCGCGCACAAAGTCCATGCCTGGTCGATGTCGCCCATTCGCGCCAGCGCCAGCGCCTGGAGGTATTGCAGCTCGTCCCTCCGTCGTCCGGTTACCCGCGCTTCGGCCGCCAGAGCAAAGGCTTCGATCAAGTCGCCTCGATCGAGTGCCGCGCGCACGGCAGCGAGCGCGCGAGGCGTGCTGCCTCTCGCTGAAATCGCCGGCTTTGCGCCAACATCGCCCATCCAACGTCGCCCCCTGGCGCAGCAGAGCAGAAATTTCGCGCGGTTCAAAGGAGCGTTTGCCTGCCCTTGCGGCGAAACCCGAGATGGGCTTGGCTTCGGCGGACCAGCGGAGAATGGTAGCGGAGGAGGGACTCGAACCCCCGACACGCGGATTATGATTCCGCTGCTCTAACCGGCTGAGCTACTCCGCCCCAGATAGGCAGGCGGCGCATGTAAGGCGGCCCATTTGCCCGGTCAACCGCGAAAGCTCCACCGCTTGACCGGGTCCCACGGCCCGCCGCGATAGCGGTAGAGGGCGAGGCCGGGAAAGCGGAAATCTCGCGGCTTGAGCGTACGCACGAGCTCGGCCTGGAGCGTACTTGCCTCCTTGTCCGGGACCTTGTTCTGCACCGTCACGTGGAGGCGCGGGGCATGCTGATCCTGCGACGAGAGCAGGCCGTGGAAGCGCTCGGCCAGGTCGCCGCGCAGCGTCGACATCGCCGGGCTGACGATCCTCAGCGCGGTTCCTCCGCCCAGCGCCATAACCCCCTCGAGCCGCGCCGGCACGGGTGGATGGCGGCGCGCCGCGGCAGCCAGCGCATCGCCCAATTCGGCTTCAGAGGAAGGCGGCAACGCGCGGAACAAGGTGACGTGCGCTTCGACCTGGTTGCGCTCGGCCGGATAATGAACTTGCCGCAAGCGCTCCGCCCACGCCTGCAAGTCGCCGGGCAACTCGGCGGTCACGATCAGTGGCGCAAGGTCGTCACCCCGGGCTTGTACCGGGGTCACATCTGGCCGCGGGCCCGGCGGATGGCGAACCACCTGGCCTTGTTCGCGTCTTGCTCCGCCAGAGTCTTGGCGAACACGTGGCCACCCGTGCCGTCGGCAACGAAGTACAGGTAATCGGTTTGGGCGGGGTGGAGCACCGCCTCGAGGCTGGCCTTGCTGGGATTGGTGATTGGCCCTTTGGGCAGGCCGGGTTCGGCGTAGGTGTTGTAGCCGGTGACGGCATGCAGCTCCGATTGCAGGATGCGCCGGCCGAGCGGCTTGCCCTGGGTTATCGGGTAGATGACGGTGGGATCGGCATCGAGCTTCATGCCAATGCGCAGGCGGTTGCAATAGACGCTGGCGACCACCGGCCGTTCGGCGGGCTTGGCGGTTTCCTTCTCGACGATCGAGGCGAGCGTGACCGCGTCCTCGGGAGTGGCCAGTGGGCACCCGCCGGGCTGGCGCCTGGCCCAGACCGTCTTGACGGTCTTCGTCATCGCCGCCTGCATCCGCGCGAGCACCGCGGCGCGCGTCTCGCCGCGCTCGAAGTCGTAGGTCTGCGGCAGCACCGAACCTTCCGCCGGCGTCGCCAGCGGGCCCTTGAGCAACGGCTCGGCCGCCAGCCGCTCGGCGACCATGATCGAGGGCATGCCTTCGGGCACCGTCACCAGCCGCCGGATCGGTTTGCCGTGCTGGAGAATGTCGAGGATCGCCGCCTTGCTCGAATGCTTCGGCAGCAGGAACTCGCCGGCCTTGATCGGATCGTGGCTGCCGAACACCTTCGCGCGCCAGAGGAACCCGCTCGCCGAGCCGATCACATGCTCCTTCTCGAGCTTTTGCGCGACGGTACCGAGCGTGGCGCCGCTCGGCACGACAAAGTCGGCATCCTTGTCGAACCCGCTCGGGCCCCACCAGCTGCCGGCGATCCACGCCATGGCGATCAGGACCGCCAGCAAAGCGATGGCGGAGCCGCTCGGGCGCCCGCGGAGCTTCACGTCAATCGACCTGCTTCATCACCAGCGAGGCGTTGGTGCCGCCGAAGCCGAAGCTGTTGTTGAGCACCGCCTTGATCGGCCGCCGCTTGGCCTTGTGCGGCACGAGGTCGACGCCTTCGCAACCCGGCGAAGGGTTGTCGAGATTGAGCGTCGGCGGGGCAATCTGGTCGCGCATCGCCAGGATGCAGAAGATGCTCTCGACCGCCCCGGCGCCGCCGAGCAGGTGGCCGATCGCCGACTTGGTGCTGCTCATCGACACGGTCGAGATCGCATCGCCGAACAGCCGCCGCACCGCACCGAGCTCCAGCTCGTCGCCGAGCGGCGTGGAAGTGCCGTGGGCGTTGATGTAATCGATGTCGGCCGGGCTCATGCCGGCTTTCCTCAGCGCCATGTCCATCGCCCGATAGGCGCCCGAGCCTTCGGGATGCGGCGCCGTAACGTGGTAGGCGTCGCCCGACAGGCCGTAGCCGACCACCTCGGCGTAGATCTTCGCCCCGCGCGCCTTGGCGTGCTCGTATTCCTCGAGCACGACCACGCCCGCGCCCTCGCCCATCACGAAGCCGTCGCGCGCTTCGTCGTAGGGGCGGCTGGCCTTCGCGGGCTCGTCGTTGAAATTGGTGCTCAGCGCGCGCGCCTGGGCGAAGCCGGCGATGCCGATCGGGCAGATCGTCGCCTCGGCGCCGCCGGCGAGCATGATGTCGGCGTCGCCATCCTTGATCATCCTCGCGGCGTCGCCGATCGAATGCGCGCCGGTCGAGCAGGCGGTCACCACCGCATGGTTCGGACCCATCAGGCCGTACTTGATCGAAACCTGCCCGCTGATCAGGTTGATCAGCCGCCCGTGCACGAAGTGGGGCGAAACGCGGCCGGGGCCCTTCTCGGCGAGGACCAGCGATTCCTTCTCGATCCCCGGGAGCCCGCCGATGCCCGAGCCGATCGAGCACCCCGCGCGCAACCGCGTCGCCTCATCCATCTCGAGCAGGCCGGCGTCTTCGATCGCCTGGCCGGCGGCGTCGAGGCCGAAAACGATGAACGGGTCGACCTGGCGCTGCACCTTGTGATCGACCCGCTTGTCGGGGTCGAAGCCGTACTCGTGATCGGCCGGCTTCACTTCGCAGGCGATGCGGCACTTCTGGTCGGAGGGGTCGAAATGGGTGATCGGCCCCGCCCCGCTCCTGGCCGCGAGGATGTTCGCCCAAGTCGTCTCGACATCGCCCCCGAGCGGCGTCACCAGCCCCAGTCCGGTTACAACGACACGGCGCATACAGCTCTCCGAATTCTACCGCTTCTCAAACGGAACAGGCCCAACCCCGTTCGGGCTGAGCCTGTCGAAGCCCTGCTCGTTCTTCTGAAGTTCCGCCTGAGGGCAAGCGGTCCTTCGCCAAGCTCAGGACGATCGGCTGATGGGCCGTTCGCTTACCCCTTGTGCTCTTCGATATACTTGTTGGCGTCACCCACCGTATTGATCTTCTCGGCGGCGTCGTCGGGAATCTCGACGCCGAATTCCTCTTCGAAGGCCATCACCAGTTCGACGATGTCGAGGCTGTCGGCGCCCAGATCGTCGATGAAGCTCGCGTCCGGCGTGACCTTGTCTTCTTCGACGCCCAGGTGCTCGACGACAATCTTCTTAACGCGCTCGGCGGTATCGCTCATGTGCTGCCCTCTCAAAATTGGGGGGTTGAGTTGGGTTTGCCCTAATGAACGCCGCGCGCGGTGGCAAGTGCCCGGGGCGATGGGAATCCACGCCCGGCTGGGGTGCGGAACGGAAGCCGAAAACCGGCATTTCTCGGCCATGCGCGCCCGAATCGCCCTGCTTTTCATCGCCTTCGCACTCGCCGCGTGCTCTTCACAAGCCGACAAGCAGCTCGAAGCGGTCAAGTCCGCCCGCAGTGTGCTGGCCGAATGGGCGCTCGTCGAAGATCAGGCGGCCGGGGACCGCGCGCAGGCGACCTACACCGACCAGATGCGCCAGCTGGCCAGGGACGAGCTCAAAACCGATGCGACCGAGCTCGCGCAGCAGCCCGCGGCGGCCGCCCTGCTGCAACAGTTCCGATCCGGCTCGCCCGGCGCGGCCGCGCTCAAGCAGGCCGAATCCGAGCTCGAACCGCTCGAGAAGCGCCTTGAAGCCTCTTGAGATTTTCCTCGGCGTCCTGACCGCCGTCGGCGGGTTCGTCGATGTCAGCGAGCTGGTGTTCATGTCGCAGGCCGGATCGCGCTTCGATTACAAGCTGCTGTGGGTCATCGTGCTGGCGACCATCGGCATCATCGTGTTCGCCGAGATGAGCGGCCGCGTCGCCGCCATGTCGCGCCAGCCGTTGTTCACCGTCATCCGCCATCGGCTCGGCTTCTCGCTCGGCCTGCTGACGCTGGCCGGTGCGCTGATCAGCACTTTGATCACCTGCGCGGCCGAGGTCGGGGGCGTGGCGCTGGTGCTGCAGCTGCTCACCGGCTGGAACTATTCGCTGCTCGCCGTCGTCGCGGCTGCTCTGCTGATGCTGTCGGTCTACTTGCTGCCGTTCAAGTGGATCGAACGGACTTACGGACTGCTGGGTCTGGCGATGCTG
>JANWHA010000125.1 GCA_025450635.1 Croceibacterium sp. | reverse complement strand
TACGCCCGCAGCTGCTGGGCGTAGTCGGTATGCCGTTCGCGCAGCGCCGCCGTCGCTGCCTGCCTGGCGGCCAGGGCGACCGCGCGCTCGCGCTGGAAGGCCTCGTAGAGCGGTCCCGTCCGGCTTGGCCTGGCGTAGCGGCTCCGGGCCGGCTCGGCTGCGGACTGCTGCCCGGGGGCCTCGAACTGCCCGAGCGCGGCAGTCAACGCCTGCAGCGACAGACCGCGGTCTACGTCGGAGGCTTTGACGTGCAGCCGTCCGTCACCGCGATGTCCGATCACCAGGCCGGCGCCGCGCGGCTTGATCTCCAAATCGTAAGCCGCGGCGACCCGGTGAATCTCCGGCCAGCCCTGGCCGCTGTCGCGCGCGGCGAGCAGCGCCGCCGCAGCCTGCGAATTCCGAGGCATTGCGGCCAGTGGTTGAACGAAACCGCTGCGCGGTAGCCGCTCGCGGCTGACTTCGACGAGACGGTCTCCTGTCTGAGAGGCTTCGGGTTGTCCGACCCACCCTCACCAGACAGGAGCCTCCGATGGCTGAGACCAGCCCTCTACGCCGGCGCATGATCGAGGACATGACGATCCGCAATCTCTCGCCGGCGACGCAGCAATCCTACCTCTATGCGGTCGCCAAGTTCAGCCGTCACTTCAGCCGCCCGCCGGATCGGCTGGGACTGGAGGATGTGCGCGCCTACCAGCTGCATCTGATCGCGCGGCAACGCTCGTGGTCGCATATCAACCAGACGGTCTGCGCCCTGCGCTTCTTCTACGGCGTCACGTTGGGCCGGAGCGACGCGCACGAGCAGATCGTCGCCGCGCGCGAGCCGCAGCGGCTGCCGGAGATCTTGAGCGGCGAGGAGATCGTGCGGTTCCTCGAGGCGGTCCCGGGATTGCGTAACCGCGTCGCCCTGACCACGGCCTATGGCGCGGGCCTGCGCGTCGGCGAAGTCGTCCGCTTGCAACCCGCGGCCATCGACAGCAGCCGGATGCTGATCCGCATCCAGCAGGGCAAGGGGGCCAAGGACCGCTACGTCATGCTCTCGCCCCAACTGCTGCAGATCCTGCGCACCTATTGGCGGCTGGCCCGGCCGGGAAAGTGGCTGTTCCCGGGTCATGATCCGGCGGAGCCGGTGAGCATCGCCACGCTGCAGGAGGCCTGTCGGCAGGCGGCCCGCCAGGCCGAGCTGAGCAAGCCGGTCACCGTCCATACCCTGCGGCACAGCTTCGCCACGCATCTGCTCGAGGCCGGCATCGACATCCGTATCATCCAGGTGCTGCTCGGCCACGCCCGGCTGTCGACCACGGCACGCTACACGCAGGTCGCCACCCACCTGATCTCCGACACCGCCAGCCCGCTGGATCGCCTGAGCATCGCGGTGACCCCGCCCAGCTGATCGGGGTTCGTCGTGCGGCCCGCGCTTGAGGTGGCGGACATCTTCCGCCGCCACGGCGCCGCCTATCGCGTTGCACATGCCGCCACCCTGTCCAACGGACAGCGTCGCGTCATGGGCGCCATCGAGGCGTGCCGCACGTCGGCGCTCGGTGGCCATGTCGAGCGGTGCGCCGACTGCGGCGAGGTTCGCATCGCCTACAATTCTTGCCGCAACCGGCACTGTCCCAAATGCCAGGGCCTGGCGCGGGCGCAATGGCTCGCCGACCGTCAGGCCGAGTTGCTGCCGGTCCCGTACTTCCACGTCGTGTTCACCGTGCCGGCAGCGATCGCCGCGATCGCCCTGCAGAACAAGGCCGTCGTCTACGACATCCTGTTCAAGGCGGCGGCCGAGACGGTACGCACCATCGCCGCCGATCCCAGGCATCTCGGCGCTGAGACCGGCATGATCGCCGTGCTGCATACCTGGGGACAAAACCTGTTCCATCACCCGCATGTGCACTGCATCGTGCCGGGCGGCGGTCTTGCACCGGACGGCAATTGGGTCACCTGCCGGCCCGGGTTCTTTCTGTCCGTGCGCGTGCTCTCCCGGCTCTATCGCCGGCTGTTCCTGGAGCGGTTGGCGGCCGCCTTCGATGCCGGCGCGCTGCGCTTCTTCGGTGAGCTGGCCCCGCTCGCCGAGCCGGCCGCGTTCGCCAAACATCTGCGCCCGCTGCGCCGCATCGAATGGGTGGTCTACGCCAAGCGACCGTTCGGCGGCCCGCCGCAGGTACTCGACTATCTCGGCCGCTACACCCACCGGGTGGCGATCGCCAACAGTCGCCTGATCGGGCTCGAGGATGGGCAGGTCCGGTTCCGCTGGAAGGACTATCGACAACCCGACAAGCCCAAGGTGATGACCCTCGACGCCGACGAGTTCATTCGCCGCTTCCTGATGCATGTCCTGCCGGACGGCTTCCGCCGGATCCGTCACTTCGGCTTCCTGGCCAACGCCCATCGCACCGCCCGGCTTGACGCCATCCGCGCTCTGCTCGACGTGCCCGTGCCTGCCGTCGACGCTTCACCAAGCGACTATCGAGCACGCTGCGCACTGCTCACCGGCCGGCATCTCGACATCTGCCCCTGCTGCGGCGGTGCGATGATCGAGATCGCGACCTTTGCCCGAGCGCGTCCGCCCTCGTCGCCGATCTGGTGCGACAGCTCATGATCATCCACGCGTCTTCTCATCGCCATTCCTGGCCGGCCGCCGCAATGTCCATTGCAAGCGACAAGAACTCGTCGTCGCCGCGCCCACCGCCCGTCTACACTGCCGCCAAACACGGTCGATCGCGACGGCCACGGCGGCGATCGCCGTGCGCCGAGCTTGTTACCCGATCTCCAGACATCCTCCTGTCGCTCGGCGGAGGCAGTGCGGCGATCGCAGACCCGCATCGCGAACCTTCGGCCCGAGTCCAACGCCCATAGACCTCCGGGTGTGCCGCGGCTTCGTTCAACCCGGCTTCAACGACGTCCCGCATCTCGCCGGCGGCACCATCCGTGTCGCGGGACCTCGTTGAACCCTCAAGCATTCCGACGATGGCGGACAGGCATTCCGATCGAAGCCGTCCAGCGATTCCGATCCAAGGCGGCCAGGGATTCCGACGATCCCGGCCAAGGTCGTCATCGGCGTGGTGAATGGGGTCAGGTCGCCGGCTCAGCG
The DNA here is from genome assembly GCA_025450635.1 of Croceibacterium sp. GTDB lineage: Bacteria > Pseudomonadota > Alphaproteobacteria > Sphingomonadales > Sphingomonadaceae > Croceibacterium_B. The sequence continues at coordinate 2,455 of JANWHA010000125.1, read as the reverse complement.
TCAAGCATGATCGCCTTGGCGGCTCGTTTTCGCAGTGACTCTCCCTTCAGCACCAAGCGGTGCGCGTTGTGGACGAGGCGGTCCAGCACGGCGTCCGCGATCGTCGGGTCACCGATCACCTCGTGCCAGTGATCGACGGGAACCTGGCTGGTGACGATGGTCGAGGCGCGCTCATGGCGGTCGTCCATGATCTCCAGCAGGTCGCGTCGCTGCTCGCCGGTGAGCGGTGCCAGGCCCCAGTCATCCAGGATCAGCAGCTGCACCCGTCCGAGCGCCTTCAGCAGCCGCCCATAGCGGCCGTCGCCGCGGGCCAAGGCGACCGCCTCGAGCAGCCGGGGAACCCGGTGATAGGCGACGGAGCGGTTGTCGCGGCACGCCTTGTGACCGAGCGCGCAGGCGATCCAAGACTTGCCGACGCCGGTCGGGCCGATGACCAGCAGGTTCTGCTTGCGGTCGATCCAGTCGCCTGTCGCCAGCTTCTGGAACAGCGCGCGGTCGAGACCGCGGGGTGCTCGCAGATCGAGGTCCTCGATGATCGCCTCCTGCCGCAGAGCGGCGAACCTCAGACGCGTCACCAGCCGCTTGTTCTCGCGCTCGATCGTCTCGCGGTCGAGCAGTAGCGCCAGCCGCTCCTCGAAGCTCAGCGCCGCGATGTCGGGCTGTCGTCGCTGGTCATCGAGTGCCTTGGCCATGCCGGTCAGGCCGAGGGCGAACAGGCGTTCCTGGGTTGGGTGGGCGAGCATCGGATCTCCTTCTCAGTGGTAGTAGCCGCGGCCGCGGATATTGGCGTGCAGCAACGGGGTCGCGTCCGGCACCGTCTCGTCGAAGGCTCGGTCGAGACCGGTCTTCAGGATCGAGGCGATCGAGCCGTAGGTCCGCGCGCCGATGGTCAACCCGCGCTGGCAGGCCGCTTCCAGTCGGACCTCACCGTAGGTCTTGGCCAGCTGCAGGATGCCGAGACACGCCCGGAAGCCCTGCTCGGGGTGCGGCTTGGTGCGCATGATTGTCTCGACCAGGGTGGCCGTGCCTGGCCCCACCTGCGCCGCAAAGGACAGCATCCGCGCCGGTGTCCAGCTGGCGTAGCGCCGATGCGCGCTCGGCATGTGTTCCGGCGTCGTCGTGTGCCGCCGCTTTAATGCCGATCGTGGATGCGCGGCGACACGCTGACCCGCGTGGAACACCTCGATCGTCGTGTCGGTGATGCGCGCTTCCACCACTTCGCGGATCAGCCGCGACGGCACCGAATAGAAGTGGCCATGCACCTCGACGTGGTAGTCGGGGGCGACCCGGCAGCGTCGCCATTCAGCGTAGGCGTAGGGATCGGTCGGTAAGGGCAGCAGCGCGGGCCGGTCGATCGTCTCGAAGAACTCCCGGCGGCTGGCACCGAGCTTGCGCATCAGCCGGGCGTTCAGGTCGCCCAGTACCTCGCGGATCGCCTCGTTCAGCTCACCGAGCGAGAGGAACCGGCGGTTCCGCAGTCGCGCCAGGATGAACCGCTCAACGATCAGCACGGCGACCTCGACCTTCGCCTTGTCGCGCGGGCGGCGCACCCGGGTCGGCAGCACGGCGGCGCCGTAGTGGGCGGCCATCTCCTGGTAGGTACGATTGATGCCGGGCTCGTAGCGGCACGCTGCCGTCACGCCGGCGCGCAGGTTGTCGCAGACCAGCAGCTTCGGCGCGCCGCCCAGGAAGGCCAGCGCGTTGACGTGCGCGCCGATCCAGTCGGCGAGCCCCTCGCTCCAGCGGGCTTCGGCATAGGTGTAGTTCGACGCGCCGAGCACGGCGACGAACACGTGCGCCCGCCGCTCCTCTCCGGTCGCCCCGTCGAACACCGGCACGGTGTCGCCGGCGTAGTCCACGAAAAGCTTCTCGCCGGCGACGTGGGTCTGGCGCATCGTGGCGCTCACGCCCCGGCGCCAGTCGATGTAGAGGTCGCAGAACCGGCTATAACCGTAGCCGTCGCGGTGCTCGGTTCGGTATTCCTCCCACAGCAAGAGCAGCGTCACGCCGCGGCGGCGCAGCTCGGCGTGGACGCGGTTCCAGTCCGGCATCGCCCGCGTCAGCGCCTTGAAGCCGGCCGGCGTGAACAGCCGCCGCTCCAGCTCGGCGTCGTCGATCTCGGCTGGCACCGGCCAGGTGATCCCGATCACCGCCGTCCGCCGCAGATACTCGGCAACCGTCGTGCGGCCGATCCCGACCGAACGGGCAATCACCCGCTCGCTCGCACCGCAAGCGTGCCTCAGCCGCAGAACCTCGCGAATCTTTCGCATCGACAATCTCTCGGCTGGCATCGCGCTCCCCACGTCATCCGTGAGGGCACGCTACCGGTCATCAGATCGCCGAATGGACCCTCCAGACCGCGTCAGCGGTGGCCGGGATCGATCGGAATCGGTGGCCGCCTTCCGTCGGAATGCTTGAGGGTTCAACGAGGTCCCGCGACACGGATGGTGCCGCC
>JANWHA010000124.1 GCA_025450635.1 Croceibacterium sp. | reverse complement strand
TCGAACTCGCACCATCCGTCGTCGCAGTCTCCGAGCTGGCCGACCACGCCGGGTTCGACGTTCCAGCGCAGAGGCGATGCCGCGCTCGCGCCCGCGCGCATCGGCGCCAGCCCCTTGCCGACGACGAGCGCAGCGCGCTGCGGGTTCAGCAGCCGGGCAAGCACCCAGCCCTCCGCACCGTCGGGATCTCGCACCCTGCGCCAGCCCTGGTACAGCCGCACGACTTTCACCGGCAGGCCGGTGCGGTGATAGACCCAATCGATCGGATAGCTCTCGCTCGGGCCGACCCGCATGTTGACCTCGTCGACGCGGAGCGACGCCCAGTAAGGCACCGCGTGATCTTCCGCGTAGGCGGGCATCGATAGAACGACGGTGAGGGCAAGCAGCAGGCGGCGCAACATCGCGGAGGCGTCTAGCCGTTCACCCGGAGTCGCTTCAAGGACCGTGGATGTGTTGGCAACATCCTTTCGCGAGGCCTTGCCGCGGCGCTCGATTATGTCCTAACGCAAGGACGGAGGAGGCCGCTCCGGCGGCCTCGGGAGGACTCGATGATCCGCAAGACCGCCCTCGCTCTGGCCGTCCTGGCGCTGCCGGCCGCCGCCCACGCCCAAGCCTCGGCCACGGCGGGGCCGGACAGCGGCGACACCAGCTGGGTGCTCGCCGCGTCCGCGCTGGTGCTGCTGATGACGCTGCCAGGCCTGGGGCTGTTCTATGGCGGTCTCGTCCGGGCGAAGAACTTCCTCTCGGTGCTCATCCAGGTCGGCGCGGTGGCCGCCGTCGCCTCGCTGGTGTGGATCGTCGCCGGCTACACTTTCGCGTTCGGAGACGTCACCAATGGCCTGATCGGCAACGGCCGCGCGTTCATGCTGACGCCGGGCCATCTGTTCGACGTGCGCGCCGACACCACCCTGCCCGAAAGCGCCTTCGCCTTGTTCGAGATGACCTTCGCGGCGATCACGCCGGCGCTGATGATCGGCGCGTGGGTCGACCGCGCGCGCTTTTCCTGGGTGATCGTGTTCGCCGGGTTGTGGAGCCTGATTGTCTATGCCCCGGTCGCGCACTGGATCTGGGGCGGGGGGTGGCTGGCGCAGATGGGCGTGCGCGATTTTGCCGGCGGCATCGTGGTCCACACCACCGCCGGCTTGTCGGGCCTGGTCGTCGCGCTGTTGCTCGGGCGGCGCCAGGGCTTTCCGACCAGCGCCCTGTTGCCCCACGCGCCGGGCCTGACCATGCTCGGGGCGATGATGCTGTGGGTCGGCTGGTTCGGCTTCAACGGCGGATCGGCGCTGACCGCTTCGGACAACGCCGCCAGCGCGATCATCAACACCCATGCCGCCGCCGCCGCCGCGGCGCTGGTGTGGATCGGCATCGAGCGCGTGACCTTCGGGAAGCCGACCACCGTCGGCTTCGCCACCGGCGCCATCGCCGGGCTGGCCACGGTGACGCCCGAGGCCGGCTACATCAGCCCCGGCGGGGCGCTGCTTGTCGGAGCTCTTGCGGCGGCCGTCTGCTACTACGCGATCCAGCTGATCAAGGTGAAGCTTCGCATCGACGATTCGCTCGACGTGTTCGCGGTCCACGGCGTCGGCGGCATGCTCGGTTCGATCCTGCTGGCCCTGTTCATGGCCGCGGGCTTCGGCGGGGTCGGCTACGATGAGGGCATGACTTTCGCCAGCACCGTGGGGGTGCAGGCGCTCGCGGTCGGCGCGGTGGCGCTTTATTCGATCGTGGCCACGGCGCTGATCGCACTGGGCGTTTCGCTGTTCCTGCCGATGCGGGTCAGCGAGGACGTCGAGCGCCAGGGCCTCGACGTGGCCGAGCACGGCGAACGCGCCTGGGAATTCGACTAAGGTGAACAGGAGCCGCTACGAGCAGTATCTCGCCGCTTTCAACGGCAAGGATTACGAGACGCTTGGGCGGTTCTACGCCGACGATGTCGAGTTCATCCTGAGCCAGGAGCGCGGCCTCGTGTTTCACGGCCGCGACGCGATCCTCGATCTCTACCGCCCGTTTCACCAGGCGGTCGACGAGCACGTCGAGGTGGTCAAGTTCGCCAGCGGCGGCGATTTCCTGGCGGTCGAGGTCGACGCCGAGTTCCGCCCGATCCCGGGGACGAGCCAGAGCGTGATCGACCTGCCGCAGGGCAAGGTGCTCAAGGTCACCACCTTCGCCATCTACGATCTCGACCCGGAAGACCGCTTCACGCGCATCCGGGCATGCAGCTATTCACGTCACTACGAAGACGCTTGAGGGGAAAAAGCATGAGGGGGGTTGCGACACGGGTCATTGCCGCCGCGGGGTTGCTGTGCGCCACTATTGCCCAGGCGAGCGACACGCCGTTCGTCCCGGTGACCGACGCGATGATCCAGCACCCCGATCCGAAGGACTGGCTGAGCTGGCGGCGCACGCTCGATTCATGGGGCTACAGCCCGCTGGCGCAGATCACCAAGGCCAACGTCAACCAGCTGCGGATGGTCTGGGTCCACCCGCTCGACGCCGGGCATCAGGAAGGCACGCCGCTGGTCCACGACGGGATCATGTACTTCCCCGGCCCGGGCGACGTGATCACCGCGCTCGACGCCGCCTCGGGCAACGTGTTGTGGCAGTACAAGCGCGACCGGCCCAAGGACCTCGACAAGTTCCTGACCTTCCCGGACACCAACCGCAACCTGGCGATCTACGGCGACCTGATCATCGCCCGCGGGTCCGACGACCACATCTACGCCGTCAACGCCCAGACCGGGAAGCTGGCGTGGGACACCACGATCATGGACTACCACAAGGGCGCCAAGCAGAGCAGCGGCCCGATCATCGCCGACGGCCTCGCCATCACCGGCCGCAGTTGCGATCAGAAGGGCGGACCCGACGCCTGCGTCATCACCGCGCACGACGCGCGAACAGGCAAGGAAGTCTGGCGCACCAGCACGATCGCCCGCGGCAGCGATCCCAACGACGCGACCTGGGGCGGCACACCGCTCGAGCGGCGTCAACAGCTCGGCGCGTGGATGAACGCCAGCTACGATCCCGAGCTGCATCTGCTCTACATGGGCACGTCGGTCACAGCGCCCGCCCCCAAGTTCATGCTGGCGGGCAACCAGTACACATACCTGTACAACGATTCGACGCTCGCGCTCGACGTGCGCACCGGCAAGATCGTGTGGTATTACCAGCACGTCGTCGATCACTGGGACCTCGACCACACGCTGCCGCGCATCCTGCTTGACGAGCAGGTTGCGCCCGACCCCAAAGAGGTGACGTGGATCAGCCCGAAGATCGTCAAGGGAAAGACCTACAAGGTCGTCACCGGCATTCCCGGCAAGACCGGCATCGTCTACACTCTCGACCGCCGTACCGGCGAGTTCCTGTGGGCGCGGCCTACCGTGATGCAGAACGTCGTCAAATCGATCGACGGCGCGACCGGCAAGGTCACCAACAACCCGGCCGTGCTGTTCGACAAGGTCGGCGACACGCGCTTCGTCTGCCCATCTTCGACCGGCGGAGCCAACTACCAGGCGCCGGCCTACAGCCCGCTGACGAAGACGATGTACTTCCCCGAGCAGAACACTTGCGAGACCGCCACCGCGACAGCGCCGGCCTGGCCGACGCCGACGTACTCGGTCGCGGCGAAGATCGCGCTCGCGCCGGGCGCGGACAACAAGGTCGGCGTGCTGACCGCCGTCAACGCGGTGACCGGGCGCACCGAATGGAAGTTCTCGACCCGCGCGGGGATGCAGTCGGTCCTCGCCACCGGCGGCGGACTGCTGTTCGTCGGTGGCTCCGCCGGGCGCTTCCGCGCGCTCGACCAGGCGACCGGCAAAGTGCTGTGGGAAATGAACCTCGGCTCCGCGGTCACCGGCTACCCGATCACGTTCGAAACCGGCGGGCATCAATACGTCGCCGTCTCCACAGGTTTCTGGCTCGGCGACAGCTTCACGCCTGAGCTGATCCACGGCACGCAAGGCACCCTCTTCGTGTTCGCCTTGCCCGATGCCGGGATCGGCCGCCAGGGGCCGCCGCGCGCGCCGATCGACCCGGGTAGCTCCCCGCTGCCGCTCGATCCGGGCGGCTCGGCGCCAGCCCCGGTGGCGCAAGCCGGCGACGGCAAGGCGGTTTACGACAAGTGGTGCTCGGCCTGCCACGGTGCCGAACTGCAGGGAGCGGGCGAAGCACCGGCGCTGAAAGGGGCGCCGTTCCTCGCCAACTGGAAGGGCAAATCGGCCGACCAGCTGTTGGCCTTCATCCGCCAGAACATGCCGCCGGGCGGCGCGGGATCGCTCGGCGATGCCGACTACCGCGCCGTGACGGCCTACGTCCTTCAGGCGAACGGCACGAAGGAAGGCGGGCGGATCGGAGATTAACGGACGGCAATTTGTGCATTCAGACAAAATGCATCATTTGTTTGGCAATCTCGGCTCGTATTTCCTCGATCAAGGATCGATCATCATGCGCAAGTCGCTTCCCTTTCTCGCCGTCACGGCCCTGCTGCTGGCTCCGGCCGCGCCGGCGTTCGCCCATGCGAAAGTGGTCAGTTCCAACCCCGCGGCCAACGCCGCGGTCGCGGCGCCCGAACGGATCAGCGTGACCTTCAGCGAAAAGATCGTGCCCGCGTTCTCCAAGATGGAAGTCACGATGCCCGCGATGAACATGGGCGTCCCGGTCAAGACCGCGTTCAGCGCCGACGGCAAGACGATGATCGCTACGCCGCAGGCGAAGTTCGTCAGCGGCGCCTACGTCATCAAGTGGTCCGCCGCGGCCGCAGACGACGGGCATCACACGGCCGGCACGATCCCGTTCAAGATCAAGTGAAGTGCCGGGTGACGTTGCCGGTCTGGCGGTAATCCTCCTCCGGCTCGCGCAGTATTCGGCGGCGTCGGTCCTCATGGGATCGGCGCTGTTTTTCGTTTACGCGCTGCCCGCCGACGGGCCGGCCTCGGCAACCAGCCTGCGCTGGGCGAAGCCCTTGCTCCTCCTTGCGGCCGTCATGCTCCTGGTGGGCACATTGCTGGGCCTCATCGCGCAAACGGCGGTGCTGGCCGGATCGCTTCGTGACGCGCTCACGGCGGAATCGCTGACGGCGGTGACGACGCAAATGGACCTCGGCAAGGCAGCTCTCGCGCGTGCGGTTTTCGCCCTCATGGCGGCGGCTTACCTGACGATCGTTCCGCGAGGCCGCGCCCTGTGGCTGGGTGCCGGCGCGCTCGGGACGCTGGCCTGCGCTACGTTCGGATGGATGGGCCATGGCGGCGCGTCCGAGGGAACCAGTCACCTGCCTCACCTCGGCGCCGACATCGTGCATGCCCTGGCGGCCGCGTTGTGGGTCGGCGCCCTGGTGGCCTTCGTCGGCCTCGCGGCATCTCGCCGACAGGACCCGGAGCGGCTGTCCGCGACGGCCGGGGCGCTGCAGAGGTTTTCGCCGATCGGCATCGCCCTCGTCGCCATCATTGCCGCGACGGGGCTCGCCAATACCTGGTACATGGTCGGGACGGACCTCAGCGCGGCGGCACACAGCGCCTACGGGCAGCTCCTGGCGCTGAAGGTGATCCTCTTTCTCGGGATGTTGGTTCTGGCCGGGTTGCACCGGCAACGCTCGGTCCCTGCCCTTGCTGCCAGGCTGACGAACCTTGGGCCGCAGGAAGACACCCTCGGATCGCTGAGGCGCTCGCTGATCACCGAGGCGCTGCTCGGCTTTGCCGTCCTCGCCGCCGTGTCGTGGTTCGGAACGCTCGAGCCGCCGACGGCGATGACGATGCCGATGTAACGGTCAGTCCCCGGTCAGGATGCGGTCGACCAATTGCTTCACCGTCGGGGTGAAATTGTTCGAATAGAACGGGTCCTGCTTGAAGCGGAACGCGGCGTGGCCGGCGAACATCAGGTTCTCCTCGACCGGGGCGCCGTGGGCGATGTCCTGCAGGGTCTTCTGGATGCAGAAGCTGCGCGGGTCGGCCAGGCGGCCGGTCGAATTGTCGTCGTGGTCCTTCCATGACGAGAACCCGCAGTGCGACAGGCAACCCATGCACGCGGCCTGGTCCTCGCGGATCTGCTTGCGCTCATCCTGGCTGACGAACACCACGGTGTCGTCGGGCGTCTTGAGCGCTTCGGTGCGGCCCTCCGCGACCCACCCGCGCGCCCGGTCGCGGTCCTTGGGCGTGACCCAGAAGTTCTTGCCCTTCACGCCGACGTCGAGCTGCACCGTGTGCTCGCCCGCCGGCACCCGCGAGTAAGGGATCTGGCGCTCGCTGCGCGCCTCGAGGCTGCGCAGGAACGGATTGCGCACCGCCGAGCTGTAGAACCCGGTCGGGCTGAACCGGTGGAGCAGCACGTCGCCTTCCTCGAGGTGGCGCAGCGCCTCCTTCCAGCCTTCGGGAATCGGGCTTTCCTCGGTCAGCAGCGGGCGGGTTCCGTACTGGAAGGCGATCTGGCCGAGCTCGGCGTTGTCGATCCAGTGATCCCATTCGCGCAAGTACCACACGCCGCCGGCCATGATGATCGGCACGGTGTCGGATATGCCCTCCTCGCGCATCGTCGCGCGCAGCGCCTGGACGCGGGGATAGGGGTCCTCCGGCTTCTCCGGGTCCTCCGCGTTGCTCAGGCCGTTGTGCCCGCCGGCGAGCCACGGGTCTTCGTAGACCACCGCCGCCATCAGGTCGGCAACCTTGTTGTAGCTGCGCTTCCACAGCGCCCGGAAGGCGCGTGCCGAACTGATGATCGGCAGGTAGTTGACGTTGAACCGCGCGGCGATCTCGGCCAGCCGGTAAGGCATGCCGGCGCCGCAGGTGACGCCGGTGACGAGCCCGCGGGTCTTTTCCAGCACACCCTCGAGCACCCGCTGGGCGCCGCCCATTTCCCACAGCACGTTGATGTTGATCGCGCCGCTGCCGCTGGCGATGTCATACGCCCGCTTGACCTGCGCCACGGCTCCGTCGATCGCATAGCGGATCAGCTGCTCGTGGCGCTCCAGCCTCGTCAGCTGGTGATAGATCTGGGGGATTATCTTGCCTTCGGCGTCGTAGCTGTCGGCGTTGACCGCGCTGACCGTGCCGATTCCGCCGGCCGCCGCCCAGGCGCCCGAGCTCATGTGGTTGGTCGCCGAAACGCCCTTGCCGCCTTCGATCAGCGGCCACACTTCACGGCCGCCGTAAGTAATCGGTGTCAGCCCTTTGAAAGCCATTTCTCGCACGTAATCCTTCGTTGCTCAGGCGGCAGTGTCGCCGTTGCCGGCGCCGGGCTTGCTGCACGGCTCGATCGCGTGCGGTTCGGGCCGCTCTCCGGCCGCCTCGAAGCGCGCGTAATAGCCTGCCAGCTCCGGCTTACGGATAAATTCCGTCAGACGAAAGCCCACCTGGGCAAATTCGCAGAAAAGCTGCTTCGGCGGGATCCCGTGCTGGTCGGTCGGGCGGTCGGCTTCGACGACGATCACCGCGCCGCCCGGCTTCAGGCCGGGGCGCAGGTGCCACAGGAAGGCGTAAGGCTCGGTCACTTCGTGGTACACATGGACCAGGAAGATGCGGTCGAAGCTGTGCTCCGGCAGGCCGGGGTTGTCTTCGGTGCCGAGCTTGATCGAGACATTGTCGAGATGCTCGGTCTCGACCCGGCTGCCGAGGCGGGCGAGCGCGTCCTTGTCGATGTCCTCGGCCAGGACCCGGCCCTTCTTGCCGACGCGGTCGGCCAGGCGGACGGTGTAGTATCCGGCGCCGGCGCCGATATCGGCCACGGTCATGCCGGGCTGGATCATCGCCAGGTCCATCACGGTGGCGGCCTCGCGCCGGTCGTCGCGCTCGCGTTCGTTCGACACGCCGTCGCCGCTGGGAGGGGAGACCGGACGATAGGCCCGCGGGAAGTCACGCGCATCGGGCGGCCGCCGGTCCTCCGGCGCCGGCTTGCAGCCGGTGACGGACAGCAACCCGAGAGCGAGAATGGCGGCCTTGAGCCTCACTCGACATCCTCGACTTCGACCGTCTCGCCGGTCACCCGCTGGGCCAGCGCGGCGGCGATGAAATCGTCGAGGTCGCCATCGAGCACATCGCCGGGACTCGACGAGACTACGCCGGTCCTGAGGTCCTTGACCATCTGATACGGCTGCAGCACGTAGCTCCTGATCTGGTGGCCCCAGCCGATGTCGGTCTTCTCCTCGTACTCGCCGGCGGTGACGGCCTCGCGCCGGGCCAGCTCGGCTTCGTACATCCGGGCCTTCAACATGTTCATCGCGATGGCCCGGTTCTTGTGCTGGCTGCGGTCCTGCTGGCTGGCGACGACGATCCCGGTCGGGATGTGGGTGATACGCACAGCGGAATCGGTCTTGTTGATGTGCTGCCCGCCGGCGCCGCTGGCGCGGTAGGTGTCGATCCGCAAGTCGCTGTCGTTGATTTCGACCTCGATCGCGTCGTCGACCACCGGATAGACCCACACCGAGCTGAAGCTGGTGTGGCGCCGGGCGGAGCTGTCGTACGGGCTGATGCGCACCAGGCGGTGCACGCCGCTTTCGGTCTTGGCGTAGCCGTACGCGTTCTCGCCGGAAATTTGCAGCGTCGCCGACTTGATCCCCGCCTGCTCGCCGGCCTGGTATTCGACCACCTCGACCTTGTAACCCTTGCGCTCGGCCCAGCGGCTGTACATCCGGAGCAGCATCTCGGCCCAGTCCTGGCTTTCGGTGCCGCCGGCGCCGGCGTGGACTTCGAGGTAGGTGTCGTTAGCGTCGGCTTCCCCGGCCAGGAGAGCCTGGACCTTGTCGGCGTCGGCCCGAACGGCGAGGCGTTCGAGGGTCGCAAGCCCATCCTCGACGACCGCTTCGTCGCCTTCCATTTCGCCCAGGTCGATGAATTCCACCGCGTCGGCCATTTCGGAGGAAATCTCGTTCACCGTGCCGATCGCGCTTTCGAGCCGGCGCCGCTCGCGCATCACCGCCTCGGCCTGCCGGGGATTGTCCCACAGCTTAGGGTCCTCGACCCGGGCGTTCAGTTCATCGAGCCGGCGCACCGCGCGCTCCCAGTCGAGCGAGCGCCGGACCAGCGCCAGCGCCGCTTCGATCCGGTCGATATGGGCCTGCCCTTCGGCACGCATGCTTGCTTCTCCAGGTGCTGGGCGTCCGCTTAGCGGAGGGGGCGAACTTGGGAAAGTGGCACAGCGCCGTGTCCGGAGGACCGGCGCGGCTGGCGCAAAATCGTCGGGGGTCAGCCCTTCTTGAGCGCTTCGACCGCAGCCAGGCTGTTGCTGATGTGCTCTTCGGGCTTCATCGCCGAATAGACCATCGCGATCTTGTCGTGCTTGTCGATCACGTAGGTCGTGCGGTTGGTCCAGCCGGTGGACGTGCCGTCGGGCTTCTTCAGATCGACGTCGTACTCGGCCTTGATCTGGTCGCTGGCGGCGGCGACCGGGAACTGCCCGGCGCACTTCTTGGACGAGAAGTCGATGAGCTGGTCGGTGTTGCCTGCCGTCACCCCGATCACGGTCGCGCCGGCGGCCTTGAACTTCGGCATCGCCTCGGCGAAGGTCTGCGCCTCGATATTGCAGCCCGGCGTGAACGCGGCCGGGAAGAAGTAGAGCACGACCGGCCCCTTCTTCAGCGCCGCCTTCAGGTCGAACGTCATCGGCTTGCCGGCCTGCGCGCCCTTGGCGACGAAGGCCGGGGCGGTGGCGCCCTTGGGCAGCGTGGCATGGAGCGGCGCGGCGGCGAAGGCGAGCGCGGCGAGAGCGGCGAGCGGGAGCGAGCGGTTCATAGCGGACGCATTGTGCCTGTCGGCGGGCAAACTGTCGATTCCAATCTTGCGCAACAGATCAATAGATCCCGCCCTGCTCCACCACGAAGTCCTCCGGCGGCGCCTGCTCGGAATTCCTGCCGCTGGCGACCGGGCCTTGCTCGCGCTGGCGCAACTCGGCCAGGATCATGTTACGCATCGCGTCGATCTGGTCCTGGCGCTTTGCGTGACGCGGCTCCGTGTCGGGCTTGAAGGCCTCCCAGATCACCTGGCTCAGGGGATCGTCGGTCGGGTTCTGGTCATACACCGGCACTCCGCTGCGCCGGTCGATGCGGATCATGCGAATGCCGGGCGGCGCGAGGAAAGGCTTGTCCGTCCAGCGGTCGCGGGTCGCCTTGACGAAATCGATGAAGATCGGCGCGGCGAGGTTGGCGCCCTGGTAATAGCCGCCGAGGTTGCGCGGCTGGTCGAAGCCGACATAGCCGCCCGCGATGATGTCCGGCGAGCCGCCGATGAACCACACGTTGGTCGGCCCGCTGGTGGTTCCGGTCTTGCCGGCGAGCGGCAGCCCCAGCGCGCGCACCCGCACGGCCGTGCCCCGCTGGACCACGCCTTCCATCATGTGCACCACCTGGTAGGCGGTGCGAGGGTCGATGACCTGGCGGCCGCTTTCGTCGAGCCGGGGCATCGGCTTGCCGTCCCACTGCGGCATGTTGCAGCCAGTGCAGTCGCGCTGGTCGGCCCGCCAGATGACCTTGCCGTGACGGTCCTGCACGTAATCGATCACCGTCGGCGGATGTTGCACGCCGTGGTCGAACAGCGCGGCATAGGCGTCGAGCATCCGCTCGAGCGTGGTGTCGCCCGCTCCGAGCGAGAACGAGAGGTAGTCCTGATAATTACCGATGCCGAAGCGCGAGAACGTGTTGATCACGTGATCCATGCCGACGTCGGCGGCGATGTGGACCGTCATCAGGTTGCGCGATTGCTCCAGGCCCCAGCGCATGGTGTGCTCGCCGCCCCCGCCTTCGTTCTCGAAGTTGCGGAAGCATTTGTTGCCCAGAACGGAGCCCTGGTAGACGCAATACGGCGTATCGGGGACCATCGTCGCCGGGGTCATCCCGTAGTCGAGCGCGGTGGCATAGACGAACGGCTTGATCGTCGAGCCCGGCTGGCGCAACGCCTGGGTCGCCCGGTTGAAGTCGGACAGACGGCTGTCGAACCCGCCCTGCATCGCGAAGATGCGGGCGTTGTGCGGATCCATCGCCATGAAGCCGCCCGACACCTCGGGCACGGATTGCACCGCCCACGCGGTGCCCGCCGGCGAGACGGCTGTAACGTCGCCGATCTGAATCGCGTCGGGCACATTGGTCAGCGGCGCCTTTTGGCCGTTGGGAAAACCGATGGTCGCAGAGGGGCCCGAGCGGTCGGTGACGACGCCCACGCGCCAATCCTTGTAATGGATCGACAAAGTCGCGCCGGCGAGCTGGCCGGTGAGGCTGCCCTTGCCCGGATCGATCCAAGCGATCCGATGCCACGGCTTGCCGGCGGCATAGCGAGTCAATCCGGCGCGCAGGGAATCCCGCGCCGCCTCCTGCATCTCGGTGTCGAGCGAGGTGCGAACCCACAGCCCGCCGGCGTAAACGCTGTTCGGGCCGGCGTCGGCGTTCTCGCCGTACTTGGCGAGCAGCTCGCGGCGAACTTCCTCGAGGAAATAGCCGGCATCGGCGATGCGCGTATCGTCGTGCTCGGTCACCAGCCCGAGCGGCTCGGCCTTGGCCTGCTCGGCCTGGGCGGTGGTGATGTGGCCGTTCTTGACCATCTCGTCGAGCACCCAGTTGCGCCGGGCGACGGCATCGTCATGGTACAGGGCGCGGCTGTAATGCTCCGGCGCCTTCGGCAGGATCGCCAGGAACGCCGACTGGGCAAGATCGAGCTGATCGACGTCCTTGTTGAAATAGGCCCGGGCCGCGGCCTGCACACCGAAGCTGCGGCGGCCGAGCGGGATCTGGTTGAGGTAAAGGGTGATGATCTCCTGCTTGGTCAGAACCCCTTCGATGCGCCGCGCGAGGATCATCTCCTTCAGCTTGCGGGTGACCGAATATTCATTGCCGACCAGGATGTTCTTCGCCACCTGCTGCGTGATCGTCGAGCCGCCCTTGGCCCGCTGGTGGCTGCCCAGCTTGCTGACGTAGTCGAACACCGCGCCGACCAGGCCGCCGATGTCGATGCCGCCGTGGGTCCAGAAGGTCTTGTCCTCAGCCGACGTGAAAGCGTTGATCAGCGGAGTGGGGAAATCCTGGAACTGCAATTCGACCCGCCGGTCGCGGGCATAGGTATCGACGATTTCGCCGTCGTAGCCGCGAACCATCGTCGGCAACGGCGGCTCGTAGGTCAGCAGCCGGTTGGCATCGGGCAGGTCGCGCGTGACCAGCGCCCAGCCGACGATCCACACCACCAGCAGCACCGCCAGCCCGACGGAAGTCCAGCGGAACCAGCGCTTGGCGCGCCAGTTCTCGCGGAACCAGGCCAGCGCTCCGCTGGCGTCGCGGCGAATGCGATAGCGGAAATACTCGCCGCGCGATTGCTCGGATGCGTCCATCGGGCGGCGCCTTAGCATGGCGATTCCGTCCAGCGCCAGAATGTTTGCGGCGGACCGTTCAGGCGCCCGCCTGGCGCGCGAAATACACGCGGATGGCCCGCGCCATCACGGTGGCGAAGCGCTGCTGGCCTGCCGGGGAGGAGAGCCGCGCCGCGTCGGCCGCGTTGGAGATGAAGCCCGATTCGTACAGCACCGAAGGCACGTCCGGCGCCCGCAGGACGACGAAGTCCGCCGCGCGGCGCGGATCGGGGTTGAGCTCGAGGATACCCTTGCCCTCGCGCAGGATCAGCCCGGCGAAAGTGGCCGATTCTTCCGAAGTGCGGCGCTGGGCCAGGTCGACCAGGATGCTGCTTACGACGTCGCTGGTGCCCGCCAGCGGCACGCCGTTGACGCTGTCGGCGCTATTCTCGCTCGCCGCCACGCGCGCGGCGGCTTCGCTCGAGGCCTTGCGCGACAAGGTATAGACGCTGGCGCCAGTCACCTCGCCCTTGTCGCCGGCGGAATCGGCGTGGATCGACAGGAACAGGTCGGCGCCGAGCTTGCGGGCGATCTCGACCCGCTCCTCGAGCGCGAGGAACTTGTCGTCGCTGCGAGTCAGCGCCACGCGGACGCCGCCTTCGTGCAGCAGCTCGTCGCGCAAGGCCGTCGCCAGGCCGAGCGCCAGCGTCTTTTCACGAAAGCCGACTCCGACCGCGCCGGGATCGTGGCCGCCGTGCCCGGCGTCGATCACCACCAGCGGCACCGACGGATCGTTCGGGCCCTCGATCGCCGGCAGCCCGATCTGGCGGCTGGGGTCGGGCAGCACCATGTGGATCACGTAATCACGCCCGAGAAGCGGGACCGGAATCGTCAGCCCGAAGATGTAGAGCCCGCCAACCAGGACCACCGGCGCGAGGAAGACCAGCGCAATCTGCAGGCGATGCCACATCCGCCTTTGCGTCTATCGGCGCGGCGGCGCGGCGAACAAGGGATTTTTCCATGTCTTCCGCAACAAGGTTGCCCGGATGAAAGCCCGGTGCTAGCAATCGGCGGTCCGGACATGGTCGTCCGGTCGACCCCCGGCAGCCCCTTCGCGGCCTGCCGGAAACGCCTACAGGTTGATGTCACAATGACAAGTTTGCGTCTGTCCGTTCCGCCGTTGCCACTGGGCAGCGACGCGATGGCTGGCGCGCCCGCGCAGACAGCAATCCTGCGCCTTGTTCCTGTGGCAGACACATTCCGCTGCGCCGCCGCATCGATGCGGGCCGGCGCCGTTTCATCTTCCGGCCGCCCATCGGGCACCGGATTCCACACAGAGATGCGCACCGTCGCCCCAGGCAGGGCAGCCGCCCTGCCATTCGTACGGCCGCGGCGCGCATGGAGATATTTCAATGGCAACGCGCATGCTGATCGATGCGCGCCACCCGGAAGAAACCCGGGTGGCGGTGCTCAAGGGCAACCGGATTGAGGAATTCGACTTCGAATCTGCCGATCACAAGCAGATCAAGGGAAACATCTATCTAGCCAAGGTTACGCGGGTCGAGCCGTCGCTGCAGGCGGCGTTCGTCGATTTCGGCGGCAACCGTCACGGCTTCCTCGCCTTCAGCGAGATCCATCCCGATTACTACCAGATCCCCAAGGAGGATCGTGAGGCCCTGCTCGCCGAAGAGCAGGCCCACGCCGAGGAAGAAGCGGCGCTGCGGGCCGCCGAGGAAGACGCCGAGGACGAGGAAGACCTCGAAACCGGTGACGATGGCGTCGAGGAGATCGACACCTCCGAAACCGATGAGGTCGCCACGATCGAAGGCGGTCACGTCGAGGACGGCGACGACGAGGAGGACCGCGCCGAAGCCGAGGGCGAAGAGCTCGCCGCCGGCGAGGATGAAGGCGAAGAAGCCGAGCTCGAGCAGCAGCGCGGCCGCCGCGGGCGCGGCCGTCGCCAGGGGCGCGGCGGGCAGAGCCGTACCAAGGCGATCGACGAACTGCGCGACAAGCGCATGGCCCTGCGCCGCCGCTACAAGATCCAGGACGTGATCCAGCGCCGCCAGGTGCTGCTGGTGCAGGTGGTCAAGGAAGAACGCGGCAACAAGGGCGCCGCGCTGACCAGCTATCTCAGCCTCGCCGGCCGCTATTGCGTGCTGATGCCGAACTCGAGCCACGGCGGCGGCATCAGCCGCAAGATAAACTCGGCGAGCGACCGCAAGCGATTGAAGCAGATCGTCGGCGAATTGAAGCTGCCGCGCTCGATGGGCCTGATCGTCCGCACCGCCGGCCTCCAGCGCAACAAGACCGAGATCAAGCGCGACTTTGACTACCTCGCCCGCCTGTGGGACGAGATCCGCGAGAAGACATTGAAGTCCACCGCTCCGGCGCTGATCCATTCGGACAGCGACCTGATCAAGCGCGCGATCCGCGACATCTACAACCGCGAGATCGAGGAAGTCGTCGTCGAGGGCGAGGAAGGCTACCGCTCGGCACGCGAGTTCATGAAGCTGCTGATGCCGAGTCACGCCCGGCGGGTGAAGGCCTATTCGGATCCGGTGCCGCTGTTCCAGCGCTACGGCGCCGAGGACCAGCTTTCGGCGATGTACGACCCGGTCGTGCAGCTCAAATCGGGCGGCTACCTGGTGATCAACCCGACCGAGGCGCTGGTCTCGATCGACATCAACTCCGGCCGCTCGACCAAGGAGCACGGGATCGAGCAGACCGCGCTCAACACCAACCTCGAAGCGGCGCGCGAGATCGCCCGCCAGCTGCGCCTGCGCGACATGGCCGGCCTGGTGGTGATCGATTTCATCGACATGGAATACGGCTCCAACGTCCGCAAGGTCGAGAAGGCGATGAAGGACGCGCTGCGCAATGACCGCGCGCGCATCCAGGTCGGCCGCATTTCCGGCTTCGGGCTGATGGAGATGAGCCGCCAGCGCCTGCGCACCGGCGTGCTCGAAGCGACCACCCGCCAGTGCCCGCATTGCGACGGCACCGGCCTCGTCCGCACCGCCAGCAGCGCCGGCCTTTCGGCGCTGCGCGTGATCGAGGACGAGGCGGCCAAGGGCAAAGGCACGACCATCACGCTTTACGCCTCCGGCGAAGCGGCGATCTACCTGCTCAACGCCAAGCGCGCCGACCTCGCCGAGATCGAATCGCGTTACGGCGTGACCGTCGAGGTCGTGCCCGAGGGCGAGGAGGAAGGGGCCAAGATGCGGGTCGCCAGCTCGGGCCCGCGCCCGACCTCGACGCCCCGGTTCGAACCGATCCAGGAGGAAGTGGACGACCTCGACCTTCTCGACGAGGATGAGGACGAGGAGGAAGAGGACGAAGAGCGCGAAGCTCCGCGTCAGCGCGAGGGCGGCGAGCCAGGCGGCAAGCGCCGCCGCCGGCGCCGCGGCGGCCGTGGCCGCGAGCGCGAACCGGGCGAGGAGCAAGCCGCCGAGGATCGCGAAGAAGGCGAAGAGCCGGCCGGCGAATTCGAGCGCGAGCGCGCCGAGGAAGGCGGCGAGGAGCGGCCCAAGAAGCGCCGCCGCCGCGGCGGCCGCCGGCGCAAGCGGCGCGAGGGGCTCGACGATGGCACCGACAACGAAACGGTTGCCGAGGAAGCCGAGCGGATTCCGGAGACCGCCGAGGGACCTGGAACCGAAGACCAGCCCGTCGCCGGGGCCTCGCTCGAAACCGCCGAAGGCGAAACGCCCAAGCGCCGCAGCCGCCGCAAAAAGGCTGTCGAGGACGTGATCGAAGCCGCGCCTGTCGCCGAAGACGAGCCGTCCGTGATGGCTCCCAGCGGCGAGGAAGCGCCGGTGATCGAAGCCGAGGCCAAGCCGAAGCGCCGCTCGCGCGCCAAGAAGCCTGTCGAAGCCGAGGAAACGGCGCCCGTCGAGGACGCGACGCCGGTGAACGAAGCCCCGGCGGCAGCGGAGCCCGAGGCCAAGCCCAAGCGCACCCGCCGCAAGACGCCCGAGCCCGCGCCGAGCGCCGCCAACGACCCCAACGGCGACGAAGTCGCCGCCGACGAGGCCGAAGCCCCCCGCCGCAGCGGCTGGTGGCAGCGCACCTTCGGCGAGTAAGCCCGAACGACAGATGCGAAAAGGCCCCGGTAGCGCTGCTTCCGGGGTCTTTTCAATGTCAGTTTAAGGCGCCGACACCCGACTCGTCGCGCTCGGATCGCAGGCTAGGGTTTCGCGACCGGCCTGAACCACGAGCCTCCGATCTTGCCTTGAGAGTCGAGCGCGATCGAGAACAGCAGGGCTCCGTTGGCGAACTGCGCCAGGTATTGGTCGACTCCGTTCAGGTCGACGCTCGTGAAAATCAGCGCCTTCAGGGGCCCGAGCTCCTGGAACAGGGGCTTAAGCGCTGCCACTTGTCCGCGAACCACCTCGGCCATTTGCGGCGTCATGGCAGCATAATCGGGCGCCCCGCTCGCCATTCCGAGGATCTGCGTCCGCAGCGCCGCTTCGGAGCCCGGTTGCGGCGAGGTCCGCGCGGGCGGCAGCGGCTTGTCCGACGTGAGCGCAGCCACGATCATCTGCTCGACCGCTTCGCTCGGCAGGCCCTCGCTGTTCGAGATCACCGCCGTGCGCAGGCCCAGGTCGGGCCACCAGGTCAGGACGCTGTTGAAGCCATTGATGCCGCCGTTGTGCCAAATTCGCCGCATTCCGCCGATCCGGTCGACCATCAACCCGAAGCCGTAGGCCGCGTCGCCCTGACCGATCTTCACCGTCGATCCGCTCATCTGCTGGAACGATGCCGCGCTCACCGCGCGCCCGCCGGTGAGCGCGATCTGCCAGCGCAGGAGGTCGCCCGCGGTCGAGGCGATCGCGCCAGCCGAGAACGGCCCGGTCATGCTGAGCGGATCGGCCAGAGGACGCGCGTTGGTCGCCGGGTCGAAGGCATAGCCCAGGGCCCGGTCCGCCACCGAAGCATCCCCGGAATCATAGCGGGTGCGCGTGAGCCCGAGAGGCTTGAACAGCCGATTCTGGACGAAGTCGCCATAAGGCTGGCCGGTGACCTTCTCGATGATCAGGCCAAGCAGGTAGTAATTGGTGTTTGAATAGCGCCAACCGGTGCCCGGCTCGAAATCGAATGGCGCGCCACTGACCAGCTTGAGCACGTCCTGCGCCGTCAGGTCCGGCTTGGCCGCGATCGCGCCGAAGCCCGGTTGCGCGGTGTAGTTGGGAATGCCCGAGGCATGATTGAGCAGCTGGCGGATCGTCACCGTGCGCCCCCCGGTGTCGAAATCGGGCAAATACTTCGCCAGCGGATCGTCGAGGCGGATCTTGCCCTGCTCGACCAGCTTCATGATCGCCGCGGCGGTGAACTGCTTGGTCACCGAGCCGATGCGGAACTCGGTCACGGCCCCGGCGCGCCGCCTGGTGGCGAGATCGGCGAAGCCGGCTCCGCGCTCGACGATGATCTTGTCACCGCGCGCGACGGCAACCGACAGGCCGACGGCCTCGGGGCGCGCGGTCACTTGCGCTATCGCCGCTTCCACGCGCGCCTTGATCTCAGCGTCGCTGAGTCTGGCGAAGACTTGCGCGGGGTTGGGTGCGGTTTGCGCCGCGGCTGGTGCGGCAACCTGCGCGTGGGCCGGAACGGTTGCCGCCAGCAGCGCGGCCGCAAGCACAATCGATTTCCGCATGGTTTTCAGCCCTTCTCCGGCGCGCGGCACTCGAAGCTCTCCGCCTTCGTGACGTCACCGGCGATATACTGGGCGTGGCTCGGGTAGGCACACAGCGGGCGCGTCGCCGAGCCGTCGCGGCGGCTGGCGATGACCTCATGCGGCGCCTGGCCCTTCTCGACCCAGTCGACCATTTTGGTCAGCAGGTCGAACTGGTCGAAGCTGTTGCCGCCGGCACAGTGAAGCATTCCCGGGACCATGTAGAACCGGCTGGCGTCGGTGAACGCCACGCCGTTGGTCTGGGCGGCGCGCTGGTACCAGTCCCAGGTCGCCAGCGGGCTGAACCAGAAGTCGGAAACACCATGGTAGAACAACGTCTTGCCGCCATGACCTAAGAAAGTGTTGAGGTTGGTCCAGTAATTGGTGTCGGTCAGCCGCTGCATCGCGTCGGCGCGGATCGCGTGGATGCGGGCCTCGAGATCGATCGTCGTCGCTTTGCTCGGCGGCCCGAACGGCCCCGGCGCGCCGGACGGCAGGTAGCCCATCGGCGTCGCCACGGTGCCGGTATCGAACGGCACCGGGGCATAGATCGGATAACCCGCCCCGTCCCTCGGGCCGGCGAAGGCGGTCTTGAGAGTGTCGGCCAGCGCCTGGCCGATGCAGCCGCCGGTCTGGCCTTTGGCGCAGACCAGCTTCGCGGGATTGAAGTGGCAAGCGGCGACGTTTTCGATCATGCCGTCCTTGAGCCCGTCGAGCGCGTCGCATTGGTCGAGCATGCCGTTGACGAGCGTCTTGCGCACGTCGGCCGTCAGCAACAGGCTCACGTCCGGCCGGCCGTCGCCGCCGATCGGTGAAATCCGGTTGAGCAGGACCTGGGTGTACTCGATGCCGAGATTGGAATCCCCCGTGCGCATCGCCGGGGCGCCGATCACCACGCCGTCGAACAGCTCCGGATAGCGCTCGATCGCCAGCATGCCCTCGCGCCCGCCGGTCGAGCACCCGGTCATGTAGCTGTGTGCGATCGGCTGGCCGTAATAGGCGGCGGTGATCGCCTTGGCGGCGAGCGTGACGGTGCGCACGCTCGCCTCGGCGAAATCGAGCGCGGCGCGCTGGTCCTTCGAGAAGCTGTCGTCGAACACCGCGCCCTCGTGGCCGCTGTCGTGGCTCACCACGGCGAAGCCGCGCGCCAGGGCGGGCAAGGTCCCGGCAGCGACCGGCCCGATCGGCGGCGCGACCGAGCCATTGAGCCCGCCCCCGCCCATCAGCAGGAACCGCCCGCTCCAATCGTAAGGCAGGGCAAGGTTGAAGCGAATGCCGTAAGTCTTGCCGCCAGCGCCGGTGCGCTGGTCGATCACCCCCTTGACCGAGCAATAAGCCGGCAGGGCGGAGGCAAGCCTGGCCGGGCCGTTCTGAACCGTGCCGGGCGCGGCGGCGGCAACCATGCTGGCATCGCTGATCGCGATCCCCGGCCCAAAATCCCGGCCCACCATGGCCGCGCAACGCCCGCCCGGCTGCGGAACGGCCGAGGCAAGCGCGGGAGGCCCAGCGGCCTCGTGCTGGGGGATGCAGCCGGCGAGCAGCACCGTCGCGAAAGCAGCGAATCTCTTCATCGTCGTCCCCCCTTCAACCGGCCTTCTGACCGATGCCCCATTCCATGTAGCCCGCCCACTTCGGCATCTTCTCCATGTACTTATGCTCGGTGCGATGCAACGCGAAGCCGGCCGCGCCGACCGCTTCCGACACCGGCCGCGTCAGATGGCAATTGCCCATCGCCCGCTTCCACACCGGCTCGATCCGCCGCTGCCATTTGGCCGGGCCGGGATCGGGCGAGCGCCCGTGCTCGAGGAACAGCAGCCGGCCGCCGGGCCTGAGGATGCGCCACAGCTCGCTCAACACCTGCGCCTGGTCGTCGACCGAGCACAGGGTGTACGTGCACACCGCGGTATCGAAGCTGTCGCTGGCGAACGGGATCGCCTCGCCCTTGCCCGCGCGGATGTCGGCTTCCCAGCCTTTCGCCTGCGCCGCGGCACGGGCCTTGTCGAGCAGCGCGCCGTTCGGATCGAGCCCGGCGAAGCCTGTCACCCTGTCGGGCCGGTAGAGCGGCTGGTTGAGCCCGCCGCCGCAGCCGATCTCGAACAACCGGCCTTCGGCCAGCGGCACGATCCGCTCGCGCAAGGCGGTGATCTTGGGATCGGCGCAGGCGAAGCCGATCATCTTCGGCAGCACCGTCTCCTCGTACCAATGGCGGAAACCCATCAATCGCCCTCCCCGCGGCAAATACCACTTTCCTACAGCTGACCATTCGATGCAACGCTACCCGGCGAATCGGGGTCGGCGCGCTTTCTTTGGCGCGCGAACCCGCGAATGTAAGTCGTCAACCAACCGGCGGGTTGCCCCGTGCGCCCGCATCGCTAGAAAGGCCGCGCAGCTAAGGATTTTCCGATGGCCGAGTTCACTCTTCCGAAGAACAGCAAGATCAAGGGCAAGGGCCACGCGTACCGCGCGCCGGAGGCCACGAAGGTCAAGAAGCTGAAAGTCTATCGCTGGGACCCGGACAAGCGCGAGAACCCGCGCTACGACACCTACGAGGTCGATCTCGAGCACTGCGGGCCGATGGTCCTCGACGCGCTGATCAAGATCAAGAATGAGATCGATCCGACGCTGACCTTCCGCCGCAGCTGCCGCGAGGGGATCTGCGGCTCCTGCTCGATGAACATGAACGGCAGGAACGGCCTCGCCTGCACCACCTCGCTCGACGAGCTGCCGGGCGAAATCCGCATCACCCCGCTGCCACACATGGAGGTGGTTAAGGACCTGGTGCCGGACTTCACCCACTTCTACGCCCAGTACGCCTCGATCAAGCCGTGGCTGCAGACCGTCACGCCCCCGCCGAGCGGCAAGGAGCGGCTGCAGAGCCCCGAGCAGCGCGAGAAGCTCGACGGGCTCTACGAGTGCATCCTGTGCGCCTGTTGTTCGGCGAGTTGCCCGAGCTATTGGTGGAATTCCGACAAGTTCCTCGGCCCGGCGATCCTGCTCCAGGCCTACCGCTGGATCTCCGACAGCCGCGACGAGATGACCGGCGAGCGGCTCGACGCGCTGGAAGATCCGTTCCGGCTCTATCGCTGCCACACCATCATGAACTGCGCCAACGCCTGCCCCAAGGGCCTCAACCCGGCCAAGGCGATCGCCGAAACCAAGAAGCTGATGGTCGAGCGGCAGATTTGAGGCGCTGAATGGCGCTCGAAGACGTCCTTAGGCAGTGCGACCATTCGGACCATTCGGGCTGGTACGAATGGCGCGTGCCGGGCGCCTTCAACCGCGAGGTGATTGGCACGCTGCTGGTCCGGGAGGAGAGCGAGGGGATCGCCCGCACGCGTATCTTCCCCGCGCCGCACATGGGCAACGTCCATGGCATGATCCACGGCGGGATCATCACCGCCCTCGCCGACGCGACGCTGTTCGCCGGGCCGGGCTTGCTGGCCGGGCAGGATCTTGGCGCTTCGGTAACGGTCGAGTTGTCGCTCCAGTTCATCGGCGCGGGCAGCATGGACGAGCCGCTCGACGGGCTGATCTCGATCCTGCGCGAGACCGGGCGGATGCTGTTCTGCCAGGGCAAGATCATCCAGGGCGACAATACCGTCGCGGGGTTTTCGGGCATCGTCCGCAAGATCGCAACATGACCGGTGTCCTGGCGCGCTACGAAGCGCTGATCGCCGGTGGCGAGCTCAAGCCCGACCCGGACCAGCGGATCGCCGCCGAGCGGCTCCAGCGGCTGCAGGACGAGCTCGTCGCCGCGCGCGAACCGGGCGCCCTCGCCCGCCTGTTCGGCCGCGAGCAGGCGCGGGTCCGCGGCGTCTACCTGTGGGGCGGGGTCGGCCGCGGCAAGTCGATGCTGATGGACCTGTTCCACGAGACGCTGCCGATCCGCCGCAAGCGCCGCGTGCACTTCCACGCCTTCATGCTCGAGGTCGACCGGCTGCTGCGCGACGAGCGCAAGAAAGAAGCAGGCGACCCGATCGCGCCCCTCGCCGCCCGCCTCGCCGAGGACGTGCGCTGCCTCGCCTTCGACGAGATGGTGGTCAAGAACACCGCCGACGCCATGATCATGAGCCGCCTGTTCACCGCGCTCATCTGCCAGCAGAACGTGACCGTCGTCACCACCTCCAACCGCCCGCCAAGCGATCTCTACAAGGATGGCCTCAACCGCGGCCTGTTCCTGCCGTTCATCGCCCTTATCGAGCGCGAACTGGACGTGCTGCCCCTGAACGGTCCGCTCGATTACCGCCTCCATCGTCTCGCCGGCATCGGCACCTGGCACACGCCGCTCGGGCCCGAAGCCACCGAGCAGGTGCGCGAGGTGTTCTTCCGCCTGACCGACTATCCTCCGGAAGACGCAGCGCACGTCCCCTCGGCCAAGCTCGACCTCGGCGGCGCTCGCACGCTGCACGTGCCCAAGAGCCTCAAGGGCGTCGGCGTGTTCAGTTTCAAGCGGCTGTGCGGCGAGGCGCGCGGGGCGGCGGATTACCTCGCAATCGCTCAGCACTACCAGGCCGTGATCATCGTCGGCATCCCGGTGATGGGGCCCGACATGCGCAACGAAGCCGCGCGCTTTGTCACCCTGATCGACGCGCTCTACGAGAACAACGTCAAGCTGTTCGCCGCCGCTGCCGCCGAACCGGAAGCGCTCTATCCCGCGGGCGCCAATGAAAACGATGCGGGCCGCTTCGAATTCGAACGCACCGTCAGCCGCCTCAAGGAGATGCAGAGCGCCGAATACTTGGCGCAAGGCCACGGTGCGGTGTAGCAAGCGTTCGGGACATTTCAGGGGAGATTCGAATGATCGTCGCAACAACCGAAAACATCGTCGGCCACCGCATCACCGAAACCGTCGGCCAGGTGTTCGGCGTCGTGGTCCGCAGCCGCGGGCTCGGCGGCAACGTGATGGCCGGCCTGCGTTCGATCGCCGGCGGCGAGATCAAGGAATACACCCAGCTGGTGGAGGACACCCGCCGCCACGCCATCGACCGGCTGGTGATGAATGCCCAGCTGATGGAGGCCGACGCGGTGGTCATGATGCGCTTCGATTCAGGCGAGATCGGCCAGACGATGAACGAAGTCGTCGCCTACGGCACCGCGGTCAAGCTGGCCAAGGAATGAGCGGCACCGGGCGCACTGTCGTCATCTCGCTGGGCGCGCTGTGCCTGTTCGTCGGCGTGCTGCTGACCGTGATGGCCAGCGGCGCGGGAATCCCCTTGATGGTTCTCGGCGCGCTGCTGTTCATCGGAATGGCTTTCGAACACCGCTATGGCCGCCCGGGCCAGCAGCCGAACGACGTTTCGATCGACTGGCAGCGGACGGGCGAGCGCTTCGTCGACGAGGAAACCGGCCAACCGGTCGAGGTGCTGATGGATCCGCTCACCGGTGAGCGGCGCTACGAGCCGATGAACGGCCATCCGCCGCTGCCGCCCCGGCTTCCTTGAACTTCGCCGCGACCGTTCGCATCTACCTGTGATACCGGCGGCAACACCCCGCCGAGGTGGATTACCCTCGCATGATCGACATTCGCCCATTTTCCGGCCTGGCGCATCGCGACCATGGCTGGCTCGACACCCGCCATCATTTCAGCTTCGCCGACTACCATGACCCCGAGCGCATGGGATGGGGACGCATCCGCGTCTGGAACGACGACGTCATCACCCCGCAGTCCGGCTTTCCGCCGCACAGTCACGCGAACATGGAGATCGTCACCTTCGTTCGCGCCGGCGCCATCACGCACAAGGATTCCATGGGCAACACCGGGCGGACCGCCGCCGGCGACGTGCAAGTGATGAGCGCCGGCACCGGCGTCACCCACGCGGAGTATAACGTCGAGCCGCAGGACACGGCGATCTTCCAAATCTGGGTCCTGCCCGACGTGAGCGGCGGCGAGCCCGGCTGGGGCATGCGCGAATTCCCCCGCGGCGAGCGCTTCGGGCGGTGGGAGATCGTCGCCAGCGGGGAACCCGAGAAGGACGGCGCGCTGCCGATCCGCAGCGATGCGCGCATCCTCGCGGCGACCCTGCCCGCGGGCGAGACGGTGACGTACGAGGCCACACCCTCACGCCACCAGTACCTCGTCGCCACCGGCGGCCGTATTCGCGTCAACGGCGAGGAAGCCAACGCCCGCGACGGCATCGCCATCACCGGCGAGGAGGCAATTACCGTCGAGGCGCTGGAAGATTGCGAGCTGGTGATGGTCGACGCCCGCTGAGACGCGATAGGAACCATTCGTATAACGGATGCAGGGAACCTTCCCCCCTCCCGCTTGCGGGAGGGGAACTACGAAGCCACGCCGAGGTGCCGCAGCGAGCGGTCGAGCATCAACATCTGCCACAGCAGCCGCGAATGGTCGGAGCGCCCGGAAATGTGCGCCTCGGCCGCCGCGGAAACCGCCGCTGACTTGAACCAACCGGTGCGGGCGAGCGCGGCGCTGGTCGCTATCGCCCGCGCCTCGCTGGCCAGCGGCCCGCGCAGCCACTCGGCGATCGGCGTCACGAACCCTTGCTTGGGCCGATAAAGGATGTTCTCCGGCAGATAGCGCCGCATCGCCTTCTTGAGCAGGTACTTGCCCTGTCGGCCATGGACGCGAAGGTTCTCCGGCAAAGTAGCGGCAAATTCGACCAGGCGATGGTCGAGCAGCGGCTCGCGGGCCTCGAGGCTGGCCGCCATGCTCGTGCGGTCGACCTTGGTCAGGATGTCGCCGGGCAGCCAGAACGTGAGGTCCGCATATTGCGCCCGGTCGAGCCCGCTGCGCGCCGGGGCCTGCTCCATCAGGCGGATGAGCGGCTCCTCCGCCCGATAACCGCCGAGCGAGCGCTCGAACTCGCTGGCGTAAAGTCCGTGGCGCAGTTCGGGCGGTGTCACGGACAGCCCGCGGGCATAGCCCTCCGCGCCGCTGCCGGCGAGCGAGAGCAGCGTCGTCTTCAACCGCAGCGAGCGCGGCGCCCGATCCGCCTTGGGGTAGATCGACCCCAATGAACCGAGCACGGATCTTCGCAAGCCGGCCGGAAGCCACCGCCGAGCCTGCTCCTCATGCGCCTGGAACACCTGACGGCGGTAGCCGGCGAACGCCTCGTCCGCCCCGTCGCCCGATAGCGCCACGGTCACGGTCTCCCGCGCGAGCTGGCTGACGCGCCACGTCGGCAGCGCCGAGGCGTCGGCAAACGGCTCGTCGAAGATCGCCGCAAGCCTGCCGATCTCGCCGAACTGGTCAGAGCTGACGGTGCGGGTGTGGTGATCGGTCCCAAACAGGCGCGCAACCTCGTCCGCGTAGGACGTCTCGTCGAGCGCGGCGACGTCGAAGCCGATCGAGCAGGTCTTGACCGGATCGCGGCTCGCCTCGGCCATCAGCGCGACAACGCTCGATGAATCGACCCCGCCGGAAAGGAAGGCGCCGAGCGGCACGTCGGCCGTCATCCGGCTGGTCACCGCCTCGCGCAGATGGTGCAGCAGCTCGGCTTCGAGATCGGCCGGCTTGCCCCTCGCCCGCTCGGCGAACGAGATGTCCCACCAGCGCACCGGCGCGGCCGGCGCCGCGTCATGCCTGAGCAGCCGGTAATGCCCGGGCGGGAGCTTCTCGACCCCCTTGAGGATCGAACGGTGCTCGGGCACGTAGCCCCAGGTCATATAGTCCTCGACTGCCAACGGATCGCTTTCGCGGCGCAGCAGCGGATGAGCCAGTAGCGCCTTGAGCTCGGAGCCGAATGCCATGCTGCCGTCACTCAGCTGCGCCATGAACAGCGGCTTCACGCCCAGCCGGTCGCGGGCGAGGAACAGCGTCCGCTTTTGCAGGTCGTAGATCGCGAAAGCGAACATGCCGTTGAGGCGCGCCAGGCACTCGACGCCCCATTGCTGGTACGCCGCGAGGATGACCTCGCCGTCGCCATCGGTACGGAATTGCGCGCCGAGCCCGGCGAGCTCGCGGCGCAGCTCACGAAAGTTGTAGATCTCGCCGTTGAACACCAGCATCGCCCGACCGTCGGCCGAGGGCATTGGCTGCGGCGAGCCGGCGAGGTCGATGATCGCCAGGCGGCGAAAGCCGAGGCCGACGCCGGGCGCCGTCCACACGCCGGAATCGTCGGGGCCGCGGTGGACGATGGCGTCGCACATCCGCTCGACCCGCGCGGGGTCGACCGGCTTGATCGTGCCGCAATGGAATATCCCCGCGATCCCGCACATTGGCTTTGCCCGTTACGGGCGCACGCCGAGGGCGGCAAGCGAGCCTTCGACGAACGGGCCCGCCAACGCGACGCTCCAGGATGTCGCCAGCGCCATCAGCAGCATCGCCGCCACGGCGGACCACCCGCCGATCCGTTTCTGCGCCAACCGGCTCAGCCCGGGCGAGGCCTCGATCGCTCGCGCATCGATCAGCGGATCGTGCGTCGGCCGATCGAAGAACCGCCACGAGAAACCCAGCAACACCGCCATCACGATGGCAAAGAAGACCCACCCGTAGACGATATGGTCGAACCCGGCCGCGAACGCGATGCCACGACTCTGCGCGACGTAGATCGTCCCCCACGCGCGCACCCCGTTGGCAAGGATCGGCACCACCACGCATGCGGCCATGAACAGCGTGCGCCGCTTGTTGCTGCGGAAGCACAAGTGCGCGACCAGCGTACCGAGCGCGATCATCGCGATGAGGAACTTCACCCCCGAGCACGCCTGGGCGACCTCGAAGCGGCCCACCGGCGTGTCGATGAACACGCCGCTGATGGTCGCCGGGACGCCGCTCGCGTGCGTCAGCGCGACCGCGATGTGGGCGGTGATCGCCTGCAAAGGGGGCATGATCTCGTCGCCGAAGGGCACCAGGAAGATCATGTAGGCCAGCGGAAACAGCAGCCCCGCGCCGGCCTTGGGGCCGAGAATGACGCCGACCGCCGCCTGTAGGAGCATCACCACGCCAAGCTCGGCCACGAGATTGACCCCGGCCAGCGTCCCCAGCCCCCACGCAAGCAGCCCCGCGGCGAACCACGCGAGCGGCGGCCACCATGCTTCCGGCCGCAGCTTGCGCAATTCGGGCCAACGCAGGCACACCAGCCACGCGAGGATCGGCGGGACTAGCAGGACGTGGTTGCAGGTCGAAGAGTTCCACCACTGCCGGGCCATTTCGGCCCAGTCCGACCGGGTCAGCAGGAACAGCCCGGTCCACGCGAGCGCCAGCTGCGCGAGTGGCCAGCGCCAGGGTTGCGGCACGTGCTCGATCCAGGCCGGATTCCATCGCGGCAGCGAAAGCTCATGCGGCATCGCGCCGCCCTTCTGTCTTCGGAGCGCGTCCCACGAGCGCGGGAAGCGGCGCCAGCGTCGCCGGCCAGCTCAGGTTGTCGATGACGAAGCGGCGTGCCGCCACGCCCATCGTATCGGCAGCAGCGGGGTCCTCGAGCAGAGATAGGGCGCGCGCGACCAGCGCGTAGTCGCTGTCCTCGACTGCGAACTGAACGCCGTCTTCGCCGCCGATTCCGGTGGCTGCGTCCGGCGTAAGTAGTACCGGCCGGGCCATCGCCATCGCCTCGAGCACCTTGTTCTGGATCCCGCGGGCGACCGTCAGCGGCGCGACGACGAGGTCGGCAGCGGCGAGGAATGGCTGCACCGCCGGCACTTCGCCCCACACCCGCACGCCGTCCTTGCCGTCGAGCGCGCGCAGCTCGGCCGTCGGCGCGCGGCCGACGACGTGGAATTGCGCCGCCAGGTGAACCTTGCGGATCTGCGGCAAGATTTTGCGCGCGACCCGTAGCGCGGCGGCGATGTTGGGCGGGTAATCCATTTGCCCGGTGAAGACGAGATGGGGCCCCGGCGTAGCGGCCAATTGCGGGTGCCGCTCGGCATGCGCGGGATCGAAAGTCGTGATGTCGATGCCGTTGCCGAGCGCCGCGATCCGCGCACTGGTCCCTGGGCTCAGGCGCGAGGCGAGCAGCGCGGCTTCGGCCTCGCTGACCAGCAGCGTGCGGTCGGCGATGCGCGCGAGCCGCTCCTCCTCCACGCGCATCAGGCGATCCTCACGGGCGAACAGCCAGCGCTTCACACCGCTGTTTTCGGCGGCGTAGGATTCGAACTTGGCCGAATCGACGTCGCCCAGGTCGACGACCAGACGGCCGTCCCAGCGCGCCGGCACGTACTGCCCCATCTGCCCCGAGAAGACGTAAATCGTGTCGACCGGCCGCTCGCGCAGCGTGCGCGCGACAAAGCGGGCGATCGAGCGGTGGCGAAACGCCGTCAGGCTGACCGGTTCGCCGCACGCAAGCGCCTGCATTCCGGCCAGCGGCAGTGGCTTGGACCTTCGCACCGTGGAATGGCTGGCAGCGAGCGAGGCCAGCTCGCTCACCTGCGCCCGGTCGGCGGCCGTCTCCGTGAAGCACGCGATGTGTACCGGGGCCAGTTCCGCCAGGGCCTTCAGGATGTGATGCGAGCGGATCTTGTCGCCGCGGTCCGGAGGAAAGGGGATGCGGTGGGCGAGGAAGAGGATTTCCCCGCTCACCCCAGCCCCCTCGCAATCGGCGGGCCTAGGAGGTTCGCCAGCGGCAGCGGCAGGCGTTTCCACAGCGCGATGCGGGCGGCGTGCTTGGCGCTCGTCGGGTCGGCGTTGCGCTTCTCCGCGCCGGCCGCCGTCCAGCTGGCGTAGCTGAGCGGCTCGGGCGCGAAGCCCCAGTTCTTCTTGAACGCCCACGGCCCGCTGCCGGTCTTGGAGCGGCCGAAGTCGAAGCGGGTGCAGCCGCGCCGGCGAGCGTGGCACATCAGCTCGTAATAGAGGCGTTCGTTCGCCCGCAGTCGGCGCGCGGCGTATGTGCCGCCGCCCCAGTAAGGCATGACCGCGCCGTCGTGATAGAACGACAGCACGCTCGAAACCGGCCTGCCGCCGTGAAAGACGGTCAGGATATCGGTGTCCAGCGCCTCGATCATCGCCTCGAACAAGCTGCGCGGAAAGACCGGCGTGCCCAGGTTGCGGACGCTTTCGGAATACATCGCATAGAACGCCGGCAACGCCTCGCGCCCGGCATTCGCGGTGACGGTCAGGTCTTCGGCAAGGCCCTTGCGCACTTCGGCGCGCTGGCGCTTGGTGATCGCGAGCAGTTGCGCCTCGTCGTCAGGAGCAAGCTCGGCGGCGAATCCGCAATGACTGTCGGTGCGCAAGTGCCAGTCGGCGGGGACCTCCCCGCCGCGCAGCTCGATCGTCGAGCACGACAGGCGGATGGCCAGCTCTTCGGCCGCGCGGCACAACGAATGAGCCGTGGCCGGGCGCTCCGCGAGCACGCCGCCGCCGACGGCGAACCCGCTCGAGGCGAGCAAGCGGCCGAAAATCGGCGAATGCACTTCGCTCAACGGCAGCCAGCCGACGATCGCCCCGCCCTTCTCCGCCACCAGGCCACGCGCCCGCTGACCTGTGCCGCGCTCGGCCGCCCGCAGCCACGCCGGGCGGTGAAACAGGCTGCCCGTCATCTCGGCGACGAAGCCTTCAATCCGGGCCGCCTCATCGGGCTGGCGCAAGTCCACCGCGCGGACGTATTCCCGCGTCAGGGCAAAGGGCGCGTTCACGCGGCCGCCTCGCCGTCGAGCCGTGCGGCTTCGCGATGCGCGAGCAGGTCCATCCGCCCCCAGGCGAATTCGTGCACCAGCTGGCGCAACTTGCCGCCCATCTTGTCGAGATTGGTGTAGTGCCGCAGGCGCGATTTCAGCGGCGCGCCGGCCAAGCGCGGCTGGCCGGGATCGATCTCCCAGGGGTGGAAGTAGAACACCGCCGGTCGCTCGTCGCGGCTGTTGACCTGACGGATCGCCCAGCGGGTGAAGCTGTAAGGAATCACGCGGAAGAAGCCGCCGCCCCCTGCCGCCAGGCGCTTGCCGGCGAACATCGCGGTCGTCACAGGGATCTCGATCAGCTCCGACCAGGGCAGCGGCCGGAAAGCGAAACGCGAGGCCTCCTCCCAGCCGTAGTGGTCATGGCGGATCGGGGCGACACTCGAGGAGTAGGTAAAGCCCTGCTCAGCCAACTCCTTGAATGCCCACGGCGTTCGCCGGTCGATCGAGAAGCTCGGCGCGCGATAGCCGAGAATCGGTACGCCCGCGGCGTCCTCGAGCACTTTGCGCGCGCGGGCAATGTCCTCGGCGAACCCCTTGCGCTCCATCCGGAACACGCGGCTGTGATCCCAGCCGTGGCTGGCCAGCTCATGCCCGCGGACGACGATCTCGCGCATCAGCCCGCCGTGGCGCTTGGCCACCCAGCCGAGCGCGAAGAATGTCGCCTTGACTTGCGCTTCGTCGAACAAGTCGAGGATCTCGCGGACATTGCGGTCGACGCGGTCGGACAGCGAATTCCAGTCGTCGCGCTCGATCACGCTCTCGAAAGCACCGACCTGGAACCAGTCCTCGACGTCGACCGATAGGCCGTTGACAATCGCGCCGCCGGCTTCGGCTTCGGGAGAAGGCGAGATGGCGTTCATCGAGGCCTCCTTCAGGCGGCCTTGCTCTCGTCCATCTCGCTTTCGATCCATTCGATGAGCATCGTCAGCGTGTGGCGGATCGTGCGTTCCTGCTCGAAGCTCTTGGCTTCGAGCCGGGCGAGCCTCTCCTGCAGCGTAGCGATGTCCGGCATAAGCGCCGCCACGGCCGCCTCGTCGTGACGGTTGGCCATCTCGACCACCGCCTGCTGCAGTTCGGCGATCTGGGCATCGCGCTCGGCGAGCATGCCTTCGACCTCTTCGCGCTCGAGCCGCGGTTCGTGCCGCAGCGGCGCGACCGGCTCGAACTTCGGCTCGGCCTTGGGCATTGGCTTGGGCGCCGCCTCCGGGAAGGCCTTCTCGCCTTCCATCTCGTCGAGCACCGCCTTGAGCATGGCGGAATCGATCCGCGTCCGCTCCTCCACCGCGCCCAGCAGCATGAGCCGGTTGACGATCTGATTGACCCGCCGGGGAATTCCGCCGCTGGCGTCGTAAAGCTCCAGGAACACCCGCTGGTCGAACGCCGGATTGCCGTTCCAGCCAACCTTTTCGAGTCGGTGGACGATGTACGGCTCGATCTCGCCTTTCTCCATCGGTTCGAGGTGATGGGCAGCGATCACGCGCTGGCGGAGCTGCTCGAGGTCGGGGCTCGATTGCAGCGTCACGCGGAACTCGGGCTGGCCGAGGAGCAGCGTCTGCAAGAGCGGGTGGTTGCCGAGCTGGAAGTTCGACAGCATCCGCAGCTCTTCGAGCGCCGGCACCGACAAGTTCTGCGATTCGTCGACCACCAGCAGGCAGCGCTTGCCCGCGCGGGCCTGGTCGTGAAAGAAGCCTTCGATCGCGCCCAGCGCGCTCGCCTTGTCATGCCCGTCGACGTCGAGCCCGAAACTTTGCGCGACAACGTGGACGACCTCCTCGTCGTCGAGCTTGCTGGTGACGATCTGACCGACGACGAGCCGCTGCGGATCGACGGTGCTCATCAGGTGCGCCACCAGCGTCGATTTGCCCGCGCCGACTTCGCCGGTGACGACGATGAAGCCTTCGCCTTGCGCCAGCCCATAGCCGAGGTACGACAAGGCCTTCCGGTGCGTCACACTGCGGAAGTAGAAGGCCGGGTCAGGCGTCAGCTGGAACGGCTTGCCCGTCAGGCCATAGAAATCGTGGAACATCTCACTCTCTCCGTCGGGAGTCAGTACTCGTACCGCAGGCCCAGCAGGGCCGAAGCGGACATGATGTCGGGAAGCTTGTCTTGCCGGATGCCGTCGAGGCCGAGGGCCGCGGTGCCGCTGAGGCCGGCGATGATCCGCCGGTAATACGCGAGCGAGGCCGTGTATCCGACCGCCATGCCGCCGCTGCCGGCGAAACCGCTGTTGAACCAGTCGGCGCTGGC
>JANWHA010000123.1 GCA_025450635.1 Croceibacterium sp. | reverse complement strand
TCATAGGCGCGAGCCAGAGCAAGGGGGTCGGCATTGCTGTCGACCGCGGGCATGTACGCGCGCGGACGCGGCGCCGCCAGCGGCTCGCCGCCGAGGTAGGCGACGTGGAAGGCGGCTCTTTCCCCGGCCGGGCCAGGAAAGCGATAGAAGGCATGCGCGCCGATGGTGATGACGCGCTCCATCGTGTTGTCCCATGCCGGGTGCACGTCGAGCGTGTGGTAGTGGGTGGCCAGCCCGACCGGGGCGTAGACGTCGCCGGCGAGCGCGGCGAGAGCCACGCGCCGCGCGCGGTCCCACCAATAGGGCACCGGCTTGCGGGCCAGCGAGCCGTCGCAGGCGAAGGTGAACTGACACCCCGTATTCCGTTCGGAGCCCTGGAAGACCACGCCGCACACGGTGTTGGGAAAGCTCGGATGGGCGACCCGGTTGAGCACCACCTGGGCTACCGCCCGCTGGCCGTCGTCGGGCTGCGTCGCGGCCTCGTAATAGATCGCCATCGTCAGGCATTGCTCGGCGCGCATGCGGTCGACCAGGTTGCCGGCGGACAGGAACACCCGCGCCCCCGGTCCGGGCGAGGCCAATGTGTCGGTGAACGAGCCCGGTGCGGCGGGACCGGTCGGCTGAACGAGGGTGCCGTCGGGAAGGGTGACATTGGCGGTCGTGGCCGGGCGAAAATGATGGCGGGCGCCTTCGCTGGCGCTCGCATTCGGGGTCGCCGAGCCCCAATCGGTCGCGCCGGCCATCGCCGGAACCGCCAGGGCGACCGCGAGCGCAGCGTAGCGCTTGCGCAGGTGGTGGCGCCGCTTCGCGAGCACCGCCCGAGCACGGTCGTTGCGAGTCATGCGGGCGTGGAAATCGCGCGGCTGGGCTTCGCCAGGGAAAGTCGGCAGGGTGGTCGCGATGGGCACGGATCGGCGCTAGCCGCGGGGCTTTGCGCACGCACGCGCACTGAACCCCGCGTCCCGCCGTGGGACGGGCCGGGTCCAGAGGTTAACCGCCAGCGCGATTGCGCTCGACCAGCGGCACGGGTATTGCCGTGTCCGTGTCACGGATCGCCCGGGAGGCCGGGCCGGCAGGCGCGAGGGCGCCCCTCGAAGTCATGCTTCGGAGGGACCGGCGAGCCTGCTGTGGGAATTGGGTCAAAAGCCCGAGCTGCCCCCGCAACTGTGACCGGGGAGCCGCGCGCCGAGATCGCCACTGAGCAATCGGGAAGGCAGGCGCGAGGGCGACGATCCGGTGAGCCAGGAGACCTGTCCGTGACCGTCGTTCAGCCCGCGGGCGGGGTGCACCGCAGGCAAGCGAAGGACGTTCGCGCGGCAAGCCGCGCGGCCTTCCCGCCGAGGACGACAGTTCGTCCGGCGTGGGAGGTTTCGTGCGAAGATATCTGTTTTCCTTGGCAGTCCTTTTGAGCGGCGTCAGTCCGGCGATAGCCCGCGCGCAGGATGCCGAGGACCAAATCACCGTCACCGCCACGGGCGCGCCGACCGATCTGGACCAGACGGGCGAGCCGGTGACGGTGATCGGCCGCGAGGAAATCGAGGCGGTGCAGGGGGCCGACCTCACCCGCATGCTCGCGCGGGTGCCCGGGGTCAGCTTCAGCCGCAACGGCACGCCGGGCAGCTTCACGGGGGTCCGCGTGCGCGGGGCCGAGGCCGAGCAGCTGCTGGTGCTGATCGACGGGGTGCGCGTGGCCGATCCGGCGGCGCCCGGCGGCGGGTTCGATTTCGGCAACCTGATGGCCGGCGATATCGGCAAGATCGACCTTCTGCGCAGCTCGAACAGCACGGTGTGGGGATCGGACGCGATCGGTGGCGTGCTGGCGATCACCACGCGCGCGGATTCCGGCCTCGACGCGAGCGGAGAATACGGCGCGCGGGACACCGCTGACGCCAGCCTGTCGGGCGGCGTGGGCGGGACGCGGGGCTTTCTCGGCGGCGCGGCGAGCTGGTACCGCACCAGCGGTTTCTCGAGCGCCGCGAACGGCAGCGAGCCCGATGGCTTCGAGCAGTGGGCCGCGAACGGCCAGGGCCGGCTGAACCTCTCGCCCCAGCTTACGACCTTCATCTCCGGCCATTATGCCGCCGGCGATCTCGACCTCGACGGCTACCCGCCGCCGACATATCTGGTCCTCGCCGACACCGATGAGACCCAGCGTACGCGGCAGGTTTCGGGCGCTGCGGGCGCTGCGTTCAACCTCGATCGCTTGTCCATCACCGGGACTTATTCCCTCGCCGTCACCAGTCGCAGCACGTTCGATCCCGCGCTCGGCACCGCGCCGACGTTCTCCAGCGATGGTCGCAGCGACCGGGCGGATGTAACCGGCCAATGGCGGCCGCCGGGTCCGTTGCTGCTCGACTTCGGCGGCGATTACGAGCGGACGCATTATGCGACGCTGTTCGACGCTCCAGCCCATGCGCACAGCGTCGGCGCCTACGTCCAGCTCGGGATCGAGCGCGGCGGCCTCGCCGCGCATGCCGGTGCGCGGCATGACGACCATGCCGGGTTCGGCGGCGCCACCAGCCTGGGCGCCGATGTCAGCTACCAGATCGTGCCCAACGTGCACCTGCGGGCGTCGATCGGCCAGGGATTCAAGGTGCCGACGCTGTTCCAGCTGTTCTCCGATTACGGCAACACGGCGCTTCGTCCGGAGCGAAGCACCAGCTTCGACCTTTCGCTCGCGCTCGGCAGCCGCAACCGGTTGCCTTACGTCTCGCTCGCGCTGTTTCGGCGCGACAGCCGCGACCTGATCGATTTCGTGTCGTGCTTCGGCACCATGAGCGGGATCTGCGCCGGGCGCCCCTTCGGCACCTACGACAATGTCGGCCGCACGCGCGCCCAGGGGGCCGAGCTGGAGGCGGCGGCCGAGGTGACCCGCGGGGTCACGGCGCGGCTGGCCTACAGCTACCTCGATGCGCGCAACCGCACGCCCGGCTCTTCCGACTACGGCAAGCATTTGGCGCGTCGTCCGGACAGCACGCTTTCGCTCGGTGGCGAGTGGCGCTTGACGGGCGACGGGCCAACGCTCGGCGCGGACTTGCGCTGGGTGGCGCACAGCTTCGACGATGCCGCGAACCGGGTGCCGCTGCGCTCTTACGCGGTGCTGGATGTCACCGCGCGCTGGCCGCTCAGCAAGCAGGTCGAGCTGTTCGGGCGGATCGAGAACCTGTGGAACGAACGTTACCAGACCGCCGCCGGCTACGCCACGCCGCCGCGCGGCGCGTTCGTCGGCGCGAGGTGGCGGACGTGAGAATGCTGCCCAAGATCCTCCCCGTCCCGGGGAGGATGGGGATTGCCGCCGCGGTTGGTCTTCTCGCTGGCTGCGGGGCGCAACCGGCGCCGAGCAGCGCGGCGCACCACCCGACGATCGTCAGTCTCAATCCTTGCACCGACGCGATCCTCGCCGAAGTGACCGCGCCCGGGCAGCTTCTCGCCATCACCCATTACAGCCACGATCCGCGCGCCACCTCGATGCCGCTCGCCGAGGCGCGGCGCTATCGCGCGACCGGTGGGACGGTGGAGGAAGTGCTGGCGCTCGATCCCGATATCGTCGTCGCCAGCAGCTACCTAGATCCCGCCGCGGCCAACGCCTTCCGGCGGCTCGGCATTCGGGTCGAGGCGGTCGGCATCGCAGCGACCGTGGCGCAAAGCGAAGCGCAGGTCCGGCGGCTGGCGGCGCTCGCGGGTGAGCCGGCCCGCGGGCAGGCGCTGGTCGCGCGGATCGACCACGCCGTCGCGGCCGCGCACCGCAGCGGCGAAGGAGTCACGGCGCTGGTGTGGCAGGAAGGCGGGCTGGTGCCGGGGCCGGACACGCTCGTCGCGCAGCTGCTCCACAACAGCGGCTTTGCCAGCCTATCGGCCGCGCGCGGGCTGGGGCAGGGGGCTTACCTGCCGCTCGAGCAAGTGCTCGCCGACCCGCCGCGGCTGGTGATCGCCGCCGGCGACGAGCGAATGGAGCATCATCCGGCGCTGCGCCACGTCAAGGGCGTGCGCTACGCGGCGATCGCGCCCAACCTGCTCTTTTGCGGCGGCCCGACGATCCCGCGGCTGGCGGCGCGGCTGACGGAATTGCGGGACGGTATGGGGAGGCCCCTTCCGGCTGCGGGAGGGGTTTGGGGAGGGACCGACCACCGTTCGTTGACAGACCCTCCCCCGGCCCCTTCCGCAGGCGGGAGGGGAGTGTCGTGACCCGCGCGAACCTCCTGCTGCTCCTCGCGCTCGCCGTCGCCGTGCCGCTGTCGCTGCTCGCCGGGCGCGTGTGGCTCGATCCGTGGGCGACGCCCAACGCCGCGGTGATCCTCGGCGAGCTGCGGCTGCCGCGGGCGTTGCTGGCGGTGGCGATCGGCGGCGGGCTCGGCGCGGCGGGAGCGGCGATGCAGGGATACTTGCGCAACCCGCTGGCCGATCCGGGGCTGTTCGGCATCGCGCCCGGCGCGGCGCTCGGCGCGGTGCTGAGCTTGCTGCTCGGCCTGGCGAGCGGCTGGTGGTTGCCGTTGTTCGCGCTCGCCGGCGCGGCCGGGGCGATGGGGCTGCTGGCGCTCATCGCGGGCCGCGCGGGGGGCATCGCGCTGTTCACGCTCGCCGGGATGATGATCGCCAGCCTTGCCGGCGCGCTCACCAGCCTGGCGATCAGCCTGGCGCCCAACGCCTTCGCGACGAGCGAAATCGTCGTCTGGCTGATGGGCGCGCTGACCGACCGCGGCTGGCCCGACGTGGCGTTGGCCGCGCCGCCGACGCTTGCCGGGATCGCGCTGCTGCGCCTCGCCGGGCGCGGGCTCGACGCACTGACGCTGGGCGAGGTGGCGGCGCGCTCGCTCGGCGTGTCGCCCGCGCGCCTGCAAGCGCTGGTGGTCGCGGGCGTGGGGCTGACGGTGGGCAGCGGCGTGGCCGTCGCCGGGGTCATCGGCTTCGTCGGGCTGATGGTGCCGCACCTCGTGCGCCCGCTGACTGACCGCCGCCCCAGCTCGCTGATCGTGCCGAGCGCGCTCGCCGGCGCGCTGCTGGTGCTGCTGGCGGACTGCGTGTGCCGCATCCTGCCGCTGGCGACCGAGCTCAGGCTCGGCATCGCGCTGAGCCTGCTCGGCGCGCCGTTCTTCCTTCACCTGCTGCTCAAGATGCGGCGAGAGGTCGCGTGACGCGGGACGAGGCCAACAAGGGCGTGGGCCCCGGCGAAAGCGTGAGCTCCGGCGAAAGCGTGAGCTCCGGCGAAAGCCGGAGCCCAGGCCGGCGGAGTGCGGCGCAGGCGGCCCTGGGCTCCGGGTCAAGCCCGGAGCGCACGGGGAGGCCGGAACTCGCGGCATCCGATGTCCATATGGCGGGGCGGCTCGCCGGCATCAGCGCGGCGTTACGTCCGGGCGAAGTAACCGCGATCTGCGGTCCCAATGGCGCGGGCAAGTCGACGTTGCTGCAGTGTCTCGCGGGCCTGCTGGAGCCGGACAGCGGCGAGGTCTTGCTGGACGGTGCGCCGATCCGGTCTCTCCATCCCCGCGAACGCGCGCGCGCGATCGGCTACCTGCCGCAGGACGGCGAGATCGCCTGGGACTTGTCGGTGCGCAACCTGGTCGCGCTCGGGCGGCTGCCGCACGGGGACGGCGGCGGAGTTCAGGTCGCCGGGGCGCTGGCCGCGCTCGACCTCGAATCCTTCGCGAGCCGGCCGGTCAGCACGCTGTCCGGAGGGGAAAGAGCCCGCGCGCTGCTGGCCCGCGTGCTGGCCGGCGAGCCGCGCTGGATCCTCGCCGACGAGCCGCTCGCGGCGCTCGACCTTGGCCATCAGCTCGCGCTCATCGCCCATCTCAAGCAGGCGGCGCGGGACGGAGCCGGCGTGGTGCTGGTGCTGCACGACCTCGCGCTGGCGATCAACCACGCGGATCGGGTGCTGGTGCTCGACCAGGGCCGGCTCGCCGCCGACGACGCGCCCGAAATCGCGCTCGACCCGGGGTTGATCGGGCGGGTGTGGGGCGTGCCCGCGCGTTGGCTCGGCGAACCCGGCGAACGGGCGCTGGTTGCGGGCTAGCTGCCGTCGCGCGGATCATCGCTCACCGGGTTTCGCCGCCGCCGCCTCGTTGAGCGCCTGGCGGTCGATCGTGACGATCCGCGGCCGCCCGCCGGTGCGCCCGGCCGCCAGCCACACCGCGCCGAGATCGGCGAAGGCCCCTTCCTGCGGAACCACCGAAAGGTCTTCGAGCCTCGTCCGCCGGAGCAGGCTGAGCATCCGCGGGGAAAACACCTGGTCGGCGCCGGCGGCGAGAGCGTTGCGGTCCAGCTCGCGCTTCCTGCCGGATTCGTCGATGTACAGCAGCGGCAAGGCAACCTCGCCGATGAGCGTGGCCTTGTCGCCGCTTGCCGCGGCGGCGCGGATCGCCGCCAGCGCTGAGGCGAATTGGCTCGCGCTGGTGCCGGTGGCGCAGGAGATCGCGCCCCCGTCGGCCGCGTCGTGCGCCCGGTCGAAGGGCTTGTCGGGCGCGGCCTGGGCTCGCCAGACCTCGGCCAGGCAATCCGCGGGCGTGTCCGCGCCGGCCACGAAGCCGTTCGCCGCCGGCTGCCTGGCCGCCGGCGCCGAGGGCCCGCATCCCGCCAGCGCGGCGACAGCGAGGACGCTAAACGTTGATCGACGGCGGCCCCTCGCCGGCGTCGCGCGGATCGGCATAGGAAGCCTGGGTGAAGATATTGGCGCGCCTCTCGCTGCGGTAAACAAGCCCGCCGGCAATATGGCCGGCGGCGTGATGGTAATCCAGTTGCGCGGCGATGGCATCATAATCGCGGGCGGCGATGGCGGCGTTGAGGTCCGGGCTGCGTTCCGGCGAGAGGTTGCCTTCGCCGACGTTGAAGGCGAGATCGACCAGGGCGTCGTATTCGTTCTGATACAGCGGCATGTCGCCGACCAAGCGCCGTACCGCCTGCTGCGCCTGGCCCAGGTCCCGCTCGAGATAGTCGAGCACCTGGTCGCGGCTGATCCGGTCGCCGACCTGCAAGTGGTCGGCCGCGGTGACCAGGTGCCCGATACCGACCGTCGGATAGCCGGCGACGTCGCGATAGACCGTCCGGTGCGCGCCTTCTTCCTCGATCATCGACTGCAGCAGCTCGTCGCTCGGCGAAAGCAGCGTCGCCGGCTTGCGCTTCTCGAACGCGTTGAGCGATTCCACACGCGGCGGCAGCTTCGGCGCCGGCATCGCAGCGGTGCCGAGGGTCATCACGCTGGCCGAAAGCGCCCAGGCCGCCTTGCGCCGGTGAGTGCGGGCGCCGCGGCTGTCACGCCGTCCGGGCCGCTCCGCCCGCCGCTGCTTCATCCGCCGTACCAGCGCCTGCAGCTTCCCCTTGCGCCGCCGGCCCGGAGGATGCCCGGTTTCCGGGTGGCGGTTGCGGCTCGGGAGGGGCGGCGGCGGGGTGATCGTTCGCTCCAGTCGGTGGTTTCGTCCCCGCCCGCCTTACCCGGCACAACGGCTGGCGGCGGCGCCGGCTCCACGCCTCACCGAGGATAAGCCACGGTTGAGGCGTCAAAATTCGTATTCGACCAGCGGCCGGTAGAGCGAGCCGTCGCGGAGCAAATGGCTTTCGTACAAAGTGAAACCGGTGACGTCCCACGGCTCGGCGCGCAGAGTGCCGTTCGTGCTCAGCCAGCCGCCGATGGCGCCGGCCGAGCGCGGCAACCGGGCGAGAGTGATGTGCGGATGATAGGCGCGCTTCTCCGGGCCGAGGCCGGCACGACGGCAGGCGCGCTCGACCCTTCGGTGGAGCTGCGCCAACGGAGCGGTCAGCGGGACGCCCGCCCACAGCGCTGTCGGCGCGCCCTTGCGCTCGAAATGGCCGACGCCGGCGACTTCCGCGTGGAAGACCGCGCTCTCAACCTCCGCCAAGGCCTCGATCAGGTCCTCGGCTTGCGCGCCGCCGGATTCCCCGACGAACGCCAGCGTCAGGTGGAGCTGCTCGTCGCCCTGCCAGCGCGCCCGCTCGACGCCGCCCATCGCATCGAGCAGCGCCGCGCGCACCGGCTCGGGCGGGCGGATGGCGACGAACAGGCGCGGCACGCGAACCTCACGTTGACGGGGCTACCAGATGCGCACCCGATCCTGCGGCGCAAGGTACATCTTGTCGCCGGGCTGGACGTTGAACGCCTTGTACCACGCGTCCATGTTCGCCAGGGGCACCAGGATGCGCGCGCGATCCGGCGGATGCGGGTCGCTGGTCATGAGGTTGCGCAGCAAGTCCGGCCGCCACTTCGAGCGGTTCGACTGGGCATGCGAGAGGAAAAAGCGCTGATCGCCGGTGAGGCCGTCGAGCACCGGCGCTTCCTTGCCGCCGAGCGAACGGTGATACGCGTCGAGCGCGACGTTGAGGCCGGCGAAGTCGGCGATGTTCTCGCCCATCGTCAGCTCGGGGTTGATATGAATGCCAGGGAGGATTTCCAGCCTGGCGTATTGCGCGCCGAACTTCTCCGCCTGCTCGCGGAAGCGCTGGGCGTCGCCCGGGGTCCACCAGTCGCGCACGGCCCCATTGGCGTCAATCTTGCGCCCCTGGTCGTCGAACCCGTGGCTGATCTCGTGGCCGATGGTCGCACCCACCGCGCCATAATTCACCGCCGGGTCGGCGCTGGGGTCGAAGAACGGCGGCTGCAGGTACGCGGCCGGGAAGACGATCTTGTTCTGGGATCCGCCGTTGTAGGCATTCACCGTTTGCGGCGTCATGCCCCACAACTTG
Organism: Croceibacterium sp.; assembly: GCA_025450635.1. Classification (GTDB taxonomy): domain Bacteria; phylum Pseudomonadota; class Alphaproteobacteria; order Sphingomonadales; family Sphingomonadaceae; genus Croceibacterium_B. Next base: position 1,655 of record JANWHA010000123.1, on the reverse strand, counting down.
CGGTCGACCGGCTGGCCGAGATGGCTCATCTCGTAATCGGCGTTGAACTTGGTCGCGCGCTCGGCGTCCAGGTAGAGGTTGTCCGGCGCGATCGACAGGCCCGAATAATCGCGCCACTTGTCGGGATAGCCGACCATCACTTCCATCTTGGCGAGCTTCTCGAGCGCCGCCTGCTTGGTCTCCGGGCTCATCCAGCTGTTGTTCTTGATGCGGTCGGCCATCGCCAGCTTGAGGTTCTTGACCAGGTCTTCCATCTTCGCCTTGGCCGACGGGGTGAAGTACTTGGCGACGTAGGCCTGACCGACCAGCTCGCCGAGCGAGCCGTTGACGAAGCTGACCGCGCGCTTCCAGCGGGGCCGGATTTCGGTCACCCCAGTCAGCGTGCTGGTGTACTTGAACTGGCTGTCGATCATCGCCTTGGTGAGGAACGGCGCGGCCTGGTTGGCGACGTGGAATTCTTCCCATAGCTTGAGCGTTGCGAGCGGCGTCTTGGCATACAGCGCGGCGAGGCGCTTGATCGCGGTATTCTCGCCGGCGATGATGCGCTTCTGCGGCGGCACCTTGGCGCCCGCGAAGTAGGCGTCCCAATCGAGACCCGGCGCATAGGCTTTCAGCTCGGCCGTCGAATAAGGGTTGTTCTCCTTGTCGACGTCGCGGCGGTCGGCGATGTCCCAGCTGAGCTCGGCGACCTCGGTCTCGAAGACCATGATCTTCGATGCCGCGGTGGCCGGGTCCGGCGTGCCGATCGCCCGCATGGTGCGCGCGATGTACTGCTGGTAGGCTTTGCGCTGCGGCGCGAACTGCGGGTTGAAGTAATAGTCCTTGTCCGGCAGGCCGATGCCGTCCTGGCCGAGCCACAGCACGTTCATGTTCGGATCGGCGGTGTCGACATCGACGGTTATGCCGATCAGCGAGGTGCCGAAGCTGTCGTTGGTGCTGCCCATGTAGCGGGCGAACTGGTTCTTGTCGGCAATCGCCCTGACCTTGCCGATTTCGGGCATCAGCGGCTTGAGGCCCGCCTGCTCGGCCGCCTTCTCATTCATGAACGCGTGGTACAGCGCGCCGTACTGTGTGCCGGCCGGGGCCTGGGTGATCAGGTCCTGCAGCTGCTTGTTCACCTGTTCGCGCAAGTCGGGCACATAGCCGGTCCACGACTGGTCGCCGGGAATCTTCTTGGAATCGAGCCACTTGCCCGAGACATAGCGTTCGAAATCGTCGCCCGGCTTGGCGTTCGGGTCGCCTTCCAGGTCAAGACCGAAGGCGCCGATCGCGGCGTGGCCGACGACGACGATTTCGTTTGCACGCGCCGGGGGAGCCGTATCCTCGGCGCCGAGGGGTGACGCAATCGCGGCGCTAACGGCGAGCGCGGTCGCCGTGCAAAGCAAGTGGCTGAGTTTGTTCATGAAAGAGAGGCCCGTCCGATCGATGGATCCGCGCCGCCGATGGCGGCGCAACTGGTAATGTGCGAAACTATATTTGCCACGCAAACGATGGCTTGTCGATGAACGGCGTCATTCGTTCGACCAACGCGCGGCCGGCCGCGAAGTGCGCGCGATTGTGCCAGCGCGGTTGCCCTTGCGGGCGCTATTGCCTAGGGCCGCGCCGCTTGTTTCGAAAAGGCGGGTAGCTTGGCCAACGTCACGGTGATCGGCGCG
>JANWHA010000122.1 GCA_025450635.1 Croceibacterium sp. | reverse complement strand
TCGATCTCCAGCACCGCCTGGCGGCACAGCTCAAGTCGCGGGTAATCGAGCTCGCGCATGCGGTTGGGGAACATGTAGTCGAGGCCCTCCAGCAGCTGGAACAGGCTGGTGTCCACGTGCGTCCAGCGGTCGCCGAGCACGCAGGGCCCGCCGTTCTCTTCCAGCGCCAGCTCGAAGTGGTCCAGATATTTCGGCAGGCGCTCGTCGCGGAAGTGCTGCGCGGCCTCGTAAGCGGCGTCCATCTGGTCCTGGTAATACAGCGCCCCGGCGACAGGGTGGTGGACGTTGTGCACCTCGGCGACGACGTCAGTGACGTCGAGCTGGAGCTGGATCAGCTGCAGGTCGGTCTCCAGCTCGCCGGCGCCGAAGTCGTGCCGGTCGGCCAGATAGGCGAGGATGTGCGCGGTCTGGCCGATGCATAAATCGCCGTCGACGATGTAGGGCGGCGCGAACGGGCGGATGCCACCGCGGCTCTGCAAGTCTTCCAGCAGCGCCTCGGCGCCCTGCTCGCGGGCCATGTCATCGTACTCGATCTCGGCCGCTTCGAGCGCCAGGCGGACGAACTCGCCGCGGCCGGGAATGCTCGGCCAGTACCACAGCTGCAAGGTCATGATCGCTCCCGAATGGTCCCAAAGGTCGCACTGGCCATGGCCGCAAAATTCACTTGCGCCGATTCGACCGACCGAGTGGGCAATCTCGCGACGGGGATGGTCCTGATCGAGTCTCGGGGCATGAGGCGACCTAGGCAGATCGGGCGTGAGTAGGAAAGAATGAATCCGGTTTCCTGGTCGCTTTGTAGGACTCGCCCCGGCCTGCTCAGGCGGCCGCCTCCCCCGGAGCGAAGGCGCGGATCGCGAGGGCGTGGACGCGCTGCCCGGGAATGTCGCCGAGCGCGCCGTTGACCATCCGCTGGCGCTCGAGCCGGTTCTTGCCGGCGAAGGCGACGCTTTCGATCACCACCGTGAAATGCGATTCGCCGCTGCCATCGTCGCCGGAATGGCCGTGGTGCCGAGCGCTGTCGTTGATCACGTCGAGGCGTGACGGCACGAAGGCGTGCTGCAACAAGGTTTCGATCTCACGGGCGACACTTCCTGCCATTTCGGGTCTTTCCTTCGCAGCCGACTCTCACCATCCTATAGCCGATGCGACACCAGAGGTTCCACGGCCGGTACGAAGATTCGGAGCGCGAGTGCGAGGCGGAGGGATGCCGCGAGCCGGGTGAGTTTCGCGCCCCGGGCCCGCGCTCGCCGAGCTTCGACGGCCCGGGGGATACGCGCTGGTTCTGCCTCGACCACGTGCGCGAGTTCAATTCGGGCTATGACTGGTTCGCGGGCATGAGCCCGGAAGAGATCATCGAGGCGCAATCGCCGATCAACGGCTGGCGCCGCGACACCCGCGCGTTCCGCGCCGATGCCGGCGCCGACGGGCTGCCGCGGTGGGCGGATTTCGACGATCCGCTCGATGCGATCGGCATGCGCGCGAGCCAGCTGCGCGCGCGGGCGGCCGGGCGGCAGGCTTACGCGAAGTTCACCCTGCGCGAGCAGGAGGCCCTCGGCGTGATGGGCCTCGACCCGCAAGCCGACCGCAAGCGCCTGCGCAGCCGCTATTCCGAGCTGGTCCGGAAATATCACCCCGACCGCAATGGTGGCGACCGCGCCCACGAAGCGCGTTTGCAGCGCGTCGTCGAGGCGTACCAGCTGCTGCGCAAGGCCGCGGCCTTCGCCTAGGTCAGATCTCGTATTCCGGGCGCCATTGCGGATCTTCGTACGCCGGCCGCGGCGTGTCCGGCTGGCGGGCGACCATCTTGCTGTAAAGGCGCTTGATCGAAGCGCTGCCGGTGCGCTCGAACAGCGCCGGAAACAGCGCGTGCACGAGGCACGCCAGGCCGCCGCCGATCATGGTCAGGCCGAAGTACGTGGCAATGCCGAAGTGTTCGCCGTAGCTTTCGCCTACGCTACGAGGATGGGCGAGGAACCATTGGCGGATCGGCGAAGGCATAAGGGTTTGTACCGGCCTCGCAGCAATTTGGAAACATCGTCTGCGCGGTTAGGCCCGGTCAGTCGCCGCGCAAAGCGCGCCACCGCTTGGCGCCGGCTTCGCCGAACAGGGCGTCGAGATCGGCGCGGCTGTAGAACACCTCGAACGCGCTGGCATCCATCGGCAGATCGAACCACGGTTGCTTGCTGCGGGTGAAGATGTGCACTTGCGGCGGGCTCGAGTCAGGGTCTTCGAGCGTGCCGACGCGGACGAACGCCGCCTTGGCGCCCATGCCGCCGTAGTGGCTCCACAGCGCGACCTTGCACGCCGGGCAGCGGACGATCTGCTGCCCTTTGCCGCTCGCCGAGGGGGTGAGGACCGTCTCCGGCGTGCCGGAGGTGACCTCCACCATCGGCGTTTCGATCAGGCCGTTGATCACGAACGCCGAGCCGGTTTCGCGCTGGCAGTCGCGGCAATGGCAGCAGTGGACCGCGAACGGGCGACCGGCGAGGCGATAGCGGACCTCGCCGCAAGCGCAGCGGCCCTGAAGCGTCGCTTGCTCGTCAGCCATTCGCGCGCATTTCCTCGATCAGCTTGTTGTCGATGGCCTTGGCCGCCTGATAAGCCTCGCGTGCCCGGAAGCGCTCGGCATAGGCTGCGAACGCCGGCCGCTCGGGGATGGTCTTGAACGCCAGCCCCCAATCGACCGCCGAGCCAACATAGACGTCGGCCATCGTGAAGCGCTCGCCGCAGACGTAATGATGGCCGGCGAACCACTGGTCGAGCGCGTCGACCGTCCGTTCGTAACTGCCGAAGCCGACGCTGACCTGCTGCCGTTCGTCCGGGTTCCAGCCGTAAGCCTTGTTGGTCACCGCCTGCTCCAGCGGGCCCGCGGCGAAGAACAGCCAGCGGAAATAATCGGCGAGCTCGTGCTCGCCCGGCAGCAGGCCGGCCTGGGGGTGAACGGCGGCGAGGTAGTGGCACACCGCCGCGGCCTCGCTGACCACGTGGTCATGTCCGCCATGGTGATGGATGATCGTCGGCAGCTTGCCCATCGGGTTCGCGGCCAGCAGCGCAGCGGGCTTGGCGTCCCACCGGACGAGCACCGGCTCGTAGTCGGCGTCAACCTCGTGCAGCGCCCAGCGCGCGATCTGCGCGCGGCTCATCGGGTTGTAGAAGAAGGTGAAGGCGGCCATGCGAACGACTCCTCTCGACCCATCAAGAACAATAGGAGAACAAATGGTCGGGAGTCAATTGCCTTCGCACAGGCCGGCGAGCTGGTCGGCGCACATGGCCCAGCCGTCCTCGAAGCCCATTTCCTTGTGCCGTTTGAGGTCTTCGTCGGTCCAGTGGAGCGCGCGGGCGGTGTAGCGGGTGCCGCTTCCCTCGGGCGCGACTTCCCAGAAGCCGACCATGAACGGGCCTTGCGGCTCGAGATCGCCGTTGACCGCGTCCGTCACGACGAAGCGGCGACCTTCGTCGAAGGCGAGGAAAAGGCCGTTCTGCGGGAAGCTTTCGCCGTCAGGACCGTGGAAGGTCAGTTCCGTGCGGCCGCCGGCGCGTTGTTCCTGGACGTCGACGGTCGCCCGCCAAGGCTTGGGGCAGAACCATTCCTCCTGGCGGTTGGCCATGACGTCCCAAACCTTGTCCGGCGGGGCGTCGATGTAGCGCGTGACGCTGAGTTCCCGGATATCGCTCATGGCAGGCTCCTGCGGTCGATGGTCAATCGCGGTCGGGCGCGCCCGGCGGGAAGTAGCCGCGCATCGGCCGCGCGTCCTCGACGCAGCGGCTGACCGCGGGCAGAGCGAGCAACTCGGCGCGTAAGGCGGCGAGGCGCGAGCCTTCCGGTATGCGCTCGACCCAATCGGCGTAGAACAGCGACGGGGCGGCGGCGCAGGTCACGATGCTGACGTGCGGTGGCAGCCGGTTGCCTTCGAGCCAGCGCTCGAGCCAGGCATAGGCCTGCCGCAGCCGCGCCTTGCCGGCCGCGATTTCCACTTCGTCCGGATGCGCGCGCATTCCGCCTGCGCCGGGATTGTCCTTGTCGTTGAAATAGGCCGCCACTATCCGCTGCAGGTTGCCCATCACGTAGTTGTCGAACACGTGGTCGAGCATCCGCGCCGTCGCGGCAATCGCCGGCTCGGCCGGGATCAGCGGCGCAGGGCCGGGGTGATGGACGGCGAGGTATTCGACGATCCCCGTTGCCTCGACAACGGTCACGCCGCCGTCGGTCAGTACCGGGAACTTGCCGGCCGGGTGCGCGGCGGCGACAAAGGCGGAGTTCTCGGGGTGGTCCCCATCGAGTGGGCGAAACTCGAACTCCGTGCCGTTCGCATAAAGCGGGATCAGCGCCTTCCAGGTGTAGGACGAGAACAGATGGCCATAGAGTGCGAGCATCACCAGCTTCCTTCCGCGACTTTCGCCCGGCGGGCCAATTCGGGCTCGCTCGGCTCCTGCGTGGCGAAGCTGCCCGCCGCAACCGAACCGGCCGGCTCGAGGATCGAGATCACGCACCCGCCCGAGCCAACGTGGTGTTCAATCGGCTTGAAGGTGCGCGCAGGGGTGCCTTCGCCGAACAGCCGCTTGCCGCTGCCCAGCGCGACCGGGGCAACCATGGTGATCAGCCGGTGGAGCAAGTCGCGTTCGAGCAACTGAGGGTAAAGGGTCGAGCTGCCCTGGATCACGAGATCGGGGCCGTCCTGCGCGGTGAGTTCGGCGAGCGCGTCGATGTCGGTGAGGCGATGGCTGCCTTGCCATTCGAGCGCCACGTCCGAGCGCGTGAGGACGAACTTGTCGCATTCGGCAAAGGCCGCGGCGATCGGATTGTCCATCGACTGGAACGGCCAGTAGCTCGCAAAGATATCATAAGTTCGCCGGCCGAGCAGCAGGTCGAATGGCTTGGCGAAGAGCGCGCCGATCACCTCCCCGATCGTTTCGTCGCCCACCGGAGCGAGCCAACCCCCATAGGCGAAGCCCCCGGTGCGATCTTCCTCCGGCGCGCCCGGCGCCTGCATTACGCCGTCGAGAGACAGGAAGGCGGCGCCGATGATCTTACGAGGCATGGCCTATCCTTTCACCGCCGCTTCGATTGCCGCTATGTCGATCTTGACCATCTGCATCATCGCCTCGAATGCGCGCTTGGCCGCGGCCGCGTCGGGGTTCGCCAGCGCCGCCGTGAGCTGGCGCGGGACGATCTGCCAGGCGAAGCCCCATTTGTCCTTGCACCAGCCGCACTGCATCTCGCTGCCGCCGTTGCCGACGATCGCGTTCCAGAGGCGGTCGGTTTCTTGCTGCGTATCGGTAAAGACCTGCAGTGAGTAGGCTTCGTTCGGCGTGGCATAAGGCCCGCCGTTGAGACCGACATAGGGAATGCCGCACAGGGTGAACTCGACGGTAAGGGCCTGGCCTTGGTGGCCGGCGGGATAATCGCCCGGCGCGCGGTTCACCTTGCCCATCGCGCTGTTCGGAAACGTCGCGGTATAGAACCGCGCGGCTTCCTCGGCGGCCTTGTCGAACCACAGGCACACGGTGGCCGCGTTGCTCACCATCACTCTCCCTTCGGGCCGACAAAGCCGACCGTTGCGCCCGCCGGATCGGTGGCGATGAATACGTGCTCGCCGCCGGGGACTTCGTGCGGGCCGTTGATCACGGTGCCGCCATTGGCTTTCGCCGCCTCCGCCGCGCGGGCGATGCTGTCGACGCCGAGATAGGGCAGCCACATCGGCGGCTGGTTCTCGCCGATCCACGGGTTGATCGCGCCGATCTGGTTCCCCTCGCATTCGACGAACAGATAGTCGCCGCGCTCGCCCATCGGCATCGAACGGTCCGACGTCCAGCCGAGCAGCCGGGTGTAGAAGTCCTTCGCCGCCGGGGCGTCGGTGGTGGCGAGCTCGTTCCAGCGGCAGTGGCCGGGCTTTTCGCGGTCCCACACGTCGCTCCTCGCGTTGGGATCGTTCGCCGGCGGCGCCGGGTCCATCAAGTAGAACGGCGCCCCTTGCGCATCGGCGACCATCGCCAGCGTGCCGACGTGCATTTGCGTCGGCGGCATGTGCGTGGCGGCGCCCATGCTTTCGGCTTTGGCACAGGCGTCCTCGACCCCTTTGACGTGAAAGTAAGGAATCCAGCCAGGGCGGGCGCCGCCTTCGCGCATCGCCTGGGTCTGAGTGAGGACCCCGCCGAGATTGCCGCCGTCTGGCCTTTTGATCTCGCGGTATTCCGAACCGTTGGGCATCGCGTTGCCTTGCGCCGGAATGTCCCAGCCGCCGACCGCGCGGTAGAACGCCGCCACGCCGGCCGGGTCAGGCGTCATCAGCTCGTACCAGATGGGCATTCCCGTCATGGCTCTCTCCTCAGGTTCAGGATCGGCTCGAACGAGCCGAAGATCATCCGCCGTCCGTCGAACGGCATCTCGGTCATCGCCTTGAAGCGCTCGTCCTCGTGGATCGCCTCGTGCGCGGCGTCGGCGGTCGTTTTGTCGGGCCACAGTATCCACGAGAAAACGATCTTCTCACCGGGCTCCGCGGCGACCGCCTTGCGGAAATCGGTCCGCTTGCCGTCGGGCACGTCGGTTTCCCAGCCTTCGATGACTTCGAGCGCTCCGAGATCGATCATCGCCTGGTCGAACCACTGCGCCATCTCAAGGTAGGCTTGGCTGTTACCCTCGGGCACGGGAATCACGAACCCATCAAGATGCATCGCTCAGCCCCGCCCTGGCGGCGGCGGGCCATCGAAGTCGGCAAGCTGCGCGGCCAAGGCCCGCTGGTAAGCCGGCCGCGCCGTGGCGCGTTGGTGGTACGCGGCGAGGGTCGGGAATTCCGCAACGAAACCGGTTTCCTTGAGGCTGTTGAGCACCGTCACCATCATGATGTCGGCGATCGAAAACTCGCCGGCGAGCCAGTCGCCGCCACCGAGCGCGTCGGTCACGCGCTTCAGCTTCTGCTTGAGCAGCGGCACGACGGCTTCGGTCGCGCCTTCGGTCCACTGCTTGCCCGAATTGAACACCGTGTAGGCGAAATAACGCATGCACGACGGCTCGACGCTGTTGAGGCCGGCGAAGAGCCACGAGATCGCCCGCCAGCGCCTCGCCTCATCCTTCGGCAGCAGAGCGTCATGCTTCTCCGCGATGTAAAGCAGGATCGCGCCGCTCTCGAAGATCTCGACATCTCCGTCGCGGAACGCGGGAACCTGCTCGAAGGGCTGCCACTTGACGTAGTCGTCGGGCCGCGGGGTGGCGGCGCCGAATTTCTCGACCGCGTATGGCTGGCTGAGCTCCTCGTATGCCCATCGCACGCGCAAGTCGCGCACCAGGCCTTTGGCGAAGTCGGGCACCCAGTCGAACGCGGTGACGACGGGAACGGGTTGGGTGGCCATGTTTGTCTCTCCCTTTCGCGTGCTAATCAAGCCGTGGCCGGTTCCGGGTGCTGCGGGACTGCGGCCATGTCCATGTACACGTTTTCCCAGATGTGGCCGTCGGGGTCCTCGAAGCTGCTGCCATACATGAAGCCGTGGTCCTGCGTCGGTGTCGGCTCCGGCCTGCCGCCGGCGGCGCCGGCCCTGGCGACGATGCCGTCGACCGAGTCCCGATTGTCGTGGCTGAGGCACAGGAGTACCTGCGCGGATTGATGGGCGTCGGGAATGGTCTTGTCGGTGAAGGTCTTCCAGAACTCGTGCGTCAGCAGCATGACGACGATCGTGTCCGACCACATCATCGCCGCCGCCTGATCGTTGGTGAACTGCGGATTGTTGGCGAAGCCGATCGCTTCGTAGAAGGCCCTCGACTTGGGCAGGTCGGTCACCGGCAGGTTGACGAAGATCATCTTGCTCATTGTCTCTCTCCCCTCGGTCAGTATTCGAGCTTCGGATACCATTTCGCGTCGCGGCCGGACGGGGTCCAGTCGAGGATGTTCCAGAGCGGGGTGGGATCGGGGGCGAGGTGCGGGTCGAAGCCGGGGTCGGCGGTTTCGAAGCCGCCTTCCGCCGCCCAGAACAGGCGCACCGTGTCGCCCTCGCGCTTCCAGACCAAAACGCCGGCCCATTCCTCGCCATCGACCACCCAATGGGTGTCGTGTACGAAGTCGTCGTCGATCGTCTGGTAGAACTTCAGGTTGCGCCAGCCCCTTTCGCGGGCAAAGGCCAGTTGACGGGCGACCGGCGAGCGGCCGATGATGGCGAGCGACAGGCGTTGCTCGATGTCGCGTGCGGGGATATCGAGCGATCCGACGAACTGGGTGCACATGGGGCACGGGCGCTGCCTTTCGGGGCCGTACATCCAGAGGTAGGTGAACAGCGTGTCGTGCTCGCCAAACAAGTCCGCCAGGCCGATTTCGCGGTCCTGCTCGTCGCGGAAGCGATAGTCCTTGGCGACCGGGCCGGGCGGCAAGGCGCGGCGTTGTTCGGCAACGCGCTGGATTTGCCTGCGCAGCTCGATCTCGTCAGCCAGCAGCGCCGTGCGCGCCTGGCGATAGGCAGCACTTTCGCCGTCCCAGCGAGTCGTGCTGCCCGCGGCCAGCTCACGCGCGGGCTTCAGCTCATTCTGCTGCGGTAGAGTGGCGGTGTCGTCCATGTCCTCTCCTCAGTACCTCCCGACTCGGTACTTGCGATTCGTGCCCCAATGAGTTACTAAAGGCAACCGTGAAGTTACAAAAAGAGACCAAGTCGCCTGATACCAGGCACGGCCGGTGGTACGAAGACGCCTGCGGCACGGCCTTTGCGATGGAACTGATCGGTGAGCGCTGGTCGCTGCTGGTGCTGCGCGAGCTGATGCTCGGGCCGCGGCGGTTTTCCAAGCTGCGCCAGGCGCTCAACGGGATCAGCGCCAAAGTGCTGACCGAGCGGCTCGAAAGCCTCGAACGGGCCGGCGCGGTGGTCAGGCGCACGCTGCCGCCCCCGGCCAACGTGCAGGTCTACGAGCTCACCGAGTGGGGCTACCTCGCCGAACCGGCGATCCAGGAACTGGGTCGCTGGGCCGCGAGGAGCCCGCTGCACGATCCCACGCTGCCGCTTTCGCCGGTGTCGGGCATGATCAGCCTGAGGACCATGATCGACAAGGAGAAGGCGAAGGAGTTCGATGCGACCGTCGGCTTCGAGATCGCCGGCGAGACCTACCTTGCCACGCTAAAGGAGGGCCAACTGCGAATCCGCCGCGGGGCAATAGAGGACGCGCAAGTGATCATGCGCGCACCCGAGACGATGCTGCTGGCGGCACTGATCTACCGCAAGATTCCCCCCGAGCACCTGGCGGAGCAGGGCGTGCGCCTTGAAGGGGACCGCACGCTGGCGAACCGCTTTATCGACCTGTTCCACCTGCCCGCGAAGATCGGCTAACCCTTCATCGATTCGAAGATCGCGTCTTCCTCATCGGCCGCCGCCTGCCACGCCTTGCGCTCGCGCACACGGTCGTACCAGGCAGCGAGCTTCGGGTAGTGCGCCGGATCGATGGTCCAGCCGGCATAGCTCAGCGTCTTGATGCAGCAGGCCACCGCCAGATCGCCGATAGAGAAATCGCCGTCCAGCCAGCCGTCGCCGACCTCGTTCTCAAGATAGGCGAGGGGCTTCCTTATCGCTTCTTCTCCGGCCTTGGCCGCTTCCTCGTCGCCATCGGTGCCGAAGATCTTGGGCCGCAGGAAGCGATTGACGACGATCGGCGCGCCGGCGGGGATCAGCACGGTGTCGGCCACTTCCTCGAACCACACCGCACGCCCGCGCGCCCTGGGTTCGGCCGGCAGCAGCGCCGGCGCCGGGTACTTGGCGTCGAGATAAGTCACGATCGCGGTCGAATCGGCGAGGCAGAAATCGCCGTCGCTCAGCGCGGGGATCTTGCTGAATGGGCTGACCTTGAGGAATTCCTCGCTCGGCTCGCTCGGGTTGGCCGGAATCAATTCGTAATCGACCCCCTTTTCGCGCGCCGCGACGACGACTTTGCGCACGAACGGCGACAACGGAAATCCGTAAATCTTCATGAAGCGTTTCCCTCTCGGCAGACAGTTGCCATTGTTTGTTGCAGCACCAAGTTCGCGCGTCTAGGCGTTCCCCGCGATGAATGAAATGACCCCCTCCCCCGGCGAATCCGGCACCGTCATGGCCGCGCCCGACACCAAAGTTGACGTGCGCAAGACGTTCGGCATCGATGTCGACTGGAAAGTCCCGGCCTTCTCCAAGGCCGACGACCGTGTGCCCGATTTCGACGACGCTTACGTGTTCGATCCGGAGACCACTTTGGCGATCCTGGCGGGCTTTGCGCACAACCGCCGGGTGATGATCCAGGGCTACCACGGAACCGGCAAGTCGACCCACATCGAGCAGGTTGCCGCGCGCCTCAACTGGCCGTGCATCCGCATCAACCTTGACGCCCATATCAGCCGCATCGACCTCGTCGGCCGCGATGCGATCGTGCTGCGCGACGGGCTGCAGGTGACCGAGTTCCGCGAGGGCCTGCTGCCGTGGGCCCTGCAGCATCCGGTGGCGCTGGTGTTCGACGAATACGACGCCGGCCGGCCCGACGTGATGTTCGTTATCCAGCGCGTGCTCGAACAGTCGGGCAAGCTGACGCTGCTCGATCAGAACCGGGTGATCCGCCCGAATCCGTGGTTCCGCCTCTTCTCGACGGCCAACACCGTCGGCCTCGGCGATACGAGCGGGCTCTATCACGGCACCCAGGCGATCAACCAGGGCCAGATGGACCGCTGGAGCATCGTCACCGCGCTCAATTACCTGCCGGCGCCGGTCGAGCTGGAGATCGTCAAGTCCAAGGTGGCCAGCATCGACGACAAGACCATCGCGGACATGATCCGCGTCGCCGAGTTGACCCGCCAGGGCTTCATCGGCGGCGACATCTCGACGGTGATGAGCCCGCGCACGGTGATAACCTGGGCCCAGAACGCCGAGATCTTCGCCGACATCGGCTTCGCCTTCCGCCTGACGTTCCTCAACAAGTGCGACGAGGCCGAGCGGATGCTGGTCGCCGAATATTACCAGCGCGTGTTCGGCGAGGAGCTGCCCGAAAGCGTCGTCGCGAAGGCTTAGTCCGAAGCGATTTCTCTGCTGCCCTGCCCGGGCCATAAGTGCCTGAACGCAACAGTGGCTGCCGAACCGTCGCGGGAACGTCGCCGCGGCCCTTCAGTTTTGCATCGGTTCAGATTGCCTCTGGCTCTGTCAGGGCACCACTCGGATTCCCATGGAGGAACACATGAAAAAGAAGACGATAATCGCCGCGCTGGTTCTCGCCAGTGCCACGGTCGCAACCCCGCTCGCGGCGCAGGAGGGTCGCGACTGGCGCTCGGGCAGCTCCTGGAATTCCAACAGCTTCTGGCAGGGCGCGCCGCAAGGCCTGCAGCAGCGGATCGACTGGCTCCAGCAGCGGATCAATCGCGGCGTGCAGGACGGTAGCCTGGATCGCCGGGAAGCCCGGCGCGTGCAGCGGCAGCTCGACTATCTGCGGCAGCAGGCCGACAGCCTGAACCGCAATCTCGACGACCTCAGCCGCAGCATCCGCTGGGCCAGCCGGAATGACCGCTACGGCTCGGGCTATGGCGATCGCGGCCGCGATCCTTACGCAACCGACTATGACGCCGCCCGCTATTATCGCGACGATCCGCGTTACACCGAACGGCGCCTCGGCCCGAACGACGAGGTCTATCGCGGGTCCGACGGCCGCTATTACTGCAAGCGCAGCGACGGCACGACCGGCTTGATCGTCGGCGGCGCAGGCGGCGCGCTGCTCGGCAACGTGATCGATGGCGGCCACAACCGTGTGGCCGGTACCCTGATCGGCGGCGCGCTCGGCGCGCTGCTGGGCAAGTCCATCGACCAGAACAGCAGCGACGTTCGCTGCCGCTAAGCCCGGGCGCGCGGCCGATCTTCCTCTCCTTTTCGCGGGTTAAGGAAGATCGGCCGCCAAGGCGGAGGTGACGGCCCACACCCCTCCGGTTACAAGGCCTCGTCCTGTGCGACGTGATCGGAGGAATGTGATGATTCGCCTCGCCTTGTTCACCGCCGCGTTCGCTGCCTTTGGCACGGCGGCCCTCGTTGCCGCGGCACCGCAAACTACGCCGGCGGCGGCTGCCTATCGCATCGAAGCGTCGATCCCGCTGGCTGACGGATTCTGGGACATCGCCACTTACGATCCCGCGCACGACCGCGTGCTGATCGGGCGCGGCACGGCCGCATCGATCGTCGACCTGGCGACCCGCCAGGCGAGGGACGTCGGGCAAATCCAGCGCGGGCACGCGGCGCTGGCGATTCCCGGCACCGATGAGATCGCCGTCACCAGCGGCCAGGACAATACCTTGCGCCTGATCGACGCGCGCGACGGGCACGAACTGGCCAAAGTGCCGGTCGGCGAGAATCCCGATGCGGCGTTGTGGGATCCCGCCTTGCGCCAGGTGCTGGTGATGAACGCCAAGAGCGGTAGCGTGTCGCAGGTCGATCCCAAGAGCGGGAAGGTGGTGCGGACGATCGCCGTCAAGCCGGCGCTCGAATTCGGCGCGCTCGCCGGCCCCGGCCTGCTGGCCATTAACGACGAGGGCGCGAGCGAGCTCGAGCTGGTCGATCTCAAGCAGGGCAAGGCGCTGGCGCCGATCCCGCTGACGGGTTGCGAGCACCCGACCGGGTTGGCCGCCGATGTCGCCGACCGGCTCACGCTCAGTGCCTGCGCCAATGGGGTGGCGGCGCTGGTCGACGTTCGGGGGAGGAAGGTCGTCCAGCTCGTGCCGATCGGCCAGGGCCCGGATACGGCGCTGTTCGATGCCAAACGCCATCGGTTCATCGTGCCGTGCGGGCGCAGCGGCACGCTTTCGCTGTTTTCCCTCAGCGGCGGGAAACTCACT
>JANWHA010000121.1 GCA_025450635.1 Croceibacterium sp. | reverse complement strand
GCGGCGGCGGCATCGCGCCAGCGGGCGAACAGCAGCCGCGCTTCGGCGACGCGGATCTGGTCGCTGAGGGCCTTGTAGCGCTCTGCCTGCTTGGCCTGCCGGCGCAGCGAGGCGATCTGCGCGTCGAGCCCGGCCATCAGGTCATCGAGCCGCGCGAGGTTGGTTTCGGTCTGCTTCAGCTTGCCCTCGGCGTCGCGCCGGCGGACGTGGAGGCCGGCGATCCCGGCCGCTTCTTCCAGCATCATCCGCCGCTCGGCCGGCTTGGCGGCGATCACCGCGGCGATCTTGCCCTGGCTGACCAGCGCGGGCGAATGGGCCCCGGTGGCGGCGTCGGCGAACACCAGCGCCACGTCCTTCGCCCGCACGTCGCGGCCGTTGACGCGGTAGGCGCTGCCGGCCCCGCGCTCGATCCGGCGGACGACCTCCAGCTCCTCGCCGCCGTCGCCGCTCGCCTGCAGCACCACCTCGGCGAAATCGCGCGGCGGGCGCTGGGCGGTGCCGGCGAAGATGACGTCGTCCATTCCGCCCGAGCGCAGCGACTTGGGCGAGTTCTCGCCCATCACCCAGCGGATGGCTTCCAGAAGGTTCGATTTGCCGCAGCCGTTGGGGCCGACAACGCCCGTCAGCCCCGGCTCGATGCGCAGCTCCGACGGTTCGACGAAACTCTTGAAGCCCGACAGGCGGAGCTTGCGGAAAAGCATCGCCGGCGGCCCTCGCGCGGCCTCTACCGCGCCCCGGCGTTCTGCAGCGCCGGCTGCAGCTGGTCCCACTCGGCCACGTTCGCGAGCTTATTGCCGTTGAGATACAGCGTCGGCGTCTCGTCGATGCCCTGGTTCTGGTACCAGTCCTGGGTCCGCTTGGCGATCGCCTCGGCCTGGTCCGGGTTGGCGAGGCACGCATGCGCCTGGTCCTTCGAGATGCCGCGGGCGGCGAACCAGTCGGTCAGGCCATAAGCATCGGCGAGGGCGGGAAAGCGCTGCGCGGGAGGCAGGCTGCTCGCTGCCTGGGCCGCATTGCCGCCCTGCTCGGCGCGGGCCACCCACTGGTCCTGGGTGGCGTAGAGCTGTTCGATCATCGGGAAGAACGTCGAGGGATCGCCGCAGCGCGCCAGCATCGTCAGCACCACATCGATCGAGCCGTGGATGATGTAGCTGCGGAACTCGTAGCTGACGCGGCCGCTGTTGACGTACTGGCCCTCGAGCGTCTTCATGCCGTCGTTCGCCAGCTTGGCGCAGTGCGGGCAGGACAGCGAGCCGTATTCGACCAGCTTGAGCGGCGCGTTGGGATTGCCCATCAGCATCCCGCCTTCGGGTGTCGAGGTCACGACGTCGGACCACATCTTTCCGGCCGGGGCGGGTACCGCGGCGATCGCAGAACCGGTCGGGGGAGCGCCAGGCGCAGTGCCGTTGTCTTTCGAACCGCAGCCGACGAGCGTCAGGGCGAGGGGGGCGGCAAGAGCGGCCAGGGCAAAGCGGCGAAGCACGGTCATTGTCGTTGTTTCCCGTCGAGTGGCGAACGGAGAGGCTAGCGAAGCGCGCGCACCGGTCAAACCGCGTTAACCGCACGCCGCGGCCTTTTGCACAGTTAGGACGCCTTTTTGACGGACTCCTGCAGTTGCGGCATCAGCGATTGCCAGCTGTGGGTTCCCGGCGCGATCACCCCGTTGATGGCGAAAGCCGGTGTGCCTTCGATATTCGGGAGGTCCCAGTCCTTGGCCGAGGAAGCCACGATCTGCTTCATCAGGGCATCGTTCGCCAGGCAGCGATCCGCCTCGGCGCGCGAATAGCCGCGCCGCTCCATGATGTCGTAGAGCTTGAAATCGGCCGCGATCGCCCGCCGTCCCGCGGCGGTCGGCTGCTTCCAGCGTTCCTGCTGGGCCGCGGTCGCATCGGTCAGCGGGCCGATCCAGCTTTCCTGGTGCGCCAGAAAGGCGCTGTGGTTCTGCGGAAAGCGCGACATCGGCGGGCAATCCGCCAGCATCGCCACGGTCAGGTCGATGGGGTCGCGGATGAGGTTGCGAATCTCGACGTTGACCTTGCCGGGCTGGATATAGGCCAGCTGGATCGGTCCTTCGGCTTCTTTCGTGAACGCGGCGCAATGCGGGCAAGTGTAGCTGACGTATTCGACGAGCTTCACCTTGGCGTCGGGATTGCCGATGCGATGGGCGGTGCCGTCGGGCGTGACCGTCGCCAGCCAGTTGTGCGTCGCGCCGATCGCCAGCGGCGCGGCTGCCAGCAGCGCGGCGGCGAATGCAATCTTCTTCATCCGTGTTCGTCCTCCTGACCGTTTCCGAGGCTGCGGGCGAGCGATTCCAGCACCGTGCGCAGCTCCGGGTCGCCGATATCGCGCAAGCTGTCTCCCAGTTCCATCGGGATCGGCTTGAGCGACGGCGGCGCTTTGGGCGGCTCCTGAGCATGCGGCGGCTTAACGGCGCCTTGCCGCAGCTTCACCCGCACCACCGCCTTGTAGCCGAAAAACCGGTTCACCCGCTCCATGATCTCGGGGATCACGTGCTGGATCAGCGGCGCGTGCGCCGGCAGCACGACGAGTTGCAGGATGCCGTCGCTCTTCTCGCCGGGCGGGAAGCGGATTGATTCCGGCATGCACACCTGCGCGTGGCGCTCGCCGACGATCTCCGGCCAGCGGGTGACGACCGAGCTCTGCACGAAGCCGAAGCGGCGGAACGCGGCGCGGCCGATCTGCGGCATCAGGTCGGCGATCGGCTTGGCCGGGCCGCCGCGCGGGCGGGCATATTCCCGGCCTACCGCTTTGCTACTTGAGGCCCCGGAGGCCTTTGGCTTGCGGGCCTTGGGGGGCGGGTCCCGTTCCATGATCCTCGCCGCCATGCCATAGCCACGGCGTGACCGCCAGCCGCGCCATCCCGGAAAAACTGCTCGAATGGTACGACCGCAACGCCCGGCGGCTACCGTGGCGGGTTCCGCCCGGGGGAGGCGCGGCGGACCCTTACCGTGTGTGGCTGTCGGAAGTGATGCTCCAGCAGACCACGACCGCCCACGCCGCGCCGTTCTTCACGGCTTTCATCGCGCGCTGGCCGACGGTCGAGGCGCTCGCCGCGGCGCCGGAGGAGGACGTGATGGCCGCCTGGGCCGGCCTGGGCTACTACTCCCGGGCGCGCAACCTGGTCGCCTGCTCGCGCGCCGTGGCAAAACGAGGCGGCTTTCCCGAAACAGAGGAGGAGCTACGCCAGCTCCCCGGCCTCGGCGCGTACACCGCCGCGGCAGTGGCGGCGATCGCGTTCGGCAAGCGCGCGGTGGTGATCGACGCCAATGTCGAACGGGTCGTCGCGCGCCTGTTCGCGATCGCTGAGCCCTTGCCGCGAGGGAAGGGCGCCATCCGCGCGGCGGCCGAGCGCATCACGCCCGCCGAGCGCGCCGGCGACTTCGCGCAGGCGATGATGGACCTCGGCGCGACGATCTGCACCCCGCGCGACCCGAGGTGCCTGCTGTGCCCTGTCGCCGCCGAATGCGAGGGCAGGGCGACGGGCGAGCCGGCGCGGTTCCCGGTCAAGGCGCCGAAGCGCACCCGCCCGAGCCGCATCGGCACCGCCTTCTGGATCGAACACGACGGCGCCGTCTGGCTCGTCCGCCGCCCGGCGAAAGGCATGCTCGGCGGCATGCGCGCGCTGCCCGACGACGGCTGGACCGCCCGCGCGGATGGCACCGGCGACGCCCCGCTCCCCGGCTCGTGGCGCGCGGGAGGCGTAGTGCGGCATGGGTTCACGCATTTCGACCTGGAGCTGGGGGTGGCGATCTACGCCGGCGACCGCTGGAGCGAGCTCAAAGGGAGGGGCGAATGGTGGCCTATCAGGGAGATAGATGCGGCAGGCTTGCCGACGCTGTTCGCGAAGGCGGCGCGGCTGGCGCTGGTGGGGTAGACGGTAATGTCCGCAATTGGGTGGCAAGCGGACGTGACGTTATCTCTCCTCAGTGGGTTTCCTGTCGTGTATTCGACGGCGGGAACGATGTGCCCCAGGGGCACCCGAAATAAATGAGGCTTGTGGCGAAAAAATGCACGGGAAGCAGATGTTTTTCCTATGTGTGGCCATGGTCATCGTGGGGTCCATGACCATGGCAAGTGCCGCACCTCCGGCGCGCAATTCCGTCCCACCCGTTCAGCAATCCGAATGCGAAATTCAAGCTAACAAGTTTGTGGCGCTACATCCGCGTACCGATCCATTCAAGCTCATGGATCACGGCTTCTTTCCGTTCGGCCCGGCGTTACCACCGCAGCCGCCTTGGACGTATCGCGATCCTACGAGTGGAGACACGTTTTATGTGGAGAGCGACGGTCGCCATCTCGCCGCTGTCGACAAGAATGGAAAATTGCTGTGGGTTCGTAATCCATTCGTGGATAGTGGCATGTGCCCATACCGGTCGGCACATCCTTATATCGGGTGGATGGGACCCGTTTGGGGCTATCCTCATGCTGACAATGCCCCGTTCGACTCAATACGCGATGCGAAGACGAACGAAGCAGTAGCCAAGGAACTCGACCTGGAAATCGAACGCGGTCGAAAAGCCCGACAGGCCAAGTCGGGAGCACGTTTCATCGGCCTTTGGTTCAATTCATCTCAGCAGGGATATGTGGACATCTCAAACGGCGATTTCTATGAAATGGGACAGAACTGAACCTCGCGCGAATTACCTGCTTAGCGTCCGCAAATGGGTCGTTAGCGGTCGTCCGCCAGCTAAAAAATCCCGCCCCCCAGCATCAGCCGCACGGTCGCCAGCGCGAACACGATCAGGCAGAAGTTGCGGCCCTTGTCGGAGCGCGACAGGGCGCCGATGCTGGCGCCGACGAGGGCGATCGGCAGGACGATCCAGTTGCCCCAGCCGAGCAGCGGTATGGCCGAGGGGATCGCCAGTAGCAGGGCGACGAGGCCGATCAGGATCGAGATCAGGTTGAACATGTGTGTTACATGGATAGCACGGTGCGGCCGCGCAAGCCCCGCGCTTTATCTGTGCGCCACTGACGCTAAGGTGCGGTTCACGCCTTATGACCGACGGAAGCCTGCGCATGACCCCGTTTGACGTACAGCTTAGCCGCCGCCAATGGCTCGGCGGCGCCGCGATCGCCGGCGTAACGCTCGGCTGGCCGGGCCTCTCTCGCGCGCAGGATTCCGCGGCGGAATGGCCGCACGTCGAGCAGCTCATCCAGAGCTATGTCGGCGGGCACAAGGTCGCCAACATGGTCGCGCCGCTCGGCTGGGGGCAGCAGGCGCCGGCGGTGCTGGCCCAGGGCACGCTGGCGCTCGGCGGCACTCAGCCGGCGAGCGCGGACAGCCTTTACCGCTGGTATTCGATGACCAAGCCGATCACCGGCATGGCGGCAATGATCCTTATCGACGAGGGCAAGCTCGCGCTCGATCAGCCGCTCCACGAGATCATTCCCGCCTTCAAATCGATGCAGGTGCAGAAGGCTTACGACGGGCCGATCACGCCCGACAATCTTGAGCCGGCGACGCGGACGATCACCATCCGCATGCTGCTCACCCACACCTCGGGCCTCGGCTACGCGATCATCCAGAAGGGCCCGCTCCGGAAGGCCTACCTCGACCGCGGCATCGTTCCCGCCTTCGCCAGCAAGCTGCCGATCCCCGAGCTGCACATCGACAAGAGCGTCGACGGCCTGGCCGAGTTCGCCGACGCCATCGCGCAGATGCCGCTGGTCTACCAGCCGGGCACGCGCTGGTCGTATTCGGCCGGCCTCGACGTGATGGGCCGGGTGATCGAGGTCGTCTCCGGTCAGGCGTTCGACGCCTTCCTGCAGCAGCGCATCTTCGGGCCCACGGGCATGACCAGGACGTGGTTCCAGGTGCCCCGCAGCGAGGTTGCGCGGCGCACGACGACCGACGCGGTCGTCAACGACCTGCTGGTCCCGATCGACATGCCGGCGAACTCGATCTTCCTCGACCCGCCGCCGGTCAAGCTTGGCGGCGGAGGGCTGGCCGGCAGCCCGCGCGATTACGACCGCTTCCT
>JANWHA010000120.1 GCA_025450635.1 Croceibacterium sp. | reverse complement strand
GCACGCCGACCAGCATGAACACCGCGCGCCAGCTGACTCCCAGCCCCAGCAGCTGGGTGGCGATGATCGGCCCGATGGCGTTGCCCATCAGCGAGATCATGCACTGGAAGATGCCGTTATTCATGCCGCGGCGCTTGGGATGCGAGGCTTCGACTGCCACCGCCACGCCGATTGAGGCGACCGGTCCCTCGGCCAGACCCATCACCGCGCGGATGACCAGCAGGCTGACCAGTCCCGCGGCCACGCCGGAAAGCGCCGACATCACCGAAAAGACGATCACCGCGGGGATCAGCACGGTGCGGCGCCCGACCCGGTCGGAGAGGAACCCCATCGCAAAGGCCGACATTCCCCAGAACACGGCCAGGATGCCCACCAGGTTGCCGAGATCCTGATAACTCAGGCTCAGCTCCTTCATGAACGTGGGAAACAGCACCGGCAGGATGAAACGGTCGAGGCCGACGAGTCCGAACGTCAGGCTGAGGACCAGGATGATTTTCCATTCGTAGCTGGTGTCGAAGCCGCTCTGCCTGCCCTGTTGCTGCATGTCCCCGTCCTCCCCGTTGTCCCCTCAGGCGAGGGTTGTATCAGCGCTCTTGGTGTCCGTCGATTCCCCGGCGACCCGCGCGAGGACGAGCGCCCCGGCCAGCAGCGCCATGCCCAGCACGTCGATCGGGCCGAGGCGTTCGCCGAACGCGAGCCAGCCCGCCAGCGAGGCGATCGCCGGCTGGGTCAGCAGCGCCAGGCCGATCGCCAGCGGCGAGAAATGGCGCAGCGCATAGACCAGCATGCCCTGGCCGATGAGCTGGCTGGAAATCGCCAGCGCCACCAGCGGCCACCAATCGTGCGGCCACACCGGCTCGCCATGCAGCAGCGCGACGATCAGCAGCACCGGCACGCCCGCCGCGCTCGACCAGCTCAGCAGGCGCCAGCTGGTGACCGCCCGGCGGGCGTCCTGCAGGATCAGCAGGTAGCCGGCGTAGAGCAGCCCGGCGAGGAGGCAGAACAGGTCGCCGACGAGCGTCTGTGTCGAGACCTCGAAACTCCGTCCCATCAGGATCGCCGCGCCGCCGAGCGCCGCGAGCACCGCCAGCCACTCGCGCGCCTTCGGCCAGCGGGCCCACGCCACGAAGCCCCAGAACATCAGGATCAGGCTGCCCGAGTTGCCGAACAGCGCCGCGTTGCCGAGGCGGGTATAGCCGATGCCCACATGCCAGCTCGACAGGTCGAGCGCGAAGAACACCCCGCCGGCGGCGATTGTCAGCAGCATCCTGCGGGTGACAGGCACCGCCGGGGCGGGCTCGCGGCTGGCGAACAGGAATAGCACCGGGAGCGCCAGGCCCACGCGCCAGAATCCCGCGGCCACCGGGCCGCTGTCGGCCAGGCGCACGAACCACGGCCCGAGCGCCAGCGCGGCGTTGCCGACGAGCAGGGCGGCAAGCGGCAGGAAGCGGTGGCGCGGCGCGAACTCTTCGGGGGGTTTCATTTCCCGGTCCGTCTAGCGGGGGGAGCAGGGAAGGCTATAGGAAAGCTTTGGGAGGCCAACGCAATGCCGATGCGATCGTGGCTGTTCGTCCCGGGCGACAGCGAGAAGAAGCTGGCCAAGGTCGCGAGCTGCGGCGCCGATGTGATCATCGTCGACCTCGAGGACGCGGTCGCGCCGCAATCCAAGGCGATAGCGCGCGGACTGACACGCGAGTGGCTGACGGCGCGGAGGCGCGCGGCGGGTGGCTCTGAACTGTGGGTGCGGATCAACGCGCTCGACACCCCGCTGTGGCGCGACGACGTCGATGCGGTGCTCGCCACCGCGCCCGACGGCATCATGGTGCCCAAGGCGTCCGGCCCGGCGCAACTGCAGATGCTTGCCGCCGAGTTGCACGACCGGGAGCAGCGCAACGGCTTGCCGCTGGGCCGCACCCGGCTGCTGCCGCTGGTCAGCGAAACGCCGGCCGCCGCGCTCACGATCGCGGCCTACGCCGGCGCCACGCTTCCGCGCCTGGCCGGACTGACGTGGGGCGCGGAGGACCTCTCGGCGGCGATCGGCGCCAGCCGCAAGCGCGACGCCGAGGGACGCTGGACCGACACTTTCCGCATGGTGCGAGCGCAAGTGCTGCTGACCGCCCATGCCTGCAGGGTGGCGCCGATCGACACCCTTCACGCCGATTTCCGCGACCTCGCCGGCCTCGAGCGCGGAGCCCGGGAAAGCCACGCCGATGGCTTTGCCGGAATGCTCGCGATCCACCCCGACCAAGTCGCGGTGATCAACCTCGCCTTCATGCCGGGCGAAGACGAAATCGCCGAAGCCAGGCGCATCGTCGAGGCTTTCGCGGCGGCGCCCGGTGCCGGCGCGCTGCAACTTGAAGGGCGCATGCTCGACCAGCCGCACCTCGAACAAGCCCGGCGGCTGCTGGAACGCTTGAGTTAAGGCGCGGTGCTAGCCGGCGCTGCCGGCGTGATCGCGGGCGCCGGCGTCGCCGCATGGTCCGGAGTCCCGCTGCCCGCATCGATCGCACTGGGGCGGCCGCTATTCTGGTCCGCCGCCTGTTCCGGCGTGGTCGGCCCTTTGCTGGTCGGCGGCAGCAGCGGCGGCTGGGACGTCAGCTGGCCGAGGGGCAGCATCGCATCGCTGGTCGTGCCCTGGAGCACTTCACCCGTGGCCGAGCGCTTGTCGTTCTTGGGCCCGGAACTGTTGCAGGCCGCCAAGGCGACGAGCGGGAGAAGCAGGACTAGCGAACGCAAACGCATCACGCGGGGCACTCCGAACGGCCGAGCGCGGCGAGAAATCCGCCGGCCCGGCGCTCCAATGCCCTATCCCACTCACCGGGCGCAACCTCGATCCCGAGTTTGGCCAGGCTGGTGACACCGTATTCGGCGATGCCGCACGGAACGATGCCGCCGAAATGGCTGAGATCGGGATCGAGATTCACCGCGAAGCCGTGCATCGTTACCCACCGGCGGATGCGCACGCCGATGGCGCCAATCTTGGCCTCGCCGCCATCGACATCGCGGGTCCAGATGCCGATCCGCCCCTCGGCGCGCCAGCTTTCGACGCCGAAGTCGCCGAGCGTGGCGATCACCCAGCCTTCGAGCGCGTGGACAAAGCAGCGCACGTCGCGCCCGCGCTTGGTGAGGTCGAGCAACACGTAGCCGATCCGCTGACCGGGCCCGTGATAGGTGTAACGCCCGCCTCGCCCGGTCTCGACCACCTCGAACCGGGCATCGAGCAGCTCGCTCGCCGGCGCGCTGGTCCCCGCGGTGTAAACCGGCGGATGCTCGAGCAGCCAGATCAGCTCGCGCGCCTCGCCCGCGGCGATCGCGGCGTTGCGCGCCTCCTGCTCGGCCAGCGCCGTGCGATAGGGCACCGGCGCGCTGTTGCACCGCCATTCGACCGAATCCGGCAAAGCATCCGCCATCGCCGATTGCGTGGCGAGGCTCGCGCCGTTTATCAAGGGGGCAGGCGCCAGCAAGGACACCGACATGCCACTCGAGATGAACCGGGCCTGGAACGACGCGGTCCGGCTGCTCAACCGCAGCCGCGACGTGATCCTGGTGGTCGCCGGGGTCTTCTTCTTCCTGCCCTACTTCGCGGTAATGCTGGTCGGCCCGGATCCGATGGCCGGAGTCGATCCGGCCCACCCACTCGGGGCGCAAGAAGCGATCGGGCGAATGACGCAGTTCTATACGCAGTACTGGTGGTTGTTCCTGATCGTGGCGCTCCTGCAGGCGATCGGCATGCTCGGCCTGCTCGCGCTGCTGACGGACCGGCGCCGCCCGACGGTGGCGGAGGCGCTGAAAACCGGCGCGACCAAGGTGCTGCCGTACATTGCCGCCTACTTGTTGCTGGGCATTGTCCTGGCGTTGGCGGTGATGATCCTGGCGACGCTTGCCGGCTTGAGCGGCTTCCCTGCTCTGGCCGGTGTGGTCGTCATCCTCGCGCTGGTTGCCTGGGTCGCTCTGTTCGTGCGCTTCTCGCTGGTGGGCCCGGTGATGGTCAGGGAGAACGTGATCAATCCGCTGAGGGCGCTCGGCCGCTCGTGGGCGCTGACGAAGGGGACGGGATGGCGTCTGTTCGCCTTCTACGCGCTGCTGTTCGTGGCGATGATCGTGATCACCATCGTGGTCTCAGGCCTCTTCGGCGTGATTTTCAGCCTGTTCGGCACCGAGGCGGCCCGGGCGGGCGACGGACTCGTGGTCAGCTTGATGAATGCCGCGTGGGCAACGGTCTTCCTCGCGGTGCTCGCCGCGGTGCACGACCAGCTCGCCAGCCCGGTGCCGGCAGCGCAAACCTTCGAGTAGAGGCCTCTCAGCCTTCCTGCCAGCCCCAGCACAGCAGGCACGGGGGGATGTTCCACCACGCGAAGCCGGTTTCGATGCGCCGGAAGTGCCGCGCGGTCAGGTCGCGGGCGGTGGTGCTGAACTGGTAAGTCAGAAACGCCCCGCCGGGGCGCACCACGCGGTGCGTGGCGGCGGCGATGGCCGGCCCGACACCCTCGGGGAGGGTCGAGAACGGCAGGCCCGAAAGCACGTAGTCGGCCTTCTCATAGCCGAGCGCCGCGACGATCGCCTCGACGTCCTCGGCCGAGCCGAGCACCGGATGGAAACGGCTGTCGCGGATGGTCCGCTTCAGGTAGTCGATATAGAGCGGATTGGTGTCGATCACCACCAGCGCGCCGTCGCGCGGCAGGCGCTCGAGCACCGGGCGGCAGAACGTGCCCACACCCGGCCCGTATTCGACGAACAGCTTGCACTCGCTCCACTTCACCCGCGCGAGCATCTTCTCGATCGTATGTCTGGACGACGGGATGATCGAGCCGACCATTCGCGGATGCTCGAGGAAACCGCGGAAGAACACCCCCGCCGGGCCGAACGCCTCGGCGATCTTGCGCCTGAGCTTCACGCCGGTGCGACGTTCGGCGAGCTCGTTACCATTCATACGATCCGGGACCCTTTGCGATGCCCCGGAAGAAGGGGCCACGAACCTCGCGCGTTCGCAGATATGGCCGACTGATGCAAGACGCTCGGAGTCAAAGGATTTCCTCGACCCGCTCCGGCGGGCGACACAGGCTAACGCCCTTTTCGGTTTCGACCAGCGGCCGCTCGATGAGCCTGGGCTCGGCGATCATCGCGTCGAGGACCGTGTCGGCGTCGGCCTGCGTCAGCCCACGCTCCTCGGCGTCGGTGCCGTAGGTGCGAACGCCCTCGCGCGGGGCCATCCCGGCGTCGCAATAGAGCTGGGCGAGCTTGTCGCGGCTCGGCGGGTCCTTGAGATATTCGACCACCGTCAGATCGATGTCGTCGCGCGCCTGAAGCAGTTCGAGCGTCGCGCGCGATTTGCCGCACGCCGGATTGTGCCAGATTGTCGCCTTCATGGTTTCTCCGTGTTCGTACGCATCGCCGGCACCGCTCCGGCCGCGTCTTCCGGGCTTATACCGGGAGCGGGCGCGGCGCTGATCCGTTCCTGTCTCGCCTGCACGCGGGCGGCGCGCTGGATCGCGCCGACGAGTCTCGGGTAAACGCCGCAGCGGCACAAGTTGGGAATCGCCGCCTTGATTTCGTCCGCGCTCGGCGAGGCGTTGGTCGCGAGCAGGGCGGCGGCGGCGATGGCGATGCCGGGCGTGCAGAAGCCGCACTGGATCGCCTGCTCGGCGACCAGCGCCTGCTGCACGGGATGCGAGCGGTCGCGGCTCAATCCCTCGATGGTGGTGACCATCCGCCCTTCGGCATCCGCCAGGGTGACGAGGCAGCTGCGCAGCGCGGCCCCGTCGACCAGCACCATGCAGGCGCCGCAATCGCCCACGCCGCAGCCGTATTTCGTGCCGGTGAGGTTGGCGGCATCGCGCAGCGCCCACAGCAGCGGCGTCTGCGGATCGAGCTCGAAATTGACGGGCCGCCCGTTGACGGTGAGCGCGGTCATGGGACGATCGTCAGGCGCGCCAGCCGGTGTCAATGGCGTCGAGCTTACGCTTCCACGCCTCGAAATCGAGCTTGCCGAACTCGGCGGTCAGCATGCGATCGCGGTCGCGCTGGTGGACCTCGACCACCTCGGGCGGCACGCGGATCGGCTTTCCGAGCGCGCTGGTCTTAACCTGGATCTCGCACGCGCGCTGGAGCATGTAATAGGAGAGGAACATCGCCGGCAGCGACTCGGCCATCACCACCGGGCCGTGGTTGCGCAGCATCAGCACCCGCTTGTTGCCGATGTTGCGCACCAGCCGCTCGCCCTCCTCCGGCCGAACGGTGATGCCTTCGAAATCGTGATAGCCGATCGCACCGTCGAAGAAACAGGAATAGAAGTTGGTCGGCGTCAGCCCCTCCTCACTCGAGCACACCGCCATCGTGTCCGGCGTGTGGGTGTGGACGATGGCGTGGGCCCACGACAACCGCTTGTGGAACACCGAGTGCTGGGTGAATCCGGCGAGGTTGACCGGATAAGGGCTGCCGCACAGCTTGTTGCCGTCGCTGTCGATCTTGACCAGGTTGGAAGCCGTCACCTCCGACCACAGCAGCCCGAAAGGGTTGATCAGGAACGCTTCCTCGCCCGGGACGCGGAAGGTGATGTGATTGTAGATCGATTCCGACCAGCCGAGCATGTCGAAGATACGATAGCAGGCGGCGAGGTCCTGCCGTGCCGCCCATTCGGCTTCGCTGCACCTGAGGTCGCGCTTCAATTGGGTGGCCATGAATCGTCCTTCTTCTCCTGGCGCGGGCTTACTCCAAAAAACGGCCGAATCCATCGCTCGTGATGGCAAAGTTGGCACTTTAAAGACGATCGGACGTCGTTCCCGGAGGGCGCGGAAGTTTACAAAGCTTACGCCCTCCCCCGGGTTTTCGCCATGCCAAGCCCGATTCGCTGCGCTGGCGCGCCGGCAACGCCAACGGGAGTCCGATCGCTTCAGGAGACTCGGTTCGCCACACGCCATTCGTATAACCTATTTGGTGATTTCTGTCAAGAGCCGGCGGGAGCCGGGATTCCAATCGATTCCAGGCGAAGCTCCCGCGCCCGTGCGCTGAACGGCCGACAAAGCACTCGGCAGGCAACATGATTGACTTTGTCGCGCCGATTGGCGAGCCAGTGACAAACCCCGGGCCTGATCCGGGCGGAGAGGAATCACATGGTAAGCGAGCTCGGCTACGGCCAGCCGATGGGCGGCATCGCGCAGACCGCGTTCGTGGTCGAGGACCTGCCGAGCGCGATCGATCACTGGGTCAGCAACTGCAACGCCGGCCCGTTCTTCGTGCTCGACCGGTTCAAGATGCCGGGGCAGATCTACCGCGGCGAGGAATCGACCGCCGACATCACCCTGGCGATGGGCTTTGCCGGGCACATGCAGATCGAGCTGATCCAGCCGCTCGACAACAACCCCAGCGTCTACCGCGAAACGATCGCCCACAGAGGCTTCGGCTTCCACCACTTCGGGATCGCCTGCGCCGACGTGGACGCCGACAGCCGCGATTACCAAAGCCGCGGCTACGTCGAGGCGTTCCGCGCCGCGGTGCCGACCGGCGGCGAGGTGGTCTACCTCGACAACGGCAACGGCCCGCAATGGGGCTTCCTCGAGCTGCTGCCGGTGACGCCCGGCATGGACGAAACTTTCACCCGCTTCTGGAAAGCGAGCCTCGACTGGGACGGCCGCGATCCGGTCCGCTCCTTCCTTTAAGGATAACTGATGAGCAGCAAACGCAATTCGCCCGGATATCAGGCTTGGCTCGTCGGCCTGCTGAGCGTCAATTTCGGGATCGTCTTCTTCGACCGCAACTCGCTCAATTTCCTGATGCCGTTCGTGCAGCCGGACCTGCACTTGTCGAACAGCCAGGTGGGCTACGTCGCCGGTATCTTCAGCTTCATCTGGGCGATCGCCGCGTTCGGCGTCAGCCGGGTCAGCGATATCGTCGGCAACCGCAAGCTGTTGCTGGTCCTGGCGACGGCCGCGTTCTCGGCCTGCTCCTTCCTCACCGGTTTCGCCGCGACGTTTGCGATGCTCATCGGCGCGCGCATCCTGATGGGCCTGGCGGAAGGCGGCGTGATGCCGATCAGCCACGCAATGGTCGCCAGCGAAGTCGATCCGACCAAGCGCGGATTGGCGCAGGGGATCGCCCAGAACTTCGGCTCGAACTTCTTCGGTTCGTTCGTCGCGCCGGTGGTGCTGGTCTGGCTGGCGCAGCATTACGGCTGGCGCAGCGCGTTCTACATCGCCGGCGTGCCCGGCCTTATCTGCGCAGCGCTGATCTGGTTTACTCTCAAGGAGCCGGAGCATGAGGAAGCTGAGCCGGTGCCTTCGGTGAATTCTTCAGCGCCGCCCACGCCGCACGCCACGGGCAGCGGCATCGGCGGGTACGTCGCGGCGATCTGGGAAGCCCTGCATATCCGCAACATCTGGGTCTGCGTGGTGATGGGCATCGTGCTGGTCGCCTACCTGGTCATCACCTGGGCGTTCATGCCACTCTATCTCACGCAAGTGCGCGGCTACACCGAAACGGAACAGAGCTGGCTGATGGGCACCCTGGGCATCTCGGCCGCGATCGGCAGCTTCGCCACCGCCGGCCTGTCCGACATGATCGGGCGCCGGCCGGTGATGATCGCGATGCCGTTCATCTCGCTACTGCTGCCGCTCGGCGCGATGTACTATCACGGGCCGTACATCGGCATGGTGGCGATCTTCTTCGTCGGCTGGGCCTTGAACGGCATCTTCCCGCTGTTCATGGCCACCGTGCCTTCGGAAAGCGTGCCGCCGGCGATGGCGGCCACGGTGTTCGGGCTGTGCATGGGCGCATGCGAAATCGTCGGCGGCGCCGGCGGGCCGGCCGTTGCCGGGATTTTCGCCGACAAGTACGGCCTGCAGGCGCCACTGTGGATCATGGTCGGATTGACGCTCGTCGGCGGCCTGTTCGCGCTGGGCCTTAGGGAAAGCGCGCCGCGCGTGCTCGCCAAACGCGGACTGCAGCCCGCCGCCGCATGAGCCGTTCGCTTTAGAGAGGACTACCCATGCCCGAAGCCCCCACCAACGAGCCCTGGGCCGGCACGCCGCCGATCCCGATGTCGCTCCGCCCCGGCGCCAAGCCCGAGGCCTATTTCGCCAAGATTGCCGAGGGCGACGAGCGGCTGTGGGTGCCGATCGGCCGGCCGATGGTGGAGGACGTCTATTCCAAGCCGGTGTGGATCAGCCCGACCCTCAACATGTGGGCCGACGTGCTGATGGCCAAGCAGCCGTGCATCGTGAACCGGCATTATCACCCCAAGCCGATCTGGGCCTACACGATCAGCGGCAAGTGGGCCTATCTCGAGCACGAATGGACCGCGACCGCGGGCGACTTCATCTTCGAGACCCCGGGCGAGAGCCACACGCTGGTCAGCTATGCGCACGAGGATCCGATGAAGGTGTTCTTCGTCGTCTCCGGCCCACTGATGTGGCTCGACGAGCAGGGCGTGACGGTCGGCCATTACGACGTTTTCGATTACATTCGGGACGCCCGCGCGCACTACAAGGAGGTCGGCATCGCCGACACCTACCTCGACAGCCTGATGCGATAAGGAGCCGCCCCCATGGCCAGCGTAATGAAAGCCCCGCCGAGCACCGAGCAGCGGATCGTCGACGTCCCGTTCAACTACAAGGACCTCGTCCGCGCGCACACTCCGGGCGGGCGCTACATCGACGCCGAGAGCGACAGGGACAGCCCGTGGGTCCCGTTCGGCGACAGCGCGGCGATCAAGCACCTCGCGTTCGACGTGCGCCAGAATGCCTATTCGAACATCCTGTGGATGAAGGGCCCGGGCACCATCGGCACGCACTTTCACCGCGGCACGGTGACGATGGTCTGCATCACCGGCTCGGTCCGCTATCTCGAATACGACTGGGTCGCCTCGCCTGGCGGGCTGATCTTCGAGGTGCCCGGCGAGAGCCACACGCTGGTCACCGACCATCCCGAAGGCTGCAAGCTGTGGGGCTGGATGGTCGGCCCGATCGAGTTCTACGACAACCAGGCGCAACTGATCGAGACGGTCGACGTGTGGTGGATGATCAACCACTACGAGAGCTACTGCAAAGAGCAGGGGATCGCGGTGAACCCGAAGCTGTATTTGTAATCCAAATGAGCACCGCGGTGAAAGTTTGGCTCGCCCTCGGGCTTGGTGCCGCGGTCATCGGCGTCGGTATTTTCTTCCTGGCGCGCAATCCCGATTTGACGAAGTGCGACGAAGCGATTCAAGCAACCCTTAAGGCACCGTCGACTTACAAGCGCGTGAACTCGCAAGGGTCTTCGGGGTCTTACATCATCGATTACGATGCAGCGAACTCGTTCGGCGTCATGCTTCGAGGAAGCGGCATCTGCACAGTAACCAATGGGCAGGCGCTTTGGCTGGAGACAAGCGAGCCGCCGGCCTACCCTGGGTAGGCAAGCGCTTGGTTGCGAAAGGAAGATCATGGAAGGCCCAGCAACCCTCGACCAGTTCGACATCCGCGGACGCTCGGCGCTGGTCACCGGCGCGGCGAGCGGGATCGGGCTCGCCTATGCCGAATGCATGGCCGAAGCCGGCGCGAAGGTCACGCTGACCGACATCGACGCCGCTGGCGCCGAGCGCGAGACGAAGCGGCTCGTCGACGAGGGCTACGAAGCGCGCTGGGATGTGTGTGACGTCGCCCAGCTCGACCAGGTCGCGCAGGCGTTCGACAACCACGTCGCGGCCTATGGCGGGTGCGACATCGCCTTCGCCAACGCCGGGCTCGACGTCGGCAACGGCTTCTGGACCCCCGAAGGCGACCGCAACCCCGCCGGCCAGATCGACGTCTACGAGCCCGAGCGGTGGTACAAGTCGATCGGCATCAACCTCACCGGCGCGTTCCACACGGTGCGCGAGGCGGCGCGGGTGATGAAGGCCAACAAGCAGCGCCGCGGCGGTGCCATCGTCATCACCAGCTCCAACGCCGCCGAGGTCAACGAGGCGATCGTCGGCGTGCCGTACATGGCGGCCAAGGCGGGCGTGAAGCACTTCATGCGCCACGCCGCCTACGAGCTCGCCGCCTTCGGCATCCGCGTCAACGCCATCGCCCCGGGGCCGTTCGTAACCAACATCGGCGACGGATGGGTCAAGAAGAACCCGGCGGCGAAGAAGGCGTGGGACGAGCTGGTTCCGGTCGGGCGGATGGCCGAAACCTACCAGATCAAGCCGCTCGCTCTGCTGCTGGCGAGCGACGCCGGCAGCTACATCACCGGCGCGCATGTGATGATCGACGGCGGCATGCAGCTCGGGCCGGTCAAGCCGCTTTCCTGATCCTCCCCGGGACGGGGAGGTGGCAGACGCCACAGGCGGCTGACGGAGGGGGTTCTCGTCCCAGCGCAGCGCCTGCGGCGAACCCCCACCACCATGCTGCGCATGGTCCCCCTCCCCGTCCCGGGGAGGATCTTGTAAGGAAACCGAATGAAAGCCGTCACCTTCCAGGCGCTGCACCAGCCGCTCGCCTTCGAAACCCTGCCGGACCCAACGCCGGGCGAAGGCCAGGTCGTGGTCAAGGTCGGCCGCTGCGGCATATGCGGCAGCGACCTGCATATGACCGAGGACGCCATGTACGGCTGCAAGCACGGCGATGTGCTCGGCCATGAGTTCGCCGGCGAGGTGGTCGCGCTGGGCAAAGGCGCCGAGGGCCTGAAGACCGGCCAGCTCGTCTCGGTCATCCCGCTGATGAGCTGCGGCCACTGCGAGCACTGCCGCAAGGGGGAAGTGCAGTGGTGCGAGAAGTTCAGCCTGCAGGGCGGCGGCTATGCCGAATATGCGCTGACCCGGCCGAACCAATGCGTCAAGTTGCCCGCCGATCTCTCGCTCGCGGACGGGGCGATCATCGAGCCGCTGGCGGTGGCGCTGCACGGGGTGAACCTCTCGGGCCTGGAGAAGGGCGATAAGGTGCTGGTGCTCGGCGCGGGGCCGATCGGGCTTGCCGTCGCGTTCTGGACCAAGCGCATGGGCGCCGCCAAGGTGGCGATTCAGGACATCGCCGATTTCCAGAAGAGCCGCGCGCTCGAGATGGGCGCCGACGTTTTCGTGGTTGACCCGGCGGACCCGATCGGCAGCGCCGAGCGCGGCCTCGGCGGCAAGGCCGACATCGTGTTCGAGTGCGTCGGCATCCCCGGCCTGATCGAGCAGGCAGTGAACCAGGTGCGCCCGCGCGGGACGATCCTGCTGCTCGGCCTGTGCACCAGGCCGGACACCTTCAACAGCTTCGCCATGCTGTCGAAGGAAGTGCGGCTGGTGACCAGCGCCTTCTTCACGGTGCCCGAATATCAAGCCTCGCTCGACGCGCTCGCGGAAGGCGCGATCGAGCCGCGGCTGCTGGTCACCGACACCATCTCGCTCGCGGACACGCCCGAGGTGTTCGAAAGCCTCAAGCACCGCACCAGCCAGTGCAAGGTGCTGATCGCACCCTAGGATGGCCGGGGGCGGATCGCTTTCTCCAGCCGTTCGAACGCCGCGCCGGCCGCGGCGGTTTCCGCGCGTTCGGCCAGCGCAAGGTAATCGGCCAACGCTTCTTCGCCGGCTTCGGTCACCCGCGCGCCGGAGCCGGATTGCGTTTCCACCAGCGGCGCGGCGAAACAGCGGTTCATCGTATCGACCAGCAGCCACGCCCGGCGATAGCTCATGCCGAGCTCGCGCCCGGCCGCGGAGATCGACCCGGTGCGGCGGATCGCCTGCAGCAGCGCCGCCTTGCCCGGGCCCATGGCGATCTCGCTTCCGCAATAAAGCTGCAACTTGAGCTTCAGCCGTGCCACGCCTTGCCTCTCCTTCGCGCTGGACCAGCTGTATACTGCAAGATATAGCCGCGCGATGCCACCCCGCTCGTTCGCCGGCAGCCTGGCCGTCATATCCTTGCCTTGTCTCGCCGCTTGCGGTTCGGCCGTGAGCCAGCCGCAACCGCTCGTCGTGCTGGCGGCGGCGAGCTTGCAGGAAGCGCTTCAGGTCGAAGCCGACGCCTGGGCGAAGCAGGGCCATCCGCGCCCGATCCTGTCGTTCGCCGCCTCGTCCGCCCTCGCCCGGCAGGTCGAGAGCGGCGCGCCAGCCGACCTGTTCCTGTCGGCCGACGAAGAATGGATGGACACGGTCCAGAAGGCCGGTGACTTGCGCCAGGGCACCCGCCGTGACTTGCTCGGCAACAGCATCGTGCTGATCGCGCCCAGGGCAAGCGCGGCGAAGGTCGATCTCTCCCGCGCCGCCGGCTTGACGGACGCAATCGGCAACGGCCGGCTGGCGATGGCCGATCCCGACGCCGTGCCAGCCGGCAAGTACGGCATGGCCGCGCTCGAGCATCTCGGACTGTGGGACGCGCTGGCCGACAAGGTCGTCCGCGCCGAAAACGTCCGCGCCGCGCTGGCGCTGGTCGAAAGCGGCGAGGCGCCGCTCGGCATCGTCTATGCCACCGACGCTGCCGCTTCGGACAAAGTCCGTGTGGTCGCCGCCTTCCCACCCGGGAGCTATCCGCCGATCCGCTATCCGGTCGCGGTCCTCGCCACTTCCAGAAACCCTCAGGCCGCCTCTTTCGAACAGTTCCTCGAATCGAACCAGGGCCGCGCGATCTTCGCCCGCTATGGCTTCGGCACCGCCAAATGACCGCCTGGCCGACCGCCGCCGAGTGGGCTGTCGTCGCGCTGTCGCTCAAGGTCAGCGTGTTGGCGGTCTTGGTGACACTGCCGCTTGCCTACGGGCTCGCCTGGCTGCTGGCGCGACGGCGCTTTCCCGGCCGCATCCTGCTCGATGCCGCAGTTCACCTGCCGCTGGTCCTGCCCCCGGTGGTGACCGGTTGGGTTCTCCTGCTGCTGTTCGGCCGCACCGGTCCGCTCGGCCATTGGCTGGAGGGCACTTTCGGCCTCGTCCTGGTGTTCCGCTGGACCGGCGCCGCCCTGGCCGCCGCAGTGATGGCGCTGCCGCTGATGGTCCGCGCGATGCGCCTGTCGATCGAAGCGGTCGACCGGCGCTTGGTCGGCGCGGCGCGCACGCTCGGAGCGACGCCGTGGCGCGCGTTCCGCACGGTCACATTGCCCCTCAGCCTCCCCGGCGTGGCGGCGGGGACGATGCTCGGCTTTGCCCGCTCGCTCGGCGAATTCGGCGCGACGATCACTTTCGCCTCGAACATCCCCGGCCAGACCCGCACGCTGCCGCTGGCAATCTACACGGACTTGCAGGTGCCCGGTGCCGAGTCCGCCGTCACCCGCCTGGCGATCGTCTCGGTGCTGCTCTCGGTGGCTGCGCTGCTCGCCTCCGAGCTGCTCGTGCGGCGCTCGCACGGCAGGCGCGCGCATGTCCTTTGACCTCGCGCTCACCTACCGCGCCGGCGAGAGCATCCGCGGATGCACGATCCGCAGCGAGGCCGGGCTGGTCGCCGTCACCGGGCCTTCGGGCATCGGCAAGACCACGCTGCTGAACTGTATCGCCGGCCTCGACCGGCCGCTCGCCGGGCACATCCGCATCGACGTAACCACGCTGTTCGACAGCTCCGCGAACATCGACCTGCCTCCAGAGCGCCGCGGCGCCGGCTATGTCTTCCAGGATCTGCGGCTGTTCCCGCACCGTACAGTCGCGGCCAATCTCGCTTACGGCGAACGCCCCGACGCCCACTGGATGAGTCGCGCCGAAGCCCTCGATTTCCTCGGCATCGCGCACCTGGCCAGGCGCTATCCGGCGACGCTCTCGGGCGGCGAGGCCAAGCGGGTGGCGATCGGCCGGGCGCTGCTTTCGGCCCCGCGCTTCCTGTTGCTCGACGAACCGCTGACCTCACTCGACCCGGCCCGCGCCGAGGAAATCCTCCGCCTGATCGAGCGCATCCGCGACGAGCTGAAGCTGCCGACGCTGCTGGTCAGTCACGCCGCGTCGGAAGTCGAACGGCTCGCGGGAGAAGTCGTCATCCTCGCGCCAGGCTGATGTAACTTGGCGTTACGCCGCCGTTACCGTAATTAACGTGCCGGCGCGCCTGATGCCGCCCACTGACACGCGGTGTCGGTCGTTCTTGAGGGATACCAGCAACCATGAAAAAAACCCTGCTCCTTGTCTTGCCGGCCCTCGCATTGCTCGCCGCTTGCTCGCACAAGAACGAACAGCAGCAGGCGCAGGCCGAGCCGACCTTTCACGACGTGATGAAGGACCAGGTCGACAAGCACGCCGACGAGGTGTGGGACGACACCAATGCCGCGGTCGGCGACAAAGGCGGGCTCGACCCGGCGAAGATGACCGACGACATGTGGAAGAAGCTCGCCGAAGATGCGACCGCGGTCCAGGAAGGCGCGCAGCAGATCGCCCAGATGGACAAGATCGTGGTCATCAAACCCGGCGAGACGATCGCCGACGCGGGCGTTCCCGGAGGCCACAGCGCAGCCGAGGTCCAGGCCGGGATCGACAAGAACCCGCAGGGCCTGCGCGACCATGCGGCGAACCTGGCGGCGACGATGGGCGACCTCGTCAAGGCGGGCAACGCGCACGACGCGGCCAAGGCCGGCCCGATCGTCGACAGCCTCGACGGCGTGTGTGAGGGCTGCCATCTCGACTACTGGTATCCCGACCAGAAGGCCCTGGTCGAGAAGATCATCAAGGAGAACAAGTGAGGGCGCGCTCAAGTAGCCGGAAGCGAAGCTGCCCGAAGGGCAACGCGATAGCCCACAAAGATGCTGGTGCGGGACGCAGTCCATAGCGAACCAGTCTCTTCCCTGATTTCCCTGTTTTGCAGGCCTTTACAGGGAATTCCCACTTTGTTGGGCGCTTGGCCGCTCAAATGCGGTCCATCCGCAGCGGCCAAATCGCGTTGTTGACAACCCTCTAATTACTCCCACAAATGGTAGCCGAGGAAGCACTCTTTTTTGCTGTGAGGGCATTCAAAATGTCATCTGGTTCCGCGTTGCGCGCGCTCACTCGTGTCACGACCCACTGCCTGGTTGTTGTCATCCTTTCCTTGACCGGGTTCGTCGCGGGCGGAGCTTCGGCTCAGGTCCAGACCGACGTTCCTCCTCCTGTGGAAGGCGCAGGGCGGGCCGTGATCGAGCGCATCAGGATCCATTCGCCCGCGATCGAGGGCAACCTCGAAGGCAACTCAGCCGATCGCGACGTACTGGTGGTACTGCCGCCGAGCTATCGCAGCAGTCCATCGCGCCGTTACCCGGTGGTCTATGCGCTGCACGGCTATTCGATCGGCGCCGAGCAGTGGATCAAGGAAATCCACGTCCCGCAGGTGGTCGAGGGCGCCTTCGCGAAAGGGGTGCCCGAGATGATCGTGGTGCTGCCCGACAGCAAGACGGTCCACAACGGCTCGATGTATTCAACTTCGGTTACCACCGGTGATTTCGAGGACTTCGTCGCCCGCGACCTCGTCGGCTACATCGACAGCCATTACCGCACGATCCCCGACCGCAGGAGTCGCGGGCTGGTGGGCCACTCGATGGGCGGTTATGGTGCCGCGCGGATCGGCTTCCGCCACCCGGACGTGTTCGGCGCGCTCTACATCATGAGTCCGTGCTGCATGCAGGCCCGCCCAGGTGGCGGCGCATTGACGCCTCAGATGCTCGCCAGCATCGGCACGCTCAAGCCGGGCGACGACATGTCGAAGGTACCGTTTCCGGTCCGCGGCTTGCTGGCGATGGCTTCGGCGTGGTCGCCCGACCCGGCCAGTCCGCCGCTCTATCTCGACGTGCCGTACGACAAAGCCGACAAGCCCATCGACGCGGTGTTCGACCGCTGGAGCGCCAATTCGATATTCAATATCCTAGAGACTTCGGTGCCCAATCTCAAGCGCTACGCGGCGATCGCGATGGATGTCGGCGATCAGGACACGCTCAGGACCGACACCCAGGCGCTGCACGAGCGGATGCTCGCGTACGGTATTCCCAACGATTTCGAGCTTTACCAGGGCACCCACACCAGCCGGGTAGCGTTCCGCTGGCAGGATCATGTGCTGCCGTTCTTCGGCAAGCACCTGAACTTCGCGCCGCCGGGGCCGCCGGCCGGGCCGGTGGCGGCGAACGACCGTGGCAGCGGGCCTTACCCGGCGGTGATGGAAGTCGATCCCTCGTTGCCCCGGCACGTAATCTATCGTCCCGAAAACCTCGCCCCACTGAAGCAGAAGAAGCTACCCATTTATATCTGGGGTAACGGCGCCTGCACCGACGACGGTGCGAGCGTGAAGGGCCACCTGCTCGAGATCGCCTCGCACGGGTACCTCGTGATCGCGCCCGGCTATGTCGGCGACGAGCTGAAGCGGGTGCAGGCGGCGCGCGGGCCGCGCGCCGAGGGAGCGCCGCTGACGGTCGCGACCTCGGTCAAGGACCTGCGTGACGGCCTCGACTGGGCCATCGCCCAGAATAGCCGCCCGGGCAGCAAGTATCGCGGGCTGCTCGATACCCGCGCCGTCGCCGCCTCGGGCTTCAGCTGCGGCGGGGTGCAGGCGATCGACCTCGCCAGTTCGGATCCTCGCGTGACCGCGCTCATCGTGCAGAACAGCGGCCTGTTTCCGGACGGTACGGCCAGGCTGCCCGGGATGGACACGCCCAAGTCCGCGCTCGCCAGGCTGCGCACGCCGGTGCTCTACATCATGGGCGGCCCGACCGACATCGCGTGGGCCAACGGCCGCGACGACTTCGCCCGGATCAACAAAGTGCCTGCGGCGATGGTGGCCTTGCCCACCGGGCACGGGGGCACCTATTTCGACCCCCACGGCGGCGCGGCGGCAGCGATCGCCGTCGACTGGCTCGAATGGCAGCTGCGCGGCGACAAAACCGCCGCGCGCAGCTTCCTCGGGGACAATTGCCGCCTGTGTACCGTGCCCGGCTGGTCGATCGAGCGGAAGGGCTTTTAGGGCCGGCTACCGCTCCAACGCGATCATCGCGATGGACTTGGCCGGCAGGTCGATCGTCATCACCCCGCCGGCGACCTTGCCCGCGATCGGCCGCGGCGCGACCGTGTTCGGCTGGTCGAAGGTGTTGACCGAGTTGACGTTCGGCGCCGTCAGCACCTGTCCGGCCGCCTTGCCGAAGCGGCCCTGGGGCAGCGTTACCCGCACCGTGGCGCCGGCGGCGGGATCGAGATTGACCAGCGAGAGGTAGAGCTTGCCGTCCGTCGCCTTCACGGCGACCGCATCGACCTTCGGCAGAACGATAGCGCCGTGGCGGTATTCGCCGGCGTCGAACTTCACCGGCACGAAGGTGGCGTCCTGGAACGGCAGGTACATCTGGTGGACGTAGTACGTCGGCGTCAGCAGCATCTTCGGCCCGTCCGTCAGGATCACCGACTGCAGCACGTTGATCATCTGCGCGATGTTGGCCATCCGGACGCGATCCGCGTGGCGGGCGAAGATGTTGAAGTTGAGCGCCGCGACGATCGCGTCGCGCAGCGAGTTCTGCTGCTGCAGGAAGCCTTTCGGGCTGCCCGGGTTTTCGGCCAGCCACACCCCCCACTCGTCGACCACCAGCGCGACCTTCTTGTCGGGGTCGTACTTGTCCATGATCGCCGCGTGGCGAGCGATACGCGCGTCCATCTTGAGCGTGGTCTGCAGGATCGAGGCGTAGTCGTCCTCGCCGAAGCCGACGCTCGGCAGGGATGGCGGCCAGTGCGGGACGGTGTAGCTGTGGAGCGAAAGGCCCTCGATCGACCAACTCCAGTCGCGCTTGCTCCAGGCCTCCATTACTCCCTCGGTGTAGGAAGTATCGTCGTCGGTCGGGCCGACGGCGATGCGCTGCATGGCGCTCGGATTGGTGTCGCCCTGCTGCGCTGGATTGTAGTTTCGGGTGAAGCGGGCGAAGCGCTTCAGGAGGTCGGTGTAATACTGCGGGCGCATGTTGCCGCCGCATCCCCAGCTTTCGTTGCCGAGGCCGACATAATTCACGGTGTAAGGTTCCGCATGGCCGTTCGCCGCACGGTCGGCGCCGGCCGAGCTGCGCTGGTCGGCGGTCATGTAGGCCATCCAGTCGGACGCTTCCTCGAGCGTGCCCGAGCCGACGTTGACCGAGACATAGGCTTCCGAGCCGATCTGGTGGAGGAAGTCCATATATTCGTCGGTGCCGAACGTGTCCGGCTCTATCGCGCCGCCCCAGTTGGCGTTGACTGTGCTGCGCCGGTGCGGGCCGACGCCGTTTCGCCAGTGGTACTCATCGGCGAAGCAGCCGCCCGGCCAGCGCACGTCGGGCACCTTGATCGCCTTCAGCGCGGCGACCACGTCACTGCGAATGCCGCGCACATTGGGGATCGGCGAATCCTTGCCGACCCAGACGCCGCCATAGATACCGGTGCCGAGGTGCTCGGCGAACTGGCCGAAGATGTGGCGATCGATTTTCGCGCCGGGATGATCGGCCTCGATCGTCACAGTTACCGCTGGCACGGCAGGCTCACGCGCCGACGCGGCCGAGATCGGCATCCCCGCCATGAGCGCCACCGCGACGCAGCCAATGCCAAACCTCATGCCGATCTCCTCTTCATATCGTTCCACGCGGCGACAAGGGCCGCGGCCTTCGTCCCGGTCTCCATCGCGCCCTGTCCTCGCCGATAGAGCGCGCCTCCCAGGCCGATGCCCTTCGCGCCCGCCGCGAACCAGGCTTCCATGTTGCCTTGGTCAATCCCGCCGACCGCCCAGATATGGACGTCATCCGGCAGGATTTCGCGCAACGCCTCGAGGTAACCCGGCCCCAGGAAGCGCGCCGGAAACAGCTTGAAATGTCTGGCGCCCGCCGCAATCGCCGTGAGCGCTTCAGTGGGACTCATGAACCCCGGAATGCCCTCAAGCCCTTGCTCCACCGTGCGTCCGATCACAGCCCGGTCCGTATTCGGAGCGACCATCAGGCGAGCGCCGGTGGAGGCAAGCCGATCGACCGAAGCGCAGTCCAACACCGTCCCTGCGCCGATCAGCGCCCGGTCGCCAAAGGCCTCGTGCAGGGCCGTGATCGAGGCGAACGGTTCGGGCGAGTTCAGGGGCACCTCGATGATGCGGATTCCCGCCTCGAACAGCGCCGCGCCGATGTCGGTCACCTCGGCGGGCGTGACACCGCGCAGGATGGCGATGATCGGCGCCGCGCCCTCGCGCAGCAGATCGTCAAGCGCGGGCATGGAGCAGCCTCAGTCCAGCGATCACGCAATCGTCGGCGTTCATGGCCTCGAACGGAACGCCGAAGTGGGTCAGCGCCGTTCCGTAGCGTCCCGACAGCGGCGTGCTCCCGATCACGAGAACCGGACCGCGCGGTTCCATGGCGCGGACTTCGTCCCCTA
Source organism: Croceibacterium sp. (assembly GCA_025450635.1). Taxonomy (GTDB): domain Bacteria; phylum Pseudomonadota; class Alphaproteobacteria; order Sphingomonadales; family Sphingomonadaceae; genus Croceibacterium_B. Next base: position 7,968 of record JANWHA010000120.1, on the reverse strand, counting down.
TCAGCAAGCCCGAGACGAATCCCCGCGCCCAGCCGGGTGTGCGCCCATCCTGCAGTTGCGCCGCGCGGGCTTCGAACAGACTTGCGGGTGCGCCGGAGCCTTCGGCCGAGCGCGCCAGGCCCGCGTCGAAACCCACCTCCTCGTCGGTTTCCGAATGGTCGCGGGAAAGGAAAATGCTGGACTGCTCGAGGACGCCGAAGAGTTCGCCGGTAACGAATGTCCGGAATTCGACCATCCGGCCTTCGCTCATCGACGCCCACTTGCTGTGCGTACCGGGCAGCACGAACAGCTGCTCGCCGGAAGCGAGCGCAGGATCGAGCGCCAAGGCGCCGAAAATCTGCGTCTCTTCGCCGCGCATCACGTCCGGGCGGCCACGGCCGTCCCGGGTCGAGAAGCCCGCCGCCAACGTCACCTTCCTGCCGCCCAGATCGAGTTCTACGGAACTTTCCTGCCAGGCCGAACGTCCGGCGGGGCACGTCACATAAGGCGCCTCATGCAAGGCGTTCCGGGCGCCGGCCATACCGCACAGGATCACGCGATCCTCGGGCCAATTACCGAGGGACGATGTGAGTGCCGCTTTGGGATCGCCAACGTGCGCCATGCCGGGTCCCTGCCGATGCTCGACAATAGCCCCGCTCTCAATCCGCCAGAGCCGTAGCCGTGTGTTGCCCCAATCGCAGAGAATGGCTTCCACACGCCTTCACCGGGCTTCTTCGGCGGGCAACGCATGGGTCGGCGCGGAGCCCCACAGCGCGTAGCCGAGCACCAGCAGTTCGCAGGCGGCGGTGAGGAAGAAGCTGCTCTGGATGCCAAAGAGGTCGGCCAGCCAGCCCTGAACCACGACCAGCGCGCCGCCGGCGATGGCCATGATCAGGAGGCCCGACCCCTCCTCGGTCAGCGGGCCCAGCCCGCGGATCGCCAGCGCGAAGATCGTCGGGAACATGATCGAGTGGAACAACCCGACCAGCATCAGGCCGTACATCGCCGCGTGACCGTGAGCGAGAGAGGCGACGAGCATCGTCAGGAACGCGCCGGCGGCGAACGCGGCGAGCACCTTCTCGGGCGCCAGCCAGCGCATGATGAACGCGCCGGCGAACCGCCCGACCATCATCCCGCCCCACACGAAAGTAAGGTAAAATGCCGCCTGCTCGTGGGTGATGTTGCCGATATCGGGCTGCGACACGAAGTTGATGAACAGGTTGCCCACGCCGATCTCGGCAATGAGGTACACGAAGATCGCCACGACCCCGAGCACCAGGTTGCGGTGGCGCCAAAGCGACAGGTGCTTGCGCTCCTCGGCGTTCGCGCGGCGGGTCGCCTCGCTGAGCGCGGGAAGCTTGGCGCGGGCGATGGCGAAGGCCAGCACCGCCAGAACCGCCGCGACGATGAGGTAGGGCAATTGCGTCGCGTGCGCATCGGCCATGCGCTCGGCGTATGTCAGTTGGGTGCCTTCGAGCGTAGTCCCGCCGCTGGTGCGGCTGAGGATCAGGTAGCGCCCGAAGACGACCGCCAGCACGTCACCGGTGGTGTTGAAGGCCTGCACCAGGGTCAGGCGGGATTCCGATGACTCGGGCGGCCCAATCACGGCGACGTAAGGATTGGCGGCAACCTGCAGCAGGGCGATGCCGCACGCGACGATGAACAGGGCTACCAGCGTCACCTCATAAGAGGGAATCCGCGCGGCGGGGATCATCAGCAGGGAGCCCACGGTCATCACGACGAGCCCAACCACCAGCGCCCTTTGATAGCCGATGCGCTCGATCAGTTTGGCCGAGGGAATGGACGCCACCAGGTAACCGATGAACCAGGTGGATTCGATCAGGGTGGTCTGAGTATAATTGAGGTCGAACACGCTGCGCAGGTGCGGCAGGAGCGTGTTGTTGATGACCGTGATGAAGCCCCACATGAAGAAGAGGCTGGCGAGCAAAGCGAGCGCCTTGCCGTATGGCGCGGCCGTTCCCGGTTGAGATCCCGCCACGCCATCCTCCCCACGGTTGCGAATTCATTTGTATGAGTATATGCGGCGGATAATGGGGTCAACTCCTGACAAGAAGCTACGTTCGTCCGCCTGGTTCGATAACCCGGCGAACATCGACATGACTTCGCTCTATCTGGAGCGCTATCTCAATTTCGGCATCAGCCTCGAGGAATTGCGCTCCGGCCGGCCGGTTATCGGCATCGCCCAGACTGGAAGCGACCTTTCGCCCTGCAACCGCCATCACCTGGTCCTGGCGGACCGCCTGCGCGAAGGCATTCGCGAGGCGGGCGGCGTCGCCCTCGAATTCCCGGTTCACCCGATCCAGGAAACCGGCAAGCGCCCGACCGCCGGACTTGACCGCAACCTGGCGTTCCTGGCCCTGGTCGAGGTCCTCTACGGCTATCCGCTCGACGGAGTGGTGCTGACGATCGGCTGCGACAAGACCACTCCGGCGTGTCTGATGGCGGCCGCGGCGGTCAACATACCCGCCATCGCGCTGTCGGTTGGGCCGATGCTCAACGGGTGGCATCGCGGCGAGCGCACCGGTTCCGGCACGATCGTGTGGAAGGCGCGGGAAATGCTCAGCCGCGGGGAAATCGACGACACCGGTTTCATCCGCCTGGTCGCCTCGTCGGCGCCTTCGACCGGCTATTGCAACACGATGGGCACGGCGACGACGCTCAACAGCCTCACCGAGGCGCTCGGCATGTCGCTGCCCGGCTCGGCAGCGATCCCGGCGCCCTATCGCGACCGCCAGGAATGCGCCTATCACACCGGCAGGCGGATCGTCGAAATGGTCCGCGAGGACCTCAAGCCGTCGGACATCCTCACGCGCGATGCGTTCCTCAACGCGGTCGTGGTCAACTCGGCGATCGGCGGTTCGACCAACGCACCGATCCATCTCGCTGCGGTCGCGCGGCACATGGGCGTGGAGCTCGACATTCGTGACTGGCAAGCCCACGGGCATGCCGTCCCGCTGCTGGTGAACCTGCAGCCGGCGGGAGAATACCTCGGCGAGGACTACTACCAGGCCGGCGGCGTGCCCGCGGTCGTGAACCAGCTGATGTCCGCTGGGCTGATCCGCGAAGACGCGCCAACCATCAACGGCCGATCGATCGGCGATAATTGCCGAGGCGCTCGGATCGAGAACGAGCGGGTGATTCGTCCGATCTCCAACCCGTTGCGCGAGAACGCGGGCTTTATCGTGCTCTCAGGCAACTTGTTCGACAGCGCGGTCATGAAGACCAGCGTGATCTCCGACGCTTTTCGCGAGCGCTATCTTTCCAATCCGGACGATCCGGAGGCGTTCGAGGGACCGGTTGTGGTTTTCGACGGCCCCGAGGATTACCATGCGCGGATAGACGATCCGGCGCTCGCCATCGATGAATGCACGCTCCTCGTGATGCGCGGCGCCGGTCCAGTCGGCTATCCGGGCGGGGCGGAGGTCGTCAACATGCGGGCGCCGGCCTATCTCCTGCGCGAGGGCGTGAGCGAACTCCCGTGCATCGGCGATGGCCGGCAATCGGGCACCTCCGGCAGCCCTTCGATCCTCAACGTCTCGCCGGAAGCCGCGGTCGGCGGCGGTCTGGCCCTGCTGAAGACCGGCGACCGACTACGGATCGACTTGCGGCGCGGCACGGTAAACGCGCTCCTGTCGGACGAAGAGCTGTCTCGCCGGCGCGGCGAGCTCGAAGCGCAAGGCGGCTATGCCTATCCCGAGGCGCAGACGCCTTGGCAGGCCATCCAGCGGGCGCTCACCGGGCAGCTTGGCACCGGCGCGATCCTGGAAGGGAGCGAAGCCTTCCAGCGGATCGCGCAGACCTACGGCGTGCCGCGCGACAGTCACTGAGGGACCTATGGCTACGGTCGAAATCGCCGCCCTGGTGCAGTTCCGTGGCGACGAGGCGCGCGGAGTCGCGGGCATCAGCCGCGAAGGGGACGCCTTCGCGCTGGCGGGCGCATCATCCACACTCGAACTCGCCCGCCAAGCTGCAGAGAGCGGATGCGGCCTCGGCGCCCTGGCGTCGCAGCGCGTGGGCGACCGCATAGACTTGTCGCAGGTGACATTGCTCACGGCGATCGACCATCCCGACCCGGCGCATCTGACGGTCAGTGGAACGGGCCTCACTCATCTCGGCTCCGCGGAGGGGCGTGACCGGATGCACCAGGCCGCCGCCGCCGGCCAGGCGACGGATTCCATGCGGATGTTCCTGATCGGCGAGGCGGGCGGAAAGCCGGCCGAGGGGAGCGCAGGCGCACAACCGGAATGGTTCTACAAGGGCGACGGCTCCACGCTCGTCGCCACCGGCGAGGCTCTGCCGCTGCCGGCCTTCGCCCGGGACGGCGGCGAAGAGCCCGAGATCGCCGGAATCTATGTCATCGGCCGGGACGGCAGGCCAATGCGGCTGGGCTTTGCCCTGGGCAATGAATTTTCGGACCATGTGACCGAGCGGGAAAATTACCTTTGGCTGGCGCATTCCAAGCTGCGTCACGCGGCGCTGGGGCCGGAGCTGCGGCTCGGCGATTTTCCCGGCGACGTTCGCGGCACGAGCCGCATCCTGCGGGACGATACGATCCTATGGGAAAAGCCCTTCGCCACCGGCGAGGCGAACATGACCCACACGATCGCCAATCTCGAACATCACCATTTCAAGTACGCGCATTTTCGCCGGCCCGGCGACGTCCATGTGCACTTCTTCGGCACCGCCACCGCCAGCTTTGCCGACGGCGTCGCCACGCGCGAAGGGGACGTGTTCGAGATCGAGGCCGAGCCGTTCCGATTGCCGCTCCGCAATCGGCTGGTTCGCAGCGCCGACGAAGGTCTGGCTCGGGTGACGGCGTTGTGACCCGTATCGCCATCGCCCTGGCCGGGTACGGCAAGATCGCGCGCGATCAGCACGAGCGAGCCATTGCCGACAGCGCGGATTTCCAGCTTGTCGCGGTGGCCGATCCGGCGGCGCGTCATGCCCATCTTCCTTCGCACGACAGCCTTGCGTCGATGCTGCAAGCGCAGCCGGAAATAGCGGCAGTCTCGCTGTGCATGCCGCCCGCTTCCCGATCGGCTGCCGCGATGGAAGTGCTTGCCGCGGCGCGCCACGTGCTGCTCGAGAAGCCGCCATGTGCGACGCCGGCGCAAGCGGAGCACCTTGTCGATGCTGCGCGACGGCAAAAGGTGACGCTCTACACGGCCTGGCACTCGCAGCACGCGGCCGGCGTCGAAGCCGCCCGCCACTGGCTCAGCGACAAGACGATCCACTCAGTCCGCGTGAACTGGAAAGAGGACGCGCGCGTGTGGCACCCCGGCCAGGCGTGGATCTGGCGGCAGGGCGGCTTCGGCGTGTTCGACCCCGGGATCAACGCTCTGTCGATCCTTACGACAATCCTGCCCGGCGAGTTGCGCGTGCTCGACGCCGAGCTCGAGGTCCCCGCCAATTGCGCCACCCCGATCGCCGCTCGCCTTCAGCTTGCCGGCCAAAATTTTCCCGTTACCGCGGAATTCGACTTCCGCCAGACCGGGCCGCAAAGCTGGGACATCGATGTGGGCACCAGCGCTGGCGGCCTCGTGCTTTCGCAGGGCGGCAACTCCCTCGTTATAAATGGGGAGCGGCAAGAGACAGGCCCGGAAGCCGAGTATGCTCGGCTCTATGCGCGCTTCGCCGGCCTGATCCGCTCGGGCCGCAGCGAAGCCGATCTCGCGCCGCTGCGGCTCGCCTCCGAAGCGCTCGATAAGGGCCGATCGGTGACGGTGGACGCGTTCGAGGACGCGGCATGATGATGCGAGAGATTGGCGCAACATGACAGGAGGGTTTGGACATGAGGATTTCGATCATCCCGGCGCTGGTGCTGGCGTTGGCGGCCACACCGGCGCTGGCCGGCGAGGCGCACCAGGAAACGTTCGGCAAACTCGCCGACGGAACGCCGGTCGAAGCCGTCACCCTCAGCAACAGCCACGGGATGAAGGTGCGCGTTCTTGCCTGGGGCGCCGCGATGCAGGAACTCGTCGTGCCGGGCCGAAACGGCCCCACCGACGTGGTCCTCGGTTATGACGACATGACCGGTTACCTGAAGGCGTCGAATTACTTCGGCGCCACCGTCGGGCGTTACGCGAACCGCATCGCCAAGGGCCGGTTTTCGCTCGATGGGAGGGATTACCAGCTGGTAACCAACGACGGACCCAACGCACTGCACGGGGGCAACAAGGGCTTCGACAAGCACTTGTGGAGGATCGCGAAGGTCGATTCCGATCCGAAAAGCGCCACTGCCATCCTGACTTATACGAGCCCGGACGGAGAGGAAGGCTATCCGGGTACGATGAAGGTCACCGCCACCTTCACTCTCACGGAGAGCAACGAACTGCACGTCACCTATCGCGCCACCAGCGACAAGCCGACCATCGCCAACATCACCAATCACTCGTACTTCAATCTAGGCGGTGTCGCGGCCGGCCATTCCGCGACCGAGGCGGTGGTGACCATACCGGTGGCGCATTACACGCCTGTCGACACAACGCTCATTCCGACCGGGGAGATCCGTCCGGTCGCCGGGACGCCGTTCGATTTCCGCCAGCCGCGGCGAGTTTCCGATCGGGTGCGCGACGGGCGCGACGAGCAACTGCGCATCGCTCGCGGCTACGATCACAACTGGGTCGTCAGCCGGGCGCCCGTGACCGGGCTGCAACTAATGGCGAAAGTGCACGACCCCGCGAGCGGTCGGACGATGCAGATCTTCTCGAACCAGCCGGGCGTGCAGTTCTATACCGGCAACTTCCTCGACGGCACCGCGACCGGCAAAGGCGGCGTGATCTATCGCCAGGGGGACGGCCTGTGCTTCGAACCGCAGGTTTTTCCCAACACGCCCAACCAGGCCTCGTTCGGCTCGGCGCGGCTCGATCCGGGACAGACTTACGAGAACCGCATCGTCTACCGATTCTCCCTCACGCGCTAGGTCCACAGCTAAGTCAGGCTACCGCTCCTTAGTGGCAGCCACAGCGGCGTTGGCGGCCAGGATATACTGGGACGTCGTGCTGACGGTGTACTCGTTCTCGTACCACAGGAACGGCCAGTCGGTCTTGAGCTCGGGGAAGTCCGGCTTGATGATCAGCACGCCGGGCACCAGCCCTCCGGGAATAAAGCTGTAGTCCGCGCGATTGTGGCCATAGCCGATCAGCTTGGATTGCGTGCCCACGGTGGAAACCAGCGACAGGTTGTTCGCCGGATGCCGCCCGAGCAGGTAGTCGATCGCGTCGAGCGTGTACTCGGTGCCGACGATGTCCGGAAAGGCCCGGTGCAAGAGGTACATGTCGGAGCCGAACTCCGCCACCTGGTGCGAGCCCGCCCATGAGCCCTCACCGATCGGCACAGCGAAGGGGTTCTTCGCGCGCAGGGCGTCGGCCTGCGCCTTGGCGGCACGCACGGCCGGAATGAGCTGCGCTTTGTAGTCCGCGCCCATAAAGGGGATGGCGAGGACGGCCGAGGCACCGATCCAGCCGAAGTTCCGCGTGATTGTCGGGAGCAACTGCTCGAGCCGCGTGCGGTAAGTCGCCTCTCCCTGCGTCGCCATCAGCAGTTCGATCGTCGCCGATGCGTCGGAGATGGCCAGGTTGCCCTGGCTGTCGCGCCCGTCGCTAGTGTCGCTGGCGGTGAGCCGGCTCCGCTGGTTCTGCCACAGAGACTTCGCGGCGGCGAGCGCCCGGCCGGCAAGGGCCGGATCGGCAGTCTTGAGCGCCCGGCTCGCCGCCGCCAGCGCGGCCGCCATGGACAAGTCGTTAGCCGGCAAGTCGGTCGTGAAGGCCCAGCGATCGTCGGTTTGTCCCGACCTGTCGCCCTTGCTTTCGTTCGTCTTCAACGAGGGGTCGTAGACCTTTCCGTCCGTCTGCGAGGCCGCATCCCCAAGGTGCGTGTATTGTTGCAGGGTCGGGTCGACGATGCCGACGATCGCATGCCCGAACACGTCGAACTGGGCCAGAAGCTGCAAGGTCCCGTGGAGGATTT
>JANWHA010000119.1 GCA_025450635.1 Croceibacterium sp. | reverse complement strand
GCCGACGACGCGGTGGTGCTGCAGAACGGCCGCGCGATCCAGGGCAAGGCGGCGATCCGCCAGCTGTTCGAGACGATGTTCGGCGGCCGCCGCGCCGGGCCTCCGCCGGCGCCGGCTGCGGCCGCGACCCCGAGTGCGGGCCAGGCCGGTCCGCCGAAGATGACCGTCGACAAAGTCTGGCAGGAAGGCAACGTCGGCTTCGTCAACTGGCACATGGGCGCGATGCACGCGACCGAGGAGTTCGTGACGAAGGACGGCAAGATCGAGGTCCAGGCGATCTTCATGGCCGGCGGCCCTCCGGCGGCGCGGGGGTAAGCCCTGCCCGCTCGTCAATCCATGTGCTTGAGGCCGACCCGCAGGTAGTCCCAGCCGGTAATCAGCGTGAGGATCGCCGCGGCCCACAGGCTGGTCAGGCCGACGAGGTGGATCCACTGGTGCCCCAGGGTGCCGCAGTATTCGAGCCGCGAATGGCACGGCTCGCCCTCCACCGCGCCGCCGAGGATCAGCGCGCCGAGCGACATCAACTGCGCGGTCGTCTTCCACTTGGCCAGGCGGCTCACCGGGACCGAAACCTGCAGCGCGCCGAGAAACTCCCTCAGTCCGGAGACCGCGATCTCGCGCATCAGGATGATCAGCCCGGCGATGACGTGCGCGTCACCGACGTAGGGCCCGCGCAGATAGCCTTGCGCCGTCAGCACCAGGATCACCGCGGCGACCATGATCTTGTCGGCGATCGGATCGAGGAAAATGCCAAGCTTCGAGACCGTGCCGCTGGCCCGGGCGAGATAGCCGTCGAAATAGTCGGTCACGCCCATCAGGCAGTACAGCGCGAAGGCCAGCGCGTAGCCCAGCTTCCATTCCGGCCACCACAGCAGGAACGCCAGCAGCGGCACCGTGAAAATGCGCGACAGCGTCAGGATGTTCGGCAGGCTGAGCATGCGCCGCCCGCCCTAGCGCGGAACAACGCGGCGAAAAACCCGGTTGTCCCTTGCGAGCGGCGCGAAGCTGGTTAGGGTCGCGCGAAACTGGCACGAGGGCCCCAGGGCGAGGCATGCTGACATCGACTTACCTGTTGCGCCAGCGCCGCTTCCTGCCGTTGTTCGCCACCCAGTTGTTCAACGCCTTCAACGACAATTTCTACAAGACTGCGATGGTGCTGTTCGTGGTTTATGGAGTGTACAACTCCGAGAAGGCCGAAGCGCAATTCTCCGCGATCGCCTCGGGCCTGTTCATCCTGCCGTTCTTCGTCCTCTCGGCGCTCTCGGGCCTGCTTGCCGACATGCGCGACAAGGCCAAGATCATCCGCTGGATCAAGCTGGCCGAGATCGGCATCATGCTGTGCGGCGGGGCAGGCTTGTTGCTCGGCTGGTCGGGGCATCTCACGGCCACCGTGGCGATCCCGCTGATGCTGCTGGCGCTGCTGGCGATGGGCGTGCATTCGACCTTCTTCGGGCCGATCAAGTACGCGATCCTGCCGCAGCACCTGAACAAGGATGAAGTCCTCGCCGGCACCGGGCTGGTCGAGGCCGGGACCTACCTGGCGATCCTCGCGGGCACCATCCTCGGCGGCTGGGTCTCGGTCCCGTGGGCGGCCGGCGGCGTGGTCGTCACCGCCGCGCTCGGCTATCTCACCAGCCTGAGCGTGCCGCCGGCGCCGCCACCGGCCAAGGGCCAGCCGCTCGACTGGCACGTGATCCGCTCGTCGATCGCGCTGGTCAGGAACACCATGCACGACGCCGAGGTGTTCTATGCGATCCTGGCGATCAGCTTCTTCTGGACCATCGGCGCGGTCCTGTTCATCCAGTTTCCGCCGCTGGCCAAGAACGTGCTGCTGGCCGACAAGCAGGTCGCCAGCCTGTTCCTGGTGGTGTTCTCGATCGGCGTGGCGATCGGGTCGGTGGCCGTGAACGCGCTGCTCAAGGGCGTGGTCTCCGCCCGCTATGCCCCGGCCTCGGTGCTGGCGATGGGCCTGTTCGTGGCCTGCTTCTACCTCCTCTGCCGGGTGTGGACCGCGCACCATTCGGGCGCGCTCATGGGCGTCGGCGAGTTCATCGGCCAGCCGCTGGCGATCCCGATTCTCATGGCCCTGCTGATGATCGCCGTTACCGGCGGCATGTTCGTGGTGCCGCTCTATGCTTTCCTGACCACCAAGGTGGATCCGGGGCAGGCGGCGCGGACCGTGGCGGCGAACAACATCGTCAATTCGGGGGCGATGGTGATCGGCGCGGGGGTCGCCGGCGGGCTCAGCGCGGTGGGAGTGCCGCTGACCGAGCAAGTGCTGCTCAGCGCCGCGATGTGCCTGGTATCGGCCTGGCTCGGCTGGATGCTCCATCGGGCGGAGCGGGAAGCGGCGGCAACCGCCGCAGCGGCGGCCGAGTAACGCCCTTCACCAAATGTAAGTCACCGCGGCCACCAGGCAGGCGAAGTAGGCCAGCAGGAACTGGCGCACGTCCTCCCCGCTCACCGGGAACGGGCGCCATTGCGGCTGGGGCTCGGGATCGACCCGGCGAATGTGGGGCGGAAGGCTCGCCAGGAACGGGTGGCGGGCGCGTTCGTCGGTCAGGACCAGGTAGCGGCGCATCATCGTCCTGTTAACGCGCAACTAACCATTCGGCACCCGGCCAATCGACCGCTGTCCACAGGCGGGACACGGTTGCCATGCGCAAGACGGCAGCTTACCTCGCGGCGATGACCGCCAGCGCCGCCGAGCTCCTCGTCGCCTGCCTCGCCGAGCAGGAATGCAGCAGGGTGTTCACGGTGCCGGGCGAAAGCTTCCTGCCCGTCCTCGACGCGCTCCACGGCCACCCGGCGATCGAGACCGTGACCTGCCGGCAGGAAGGCGGCGCGGCCTTCATGGCCTGCGCCGATGGGGCGGTCACCGGACGCCCTGGCGTGGCCTTCGTCACCCGCGGCCCGGGCGCGACCAACGCCAGCATCGGCGTCCACGTCGCGTTCCAGGATTCGCAGCCGCTGATCCTGTTCGTCGGCGACGTGGCCCGCGGCATGCGCGGGCGCGAAGGGTTCCAGGAGATCGACTTTCCCGCGTTCTTCGCGCCCGTAGCCAAATGGGCCACGCGGATCGACGAGGCGGAGCGCATTCCCGAATTCGTCGCTCGCGCTTACGCCACCGCCATCTCCGGCCGCCCCGGCCCGGTGGTCCTCGCGCTGCCCGAAGACATGTTGTCGGACCCGGCCGGGGAGGCCGCGCCACGGCCATACGTGCATCGACCGGCGCAAGCCCCCTGCCCCGACGCGCTCACAGCGCTGCGCGCGATGCTCGCCGACGCGGCCGCGCCGGTCGCGATCGTCGGGGGCGCCGGATGGGACACCAAGGCGCGAACCTATTTCCAGATGTTCGCCGAGCGGCTCGGCGTCCCCGTCGCCACGGCGTTCAGGCGGCAAGACGCGATCGCGCCTTCATCTCCGGTCTATGCCGGCAATCTCGGCTACGGCCCGAACCCGAAGCTGGTCGAGCGTATCAAGGCGGCGGACCTGATCCTGGCGGTCGGCGCCCGGCTCGGCGAGGCGACGACCGACGGCTACACCCTCGTCACGCCCGATCATCCCGGCCAGTTGCTGGTTCACGTCCATCCCGACCCGAACGAGCTCAACCGGGTATACCGCGCCGATCTCGCGATTTGTTCGGACATGGCCGAGTTCGCCGAAAGCGCGTTGATGTGGGACGACGGCTCGATCATCTCGTTCGACTGCGGCGCCGAGGCCCATCGCGAGTGGCTCGAGTGGGCCACGCCGGGCAGCGATGGGACAAAGCTCGACCTCGCGGCCTGCCTCGCCGCCGCGCGGGCGAAGCTTCCCGCCGATGCGGTGATCTGCAATGGCGCCGGCAACTTCTCGGGCTGGTGGCATCGCTATTGGCCTTACGCCGGCTGGCCCTCGCAGCTCGCGCCGACGAGCGGCGCGATGGGCTATGGCCTGCCCGCCGCCATCGCCGCCAAGCTGCGCCTGCCCGAGCGCTGCGTGGTCGCCGTGGCGGGCGACGGCGACTTCCTGATGAATGGGCAGGAACTGGCGACCGCAGCGCAATACGGGCTCGATCTGATCGTGATCGTGATCGACAACGGCTCGTACGGCACGATCCGCATGCACCAGGAGCGCGAGTTCCCCGGCCGGGTCAGCGCGACCGACCTCGCCAATCCCGACTTCGCCGCGCTCGCCCGGGCGTTCGGCGGCTGGGCGGCACGGTTCGAGACCGCCGACCAATTCGCCGCCGCGCTGGACGAGGCGCTCGGCCGCACGGGCATCCGAATGCTGCACTGCGTGAGCGACATCGAACGGCTCAACGCCGCCGGCACGACCGTGACGGCGCTGCGCGCGAGGCGCTGACACGAGAAGGGCCGCCCGCGACGGACGGCCCTTCGTTCACGCGTGACGCCGCGATCAGATCTTGTTGCCGAACGCGCCTTCGACCTTGCCCTTGAGGTTCTGCGCCTGGCCCTTGGTTTCCTGCGCATCGCCTTCTGCGCGGGTGTCGGGATCGTCGGAATGCTGCTTCAGGTCGCCGGCGGCTTCGTTCGCCAGGCCTTTTGCCTTGTCTTTCAGTTCACCCATGGGAATTCTCCTTTCGTTGCCCCACAAACGGGCGGCGAAAGGGCTCGGTTCCCGGGCTAAACCTTTGCCATCGAGAGGATTTTCTCCCACTCCCCCGGGCGTATCTCGGCCACGGACAGGCGTGACTGCCGCAGCAGCTCGATGTCCGCGAGCGACGGATCGGCCTTGATCTCGGCCAGCGTCACCGGCCGTTCGAGCTTGCTGACGGGCTTGATCTCCACCGCCGCCCAGGTGCCGGTCTCGTCCTTCGGATCGTTCAGACCGGCGCGGGTAACCTCGACGATGCCGACGATCTCCTTGCCGGTCACCGAGTGATAGAAGAATGCCTGGTCCCCCGCTTTCATCGCTTGCAGGTTGAGCTTGGCGCGGTGGTTGCGCACCCCGTCCCACAGCGTTCCGCCGTCGGCCACCAGCCGGTCCCAGCCATACGATTCCGGCTCGCTCTTCATCAGCCAATAGCGCTCGCTCATGGAGCCTCTCGTAACCGCCGCCGCCGCACGAGGCAATTAACCAAACGGGAAGGATGAAGGGGCTAGGAAATCGTCCGATGGCAGGTTCGACGCGCCCTGGTCCTGATCACCCCGAAGTGTCCACCGCGACCGGCGAGCCGCTCGAGCGCGCCCAACGCGACGTCGTCGCGCTCGGAATCGCGGTCGCGTCGATCATCCTGTTCGTGGGCGTGGCCGGGCGCGTGATGCCGCAAGTCGTGCGCAGCTGGATGGGGCTTGCGCACAGACCGGACATGCTGCTGACGAACGCCCTGCTGCTGAACATCGCCTTGGTCATCTTCGGCTGGCGCCGTTACGAGGAGCTGCGGCGCGAGGTCGGCGTCCGTCGCCAGGCCGAGCAAACCGCCCGCACCCTCGCCGAGACGGACCCGCTGACCGGGTGCCTCAATCGCCGCGGCGTCACTCCGGCCATCGGGCAGATGCTCGACGCGGCGCGCGGGCAGGATCAGGAAGTGGCGCTGTTCCTGATCGATCTCGATAACTTCAAGGCCATCAACGACCGCTGCGGCCACAGCGCGGGCGACGCCGTGCTGGTCGAAACGGGCCGGCGCGTCCAGCAGTTGCTGCCGCGGGACGGAGTCTGCGCCCGCATGGGCGGCGACGAGTTCGCCTGCGCCTTCCCGTTCGATGCCGGCGACCGCGCGCGCGCGGACCGGATCGCCGCGGAGTTCCTCGGGGCCATCTCGGCGCCGATCCAGTTCGCGGACCTGACGATCGACGTAACCGTTTCGGTCGGCCTCGCCTCGAGCCACCAACCGGGCGCGGCGGTAGCCTCGCCCGACGCCGAGATGCTGATCCATTGGGCCGACATCGCGATGTATCACGCGAAAAAGCACGGGCGCGATCGCCACGCGTGGTTCGAACCCCAGATGGAAAGCGATATCCGCTTCCGCAACGCGCTCGAAAGCGGTCTCCGGCGCGGCGTCGCCGCCGGCGAGTTCGTGCCGTATTACGAGCAGCAGATCGACATCCAGACCGGCAAGCTGGTCGGCTTCGAAATGCTTGCACGGTGGATTTCGCCCGATTTCGGCGTCGTCACGCCCGAGATGTTCATCCCGCTGGCCGAGGAAATCGGGGTGATCGGGGAACTGTCCGAAAGCCTGATCCGCAAGGCGCTGCAGGACGCCCAGATCTGGGACGACGAGCTGACCCTGTCGGTCAACATCTCGCCGATCCAGCTGCGCGATCCGTGGTTCGCGCAAAAGCTGTTGCGGCTGCTGACCGAAGCCGGGTTCCCCCCGCACCGGTTCGAGATCGAGATTACCGAAAGCTGCCTGCACGAAAACATCGCGGTCGTCCGCTCGATCATCACCAGCCTCAAGAACCAGGGCGTGAAGATCAGCCTCGACGACTTCGGGACCGGCTATTCGAGCCTGGCGCAGCTGCGCGCGCTGCCGTTCGACCGGCTCAAGATCGACCGCAGCTTCGTCACCGAGCTGGCCCGGGAAGGCGCCAACACCGAGCTGGTGGCGGCGATCGTCGCGCTCGGCCGCGGTCTCGGCCTGCCGATCGTCGCCGAAGGGATCGAAAACGACGAGGCGCTGGCGGTGCTGCTCAAGCTCGGCGATCTCAAGGGCCAGGGCTATCACTACGGCAGGCCCGAAGATGCCGAGGCGACGCTCCAGCGCCTCATGGGGCAGGCGGCGCGCGAGGTTCCGCACGGCGGCCGTTCCAAGGCTGCGGCCAAGCGCGCCGCCGGCTGAGCGGCATTGCAGTAATTAGCGCGCGTCCCTAGGTGCGACGCGATGCGCGTCCCCTTCATCAAGATGCACGGCCTCGGCAACGATTTCGTCGTGCTCGATGGGCGCGAAAACAAGCTGCCGCCGGTGACCAACGGCTTCGCCCGCGCGCTGGCCGACCGCCGCACCGGCATCGGCTGCGACCAGCTGATCGTGCTCGAACCCTCCGAAGCCGCCGATTTCCGCATGCGCATCCACAATTCCGACGGCGGCGAGGTGGAGGCGTGCGGCAACGCCACCCGCGCGGTCGCGCTGCTCAATGGCCAGCCCGCGCGGATCGAGACCGCCGGCGGCATCTTGGAGGTGCGGCCGGACAACGGCGGCGTGTCGGTCGACATGGGCGAGCCGCGCTTCGAGTGGGAGGCGATCCCGCTGTCGCACGCGATGGACACGCTCGACATGCCGGTCGCGTGGGACGACCTCGAGCGCCCGAGCGCGGTCAATGTGGGCAATCCGCACGTCGTGTTCTTCGTGCGTGATTGCGACAAGGTGCCGCTGCAGCGGCTCGGTCCGGCGATCGAGACCGACCCGCTGTTCCCCGAGGGCGTCAACGTCAACGTGGCGACGGTGGAGAACCGCGGAGAAATTCGCTTGCGAGTGTGGGAGCGGGGTGCGGGCCTGACCCAGGCCTGCGGGACCGGCGCTTGCGCCACCGCGGTCGCGGCGATGCGGCGCAAGCTGGTCGAGCGCGAGGTGATGGTGACGCTCCCCGGCGGCAGGCTGCTGATCGGCTGGGGCGAGGATAACCGTATCACCATGACCGGCCCAGCCGCCGAAAGCTTTCGCGGGACGTTCGACTGGGGGCAGTTCGCTTGAACGCGGAAGTGATCTCGCTCGGCTGCCGGCTCAACATCGCCGAAAGCGAACGCATCCGCGCGCTGCTGGGCGCGACCGCCGACGTAGTGGTGATCAACAGCTGCGCGGTCACCGCCGAAGCCGTGCGCCAAACTCGCCAGGCGATCCGCAAGGCGCGGCGGGCCCGGCCGGACGCGCGGCTGCTGGTCACCGGCTGCGCGACCGAGATCGAGCGCGACCAGTTGGCGGCGATGCCGGAGATCGACGGGCTGGTGCCGAACGCGGCCAAGCTCGACGCGCGGGTGTGGCGCGAGGCGAAGGATCACGGCAATTCTTCCCCCCTCCCGCTTGCGGGAGCGGTCGGGGGAGGGTCAGTCGCCGCCAATGCTGCGCCTGATCACACTCACCCTCCCCTAACCCCTCCCGCAAGCGGGAGGGGAACTGTGTCCCACACGCGCGCCTTCGTCGCGGTGCAGAACGGCTGCGATCACGCCTGCACCTTCTGCGTGATCCCGCAAGGCCGCGGGCCGAGCAGGTCGCTGTCGGTCGCGGACGTGCTGCGCGAGGTCGAGCTTCATTTGGGGCAAGGCGCGCAGGAAGTGGTGCTGACGGGCGTCGACGTGACCAGCTGGGGCCACGATCTTCCGAACCACCCCCGCCTGGGCGCGCTTGTCCGCGCGATCCTCGATGCCTTTCCCCGCCTTACGCGCCTGCGCATGTCCTCGCTCGACGGGATCGAGGTGGATGCCGCGCTGTTCGAATTGTTCGCCGGCGAGCCCCGCCTGATGCCGCACCTGCACCTGTCGCTACAGCACGGCGACGACCTGATCCTCAAGCGCATGAAGCGCCGGCACTTGAGGGCCGACGCGATTTCGCTGGTGCAGCGCCTGCGCGCCCGTCGCCCCGACATCACCGTCGGCGCGGACCTCATCGCCGGCTTCCCGACCGAGGACGAGGCGATGCACCGGGCCAACCTGAGGATCGTCCGCGAGCTCGGCATCGTGCACGGCCACGTCTTTCCCTATTCCCCGCGCCCGCGCACCCCGGCCGCACGCATGCCGCAGGTCGACACGGCGACGATCAAGCGCCGCGCGGCGGAGCTGCGCAAGACGGCCGCCGAAGTCCGCCAGGGCTGGCTGCGCACGCTCGTCGGAACCCCGCAATCGGTCCTCGCCGAAAATGACGGCACCGGCCATGCGGCGAGCTTCGCCCGCGTAGCCGTGCCGAAGGGAACCGGCGCGGGGGCCATCCTGACCATCACCCCGACGAAGCTCGTGGAAGGATTGCTGCAGTGAGCGATCCGACCTGGCGCGAGCGCCTGTTCGGCGGCTTCCGCAAGACGTCCGAACGGCTGGCGGAGAACCTCGCCGTGGTCTCCACCGCCCGGCTCGACCAGGCCACGCTCGATGACGTCGAGGATGCGCTGGTCCTCTCCGACCTCGGCCCGAGCGCCGCCTCGCGCATCTGCGACCGGCTGGCGGAGAAGCGCTTCGGCCTGACGATGACCGAGCGCGAGCTCAAGGAAGCGGTCGCCGAGGAGATCGCCGCGATCCTGCGGCCGGTCGCCAAACCACTCGAGATCGTCGCCTTCCCGCGCCCGCAAGTGATCCTGGTGATCGGGGTCAACGGCAGCGGCAAGACGACCACCATCGCCAAGCTGGCGCACTTGTTCCAGGAACAGGATTACGGCGTCTTGCTCGCCGCCGGCGACACCTTCCGGGCTGCCGCCATCGGCCAGCTCAAGGTGTGGGCCGAGCGCATCGGCGTGGCCGTAGTCACGGGGCCGGAAGGCGGCGATCCGGCGAGCGTCGTGTTCGACGCGGTCAAGCAGGCGACCGCCACCGGCATCGACGCGCTGATCGTCGACACCGCCGGGCGGCTGCAGAACAAGCGCGAGCTGATGGACGAGCTGGCCAAGATCCGCCGCGTGCTCGGCCGCCTCAACCCGGAGGCGCCGCACGACGTTGTGCTGGTGCTCGATGCCACCAACGGCCAGAACGCGCTTTCCCAGATCGATGTCTTCAAGGAGGTGGCCGGCGTGACCGGGCTAATCATGACCAAGCTCGACGGGACCGCCCGCGGCGGCGTGCTGGTGGCCGCGGCCGAGCAGTACGGCCTGCCGATCCACGCGATCGGCGTCGGCGAGAAAATCGACGACTTGCGCCCGTTCGATCCCGATCTGGTCGCGCGGGTGATCGCGGGGGTGGCGTGATGACCGATAAGCCCAACACGCACCCGAAAGCGCCGAAGAAGCAATCGTCCGGGTGGCTCAACCTGCTGGTCGACTACGGCCCGCTGCTGGTGTTCTTCGTCGTCTACTGGCTCTACGCGCCGAAGGACAAGAACGACGCGTTCGGCACGCTCGACGCGGTGATCCACAGCACCTCTGCCTTCGTCATCGCCGCGATCGCCGCGCTGATTTTCTCGAAGGTCAAGCTCGGACGCATATCGCCGATGCTGTGGCTTTCCACAGGGCTGATCGTGGTCTTCGGCGCGATAACCATCTGGTCGGGCGAACAGTGGGTCATCCAGCTCAAGCCGACCATCGTCTACCTTATCTGCGGCATCGCCCTGATCGTCGGCTGGCTGCGCGGCAAGGCGCTGCTGCAGTGGCTGCTCGAAGCCGCCTTCGAAGGGCTCGACGAAGAAGGCTGGCTCAAGCTTTCGCGCAACTGGGGATTCTTCTTCTTTTTCCTCGCCGCGCTCAATGAAACGCTGCGGCAAATGCTGTCGTTCGGCGACTGGCTGGCGGCCAAGCTGTGGGTGTTCATGCCGCTGTCGTTCCTGTTTACGTTCACCCAGCTGCCGATGTTGCTGCGCCACGGCCTCGCCGCCGCCGCCGAGGACGAAGTGGTCGAGAACCCGCCACCGGAGTGACTACGTAATAACCCTTAGGGGGAACCTTCCGCTTCACGGGCGGTTGAGCCTGTTCCGGGGTCTTTCTAACGTATGTTTATTGCACCGGGGTTGCGTTGTTGCGACGGGAGGTCGCCGATGATAACGGAACGGCATGCCAGGCGCGACGCCGAGGACGCGACCGAGTTCGCGCAGTCGCTGGCCCATACCCTCAACAACCTGCTGCAGGTCATCAACGGCAACCTCGAGCTGCTCGAAACGCGGGTCGAGGACGATCGCCTGCGCGGCTATATCCGCAACGCCCAGCTGGCTGCCCAGCAGCTGACCGAATTGGCCGACGATTTGAACGGCAATGCTGCCCCTCGGCCGCGCTGAGCCGCGCTCGCGCTCCTAGATCTCCACCTGACTCCCCAGCTCGACCACGCGGTTGGTCGGCAGGCGGAAGAATTCCATCGGCGTCGCGGCGTTGCGCATCATCCAGGCGAACAGCTTCTCGCGCCAGATGGCCATGCCCGGCTTTTCCGCGGTCAGCAGCGTCTGGCGCGAGAGGAAGAAGCTCGTCTGCATCATCTCGAACGGCCCGCTGCAGATGTTGTCGAGCCGCTTCAACGCCGACGGCACGTCGGTTTCTTCCATGAACCCATAGCGCAACGTCACGCGGTAGAACCCGTCTCCCATATCCTTCACTTCGGTGCGATCGATCTCGTCGACGTAGGGCACGTCGGCGATCGACACGGTCAGCACCACCACCCGCTCGTGCAGCACCTTGTTGTGCTTGATGTTGTGCAGCAGCGCCGAGGGAGTGCCGCTGGAGCCCGAGTTCATGAAGATCGCGGTTCCGGGGACTTTTGCCGTGCTGTTGCGCCCCGACCTGGCGAAGATGTCAAGCGGCAGGCTCACCTCGGCCATCCGTTCGCGCATCAGCCGGCGCCCCTTGGCCCAGGTGGTCAGCAAGGTGAAGGCGAACGCGGCGACCAGCAGCGGAAACCAGCCGCCCTCGGGCACCTTGGTCATGTTCGAGGTGAAGTAAGCTCCGTCGACGAAGAAGAACACCAGCGTCACCGGCAGCGCCAGCCACCACTTCCATTTCCACACCGCGATCAACAGCACGCACATCAGGCAGGTGTCGATGGTCATCGCCCCGGTCACCGCGATGCCATAGGCCGCGGCGAGGTTGGAGGAAGTCTGGAAGAACAGCACCAGCAGGATCACCGCGACCATCAGCGTCCAGTTGACCAGCGGGATGTAGATCTGCCCGTGGTGCTCGTCGCTCGTATGCAGGATCGACAGGCGGGGAATGAATCCGAGCTGGATCGCCTGGTGGGTGACCGAAAAGGCGCCTGAAATCACCGCCTGGCTGGCGATGAAGGTCGCGGCCGTCGCCAGCAGCACCAGCGGCAGGCGCAAGGTGTCCGGAGCCATGTAGAAGAACGGATTGGTGATCGCCTGGGCCGCCGAAGCATCCCCCAGCGAGATGATCATTGCACCTTGCCCGAAGTAGTTGAGCAGCAGGCACGGCATGACGAAGCCGAACCACGAAAGGCGCATCGGCCCGCGCCCGAAGTGGCCCATGTCCGAATACAGCGCCTCGCCGCCCGTCACCGCCAGAACGACCGAGCCGAGAGCCAGAAAGGCCAGCCCCTTGTCGACGACGAAGAAACGCACCGCGTACCAGGGATTGAGCGCGTACAGGATTTGTGGGTGGTCGAAGATGTGAGCCACGCCGAGCACGGCCAGCGTCGTGAAGTAGAGCAGCATCACCGGGGCGAACAGCGCCCCGACCCTGGTCGTCCCGCGCTTTTGCAGGAAGAACAGGCCGATCAGCAGCACCAGCGCGATCGGCACCACCCATCGCGCGAAGCCGGCTTCGACGACTTCCAGGCCCTCGACCGCCGAAAGCACCGAGATCGCCGGCGTGATCATGCTGTCGCCGTAGAACAGCGACGTGGCGGCCACGGCGAGCAGCACCGTCAGCCAGCTCCACTTGGAGCCGCCGATGTAGCGGCCGATCATCGCCACCAGCGCCAGGGTGCCGCCTTCGCCCTTGTTGTCGGCCCGCAGCAGAATCGTCACGTATTGCAGCGAGACGACGATGGTCATCGACCAGAAGATCAGGCTGACGACGCCGAGGATGTGGACATCGTCGATCGCCAGCTTGTGCGTCCCGACGAAGGTTTCGCGGAAGGCGTAGATCGGGCTGGTGCCGATATCCCCGAAGACGATTCCGATGGCGCCGAAGGCGAGCTTCAGCTTCGCCGCGCGGCGCCCCTCGTCGGTCTGAACCGCGCTCATTTGTTTGAACGCCCCTGGGTGCGACTCTTGCGCATGAGCGGTGGCGCTTAGCAGCGGCACGAGTCCGCCGCAATTGCGCGACTCCGACCTGTCTCAGCCCCGGCCGATCAGCCGCCGGGCCATGGCGTCGGCAACGACGTCGGGCGATTGCCCGGTCTCGTCGCTCTCGCGCCAGATCGCCTCGAGCCGCTCGGGAATCTGGGCGATCCTCCGGCGCACTTCGTTGATGTCGCACGGGCTGCCGTGCTGGCGACAGAGATATTCGAGGCCGACGTTGATGATCCCGCCGGCGTTGATCACATAGTCCGGCGCATAGAGGATGCTCCGCTGGGCGAGCAGCGCGCCGTCGCCTTCACGGGCCAGCTGGTTGTTGGCGCCGCCCGCGACCACCGCGCAATCGAGCCGGGCGATGCCCTCCTCGTCGAGGATCGCGCCGAGCGCGTTGGGGCTGAACACGTCGCAGGCGATGCCCATGATCCGTTCGGCCGCCACCGCTTCGCCGCCGAGATCGCGCGCGAGCGTCCTGGCGCGGACGGCGTCGATGTCCGAGACGATCAGCCGCGCGCCGTCCTTGGCGAGCAGCCGGGCCACGCCGCCGCCGACGCTGCCGCAGCCCTGCACGGCGATGCGCACGTCCTTGACGCCGTCCTTGCCCAGCTTGTGCGCCACGGCGGCCTTGATGCCGTGATAGATGCCCATCGCCGTGAACGGCCCCGGATCGCCGCCGACCGTGCCGTCCTCGGCCGGCAGGCCGCAGACGTGCGGCGTGCGTTTCGAGATGGCGACCATGTCCGCTTCCGTGGCGCCGACGTCCTCGGCGGTGACGTAGCGGCCGCCGAGCGTGTCGATCGCGTCCCCGAACGCGGCGAGCATGTCCGGCGTCTTGCCGCCGTCCGCGCCGAGCAGCACGACCGCCTTGCCGCCGCCCATCGGCAGCCCGGCCATCGCGTTCTTGTAGCTCATCCCGCGGCTCAGGCGCAGGGCGTCGACCATCGCTTCGTCGGCCTGCGGGTAGTGCCAGAAGCGCGTGCCGCCGGCAGCGGGCCCGAGGTGCGACGAATGGATGGCGATGATCGCGCTGAGGCCCGATTTGCGATCATGCACGAATTCGACCAGTTCGTGCTCGTCGAAGTCGGCCTTGGTCCAGAATGCCATCGCGCGCGCCTGTTCAACCCGTTGTTCTGAAGGCGGAAAAGGCAGGGAAATGGGGCGAATGACGGGATCCGAACCCGCGACCTCCGGTACCACAAACCGGCGCTCTAACCAACTGAGCTACATTCGCCACAAGCCCGTGCCGCCAAACCTGTAGTTGGGGCGCAGTTAGGCCGTCGCGCATGGCCGTCAAGCGGCGAATGCGCGCGGCGGCGCCTGTTGCACAGCGGCCCAAAATTGCAAAGGGAAATGTGCCGCCGCACCCCGCCCGCGCAACAAAATTGCGCGAGCGGTCGCCCTTTCTCGTGCCCCGGGCAAAGGTTATCACCCGGCGATGACGACTCCGGGCGAAACCTCGACCGAGCGCCTCCTCGCCCAGCCGGGCGTGCGCCGGGTGCCGAACCCGAGGGTCGAGATGTTCGCGGTGCCGAACTTCCTCTCGGGCGACTTGTGCGACGCGCTGATCGTGCTGATCGAGGCCAACCGCCGCCCATCGACGATCGCCGATCCCAACGGCGACGCGAATTTCCGGACCAGCGAGACATGCGACCTCGATCCCGGGGAACCGGCCGTGCGCGATGTCGAAGCGCGCCTGCTGACGCTGACCGCAATCGACCCCGCCCATGGCGAGCCGCTCCAGGGCCAGCGCTACCAGGCCGGCCAGGAGTTCAAGGCCCACACCGATTATTTCGAGCCGGATGGACAGGACTTTTCCCGCTACTGCACGGTCTCGGGGCAGCGCACCTGGACTTTCATGGCCTATCTCAACGACGTTGCCGCCGGCGGAGCGACCCGTTTCAAGCTGATCGACAAGATCTTCCAGCCGCGCCGCGGGATGCTGGTCGGCTGGAACAACCGCCGGCCCGACGGCAGCCTCAACGCAGATACGCTGCACCATGCCATGAGAGTCAGGAAAGGCCTCAAATACGTTATCACGAAGTGGTATCGCGAAAGGCCGTGGGGATGAGCGGCTCCGCGCCGCGCACCGGCACCTGCCACTGCGGCGGCGTCCGCTTCACGGTGGAGCTGCCGCGGGAGCTGCGCGGCGCCCGCTGCAATTGCTCGATCTGCGCGATGAAGGGGGTGGTCATGATCGCCGCACCCGGCGAAGCGTTGACGATCACCGCGGGCGAGGACCAGCTGAGCGTCTATCGCTTCAACACGATGGCGGCGCAGCATCATTTCTGCTCGCGGTGCGGCATCCACGTGTTCCATCGGCGCCGCGCCGACCCGAGCCAGATCGGCGTCAACGCCGCCTGCCTTGACGGCGTGAGCCCGTACGATTTCGCCGAAGTGCCGGTGATGGACGGCGCCCACCACCCGCTCGATAACGGCGGCCAATTACGCCGCGCCGGGACGCTGCGGTTCGAGGCCACCGACGATTAAACGAAAAGGGCGGCCCCGCGGGACCGCCCTTCCGTTGACCGTTGCCGATACCCGCTCAGCTCTTCTTGAGCGACAGCCCGCCGAAGCGCTTGTTGAACTGGGCGACGCGGCCGCCTTCGTGGAGCTGCTGCTTGCCGCCGGTCCACGCCGGGTGGGTGGTCGGATCGATTTCGAGCGACAGCGTGTCGCCCTCGTTGCCCCAGGTCGAGCGCGTCTGGAATTCAGTGCCGTCGGTCATCTTGACCTTGATCATGTGGTAATCGGGATGCGTATCGGCCTTCATGGCATGGTCCTTCGTGCGTTTGGCCGGTTCCGACCGGCCTGCTATGTCGGGAAAGGGCGCCCCATAGAATGGCGCGCTTCGAATTTCAAGCGAAGCGGTTGGCGAAGGACCGGTCAGTCTGGATCACTTCGCCCATAAAACATTCGGGAGATTCGAGGTGTGGTTAAGATCATCACAACACCCAAAACCAAATAGAGGACAGCTGCTGTTACGACCATGCCGGGGGTATATCCGGGGGACACCGGCAGGCTGGTCAGTCGTACCGCCGCGTCTACGAAATCGGCTATAGCTACGAAGATGAACATCACGCCGACGACACGCAGAAGAGCCTCGAAGAAGTCACGCGGTCTCATAAGATTTCCCCTCCGTTGCCCAGCCAGCCGGATCAGTTTGGCGGGTCCGCGATCATCGCCGTGAACTCGCACTCACAGGTGACCTTGCCCTCGACGCTGGCGGCGCCGGTGAACTTGGACACCCGGCTGCGCTTCTGGGTGAACTCGACCTTCAGGTCCAGCAGGCAGCCAGGCTCCACGGGGGCGCGGAATTTCGCCCGCTCGATGCCCATGAAATAGACCAGCTTGCCGGTGCCGGACAGTTCGAAGCTCTCGATCCCGAGGATCGCCGCGGCCTGGGCCAGGGCCTCGACCTGGAGCACGCCGGGCATGATCGGCCGGCCGGGAAAATGGCCCTGAAAGAATTGCTCGTTGAAGCTGACCGCTTTTATCGCGTGGATCCGCTCGCCCAGCTCGAGGCTGGCGACACGGTCGACCAGCAGCAGCGGGTAGCGATGCGGCAGGGCCTTGAGAATCGCCGCGATATCGAGGGATCTCGCTTCGCTCATGCCCTGCCGTGCGCTTTCCTCAGCGGCCCTTGACCGGGGCGGCAGCGCCGGGCTTGGCTTGCGGCTGCGCGGCGGGAGCCGCCTGCTGCTGAGCCTGCTGCTGGCGTTGAGCAGCCGCAATGCGGACCTGCTGCACGTCCTGGAACAGCTGGATCGTGCCCTGATCGGGCTGCCACCCGGCCGGCGGTGTGATCGACACCGACGGCAGGCGCTGGTCGAGCGCGGCGATGATCTTCGCGGTGATGTTGGCGGAATCGGACGCGTAGAGAACGCCGTTGGACGGGAGGATCAGCTGCACGCTGCCCTGCGAGACGACCTGCTGAACGGCCGGACTGAGCTGTTGCGCGATCTCCTGGACGGCGTAAGCGCCGGCAAGATTGACTGGAGCCTGCACCTTGGTGATCTGGTCCTCTACCGCCTCGAGCTGCTTGTGGTTCGGGTTGGTCGTGACCTGGGCGGCCTTTTGCTCGGCCGGATCCAGCTTGCCGTCGTTGTTGGTATCGAATTTCTTCAGGATCGCGATGCGTTGCTGGTCGAGTTGCTCGAGCTGCGTGCGCTGGGCCTGGAACGTGGTGGTCATTTGCGTATAGGCCGCCTGAAGGGCCTTGGAGCCGGCGATGACGACGGCCGGATCGGCGACGCCGATCCCGCTGACCTGGGCGGAAGCGGGTACGGCCAGGGTGGCCGCCAGGGCCAGCGCCGCAGTGGTGCAAAGAATGGTTTTCATCAGAATTGGGTTCCTACGTTGAAAGAGACGATCTTGGTATCGTCACCCTTCCGCTTGAGAAGCGGATAGGCGACGTCGATCCGCAGCGGACCAAACGGAGAGTTCCAGTTGACGCCGACGCCGATCGCCACGCGCGGAAGCGCCGAGTTGCCGTAGAAGCCTTCGACGAAGGCCGGCAGGGTTGTTCCGATCGCCGTGTTGTTCGGGCTCGTCAGGCACGCCGGCGGATGCGGGTTGACCGCGTTCGTCACGGTCGAACTAGCGGTGATCTTGCAGGTGCCATCGGTATTGGTGGTGGCGGTATCGATCTGCGTGTAAAGGTCCTGCCCCTGGCTGTTCCGCGTCGGAATGAAAGGCGGATGAGCCGGCGTCGTCGGCGGATTTAGCAAGGGCGGCTTGAGCCCGAACACCGAGCCGACATCCAGGAACACCGACGGGCGAAGGCCCATTTCCTTGGCGCCCGATCCGAGCGGAATCTCGAGCTCGATCTTGCCGAGATAGTACCCGTCGCCCCCGAGCGCATCGACGGTGTTGTTCTTCTGATCGGTGAGCGGATAAAGGGTCGAGACGCCGGCCGCGGTCGTGCTGTAGAACTGCCGGATGACGCGCGGGCCGACACCACGGTAATCGAACCCGCGAATCTGTCCCTGGCCGAGGAAGAACCGGTTGGTCAGCAGCACGTCGTCGTTGTTCGGGCCGCGGTTGCGCAGCCCCTTGATGACCCCTGCCTCGCCGGACACCGAGAGTATGAAGCCGCTGCCGATCGGCCAGTATTCCGCCGCGTTGCTGGTCAGCCGGACGTAGCGCTCGCTGCCGCCGAGGCCGGCGAAATCGACTGTCGCGCTGGCGGTGCGGCCGCGGGTGGGGTGAATCGCGTTATCGAGGTTCTGGTATGCCAGCGACAAGCTGACCATCGAGGTCGTGTGCTTGCCGAGCGCATCGCACAGGTAGCGACCGGCCAGCAGCGGGTTGCAGGTCGATTTCCCCGTGGTGTCGGTGGAGAAATATGATCCCTGGGCGACCGACACGCTGTCGTAGTTGAACGTGTAGCGCGCAAGCACCGAGGTGTACTCGGTCAGCGGCACACCGAGCGTCAGGCGAGTGCCGGTGGTCGCTTGTCGATAGGTGGTGGTGGCGGCGTTGAAATACCCGTCGTTGTAGTCGGTGTGGTAGATTTCGACGCCCGCCGAGATGTTCTTGTCGAACAGGTAGGGCTCGACGAAGTCGATGGAGCCGCCGCGGGAATAGTTCGACCAGTTCGCCGAAAGACCGACCGTCTGCCCCGCGCCGCGGAAGTTCTTCTGCTGGACCGAGCCTTCGAAGATCAGGCCCTCGAGGCTCGAATAGCCGGCCGACAGTGTCAGCTGGCCGGTCGGCTGCTCTTCCACGTCGGCGTCGAGGACGATCCGGTCGGGCGCGCTGCCTTCCGATTGCTTGACCTCGAAGTTCTCCTGGAAATAGCCGAGCGACTTGATCCGATTGGTGGTGCGCTTGACCGCGAGCGAGTTGAAGGCATCGCCTTCCGCAACGCGGAATTCGCGGCGGACGACCTTGTCCTTGGTCAGCGTGTTGCCGTTGATGTTGACCCGCTCGACATAAGTGCGCGGGGTCTGCGTGATCTTGAAAGTCACGTTCATCGTCAGGGTGTCGGGATCGCGGTCGAATTGCGCGTCGACCTTGGCGAACGCGTAACCGACGGTGCCGGCGGTCTGGGTCAATCCATCGATGGTGTCTTCGATCTCCTTGGCGTTGTACCAGTCTCCCTTGTGCTCCGGCAGCGACTTGGTGAGGAAGCCGCTGTCGAGATCGCGGATCTGGCTGTCGACCTTCACGTCGCCGAACTTGTAGCGCTTCCCTTCCTCGACCACGTAAGTGATGATGAAGTCCTTCTTGTCCGGCGTCAGCTCGGCCACCGCGGACACCACTCGGAAATCGGCGTAGCCCTGCGTCAGGTAGAACTGGCGCAGCTTCTGCTGGTCGTAAGCCATCCGGTCGGGATCGTAGCTGGTGCCCGAGCTGAAGATCTTGGTGAGCCCGGCCTCCTTGGTCAGCATCTGGCCCTTGAGCTTGCTGTCCGAGAACTCCTTGTTGCCGATGATGTTGATCGCGCGGACCTTGGACTTCGAGCCTTCGTTGATCTCGAACACCACGTCGACGCGGTTCTGGCTGAGCGCCACCATCTTCGGCTCGACGGTCGCCGCGAAGCGGCCCTGGCGCTTGTACAGCTCGATGATGCGGGCGACGTCGGCGCGCACTTTCGCGCGGGTGAAGATCTGCCGCGGGGCGAGCTTGATCTCCTTGGTGATCTTGTCGTCCTTGATCCGCTTGTTGCCTTCGAGGATGACGCGGTTGATCACCGGGTTCTCGGTCACCGTGATGACCACGTTGCCATTGTTGAAATCGATCCGGGCGTCGGAGAACAGGTCAGTGGCGTTGAGGTCCTTGAGCGCCTGGTCGCCCGCCTCGGCGGTCCACACCTGGCCCGGGCGCAACTGGATGTAGCTGACGATCGTCTGCGGCTCGAGCCGCTGCGCGCCGGCGACGGCGATCGTCTTGATGATCTGGGGTTCTTGCGGCGCGGGCGCCGGGGCCGGCGTAGCGGCCGGAGCGGGAGTAGCCTGGGCCGGAGCGGGCGCCTGGTTATCCTGGGCCGCGGCGCCGGCGGGCAGGCCAGCCAGAATCGTCCCCGCCATCAGGGCCGCGGCGAATTGCGTAGTTGCGATCGTCTTGGCCCTGCGGCTCATTCCACCCGTCCATTCGTTCGACACCGCGCAACCGTGTCACGACAACCTGGGCGCCTGCCCTGAAGCAAGGGTCCGTCCGGCCGCTGGCGCGCAAACCGCGCCATTGCCCGAAGCGGCAAGGCCAATCAAGCGATCATGCCGCCAAACGCAGCGCCGGTAATCCCTTTTCCCCGCCTTAGCTTCCAAAGATGGGAAGCGAGACGATATCGTTGATCGTGACGAACAGCATCAGCGCAAGCACGAAGGCTATGCCGGTCCTGAACGCCCATTCCTGACTGCGCGGACTGGCCGGCTTCCGACGGACCGCCTCGGCCGCGTAGAAAGCCAGATGCCCGCCGTCGAGGGCAGGGATTGGCAACAGGTTAATGAATGCCAAGTTAATCGAGATCAGCGCGACAAATCCGACAAAATTGCGCCACCCGAGGCTCAGCTGTTCGCCCGAATACTTGGCGATCTTCAGGGGACCGCCAAGCTCGTCCACCGAACGGCGACCCACGACGATCTGCCATACGCCGTTGACCATCAGGACGACTGTCTGGCCGGTCTGCTGCACCCCCAGCCCGACCGCCTCGAACGGGCCGACGGGGCGGATTTCGACTGCCTTCGGATCGGGGCCGACGCCGAGCAGGCCGACGCGGAAGGCGTTGCCGAAATTGTCGTGCTCGACCACCGTCGGCACCACGAATGTCAGCGCGCGCTGGATCCCCTTGTGCTCCATCAGCAGGTGCAAAGTCGCGC
This sequence comes from Croceibacterium sp., assembly GCA_025450635.1. GTDB lineage: Bacteria > Pseudomonadota > Alphaproteobacteria > Sphingomonadales > Sphingomonadaceae > Croceibacterium_B. The sequence continues at coordinate 14,109 of JANWHA010000119.1, read as the reverse complement.
CGGGATTGGGCGCGATGATGTCATGCAGCTGATCGAAGTTGTCGATCCGCGTGCCGTCGACTTTCACGAAGCGGTCGCCCGGCGCGATGCCCAGCTTGGCGGCCGCGCTGCCGCGTTCGACCGCGGCAACCACCGGCGGGATCACCAGCTTGCCGTAAGCAAAGTTGAACGCCGAGAGGATGGCGACGGCGATGAGGAAATTGGTGAACGGCCCGGCGAAAACGATCAGCGCGCGCTGCCACAGCGCCTTGGCCTGGAAAGTCTTCTCGCGCTCCTCGCGCGGCAGGTCGAGCCATTCCTGGCTTGGCTGGCTCGCCGGGTTCATGTCGCCGGCGAACTGGACGTAGCCGCCGAGCGGGAGCAGCGAGAGCTTCCAGCGGGTGCCGCGCTTGTCGGTCCACCCGGCCAGCTCCTTGCCGAAGCCGATCGAGAATGAGTCCGCCTTCACCCCGAACGCGCGGCCGACCAGGTAATGGCCGAGCTCGTGCAGCGTCACCAACGGCCCGAGCACCAGCAGGAAGCCGACGATCCACATCCACCATGGCACGGTCTGGAACAACTTATACGGTCTCCAAGGCTTCCGCGGCCTTCGCGCGCGCTTCCCGGTCAACGGCGAGTACCTCGTCGAGGGTCCCGGGCGCGCTCGGTAATGTGCCGGAAAGCGTCTGCGCCACCAATGCACAAATATCGGTGAACGCGATCTGACCGGCGAGGAAGGCAGCGACCGCCACCTCGTTCGCCGCGTTGAGCACCGCCGGGGCCGCGCCGCCCGCCTGCGCCGCCTCGCGGGCGAGACGGGTGGCGGGGAAGCGCTCCTCGTCCGGGGCGAAGAAGCTGAGCGTGCCGATGGCCGGCAAATCAAGCGGTTGCAGCGCGGTCTTCATGCGCCGTGGCCAGGCGAGGCACGAGGCGATCGGCACCCGCATGTCGCTCGGGCCGAGCTGCGCCAGGGTCGAGCCGTCGCGATATTCGACCAGCGAATGGATCACGCTTTGCGGGTGGACGACGATGCGGATCTTATCGAGGCCGACCGGGAACAGATGATGTGCCTCGATCACCTCGAGGCCCTTGTTCATCATCGTCGCCGAATCGACGCTGATCTTGGCGCCCATGTTCCAGTTCGGATGGGCGACCGCCTGCGCCGGCGTGGCGAGCGCGATCTGCTCGGCGGCCCAGGTGCGCAGCGGCCCGCCGCTCGCGGTGAGCGTGATCCAGCGCACGTCGCTCGGATCCTCGCCGTGGAGGCACTGGAAGATCGCGTTGTGCTCGGAATCCACCGGCAGCAGTGTCGCGCCGTGCTTCGCCACGGCAGCAGTCATCACCTCGCCCGCCGAGACCAGCGCTTCCTTGTTGGCCAGCGCGACCACCCCGCCCTGCTCGATCGCCGCCATCGTCGGCCCGAGCCCGGCGCAGCCGACAATCGCGGCGACGGTGAGGTCCGCGCCACGCGAGGCGGCTTCGCACAGGGCGGCGGAGCCGCCGGCGGCTTCGATTCCCGAGCGGGCCAACGCATCGCGCAAGTCGGGCAGGCAGCGCTCATCGGCCACCACCGCCAGCTTCGCGCCGAACTCCTGCGCCAGCTGCGCCAACTCCGCGACGTTGCTATTGGCGGTCAGCGCCTCGACGCGCCATTCGTCGGGATTGCTCCGCACAAGATCGAGCGTCGAAGCGCCGACCGAGCCTGTCGCGCCGAGGATGGAGATCGAACGGGCGCTCATTGCTGTGCGATCAGCTGTTCGACGATGAACAGGACGCCGAGCACGAAGCTGACCGCCAGTAGGCCGTCGACACGGTCGAACAGGCCGCCGTGGCCGGGGATGAGATGGCCAGAATCCTTCACTCCGGCCCGCCGCTTCATCCAGCTTTCGAAGAAGTCGCCCGCCTGGGCGACGATAGCGACGACGGCTCCGCCCAAAAGCGATTGCCAGACCACTGTAAGATCGATCTCGGGCGACCAGAAATGGCATCGATCATCGAACGGGGCGGTGCCAGGCGGCATTGGCGGTCCAAACGAGTCGACCCTGTCGTAGTACCACTGACATAGCGGCGTGGCATAAAACCGGTGCATCGCGTCATGGGCTAGCAGAAGCGCGACGCCGGCCCCGATGATGCCGCCTACGAGGCCGGCCCAGGTTTTTGACGGGCTGATCTTTGGTGCGATCTTCGGTCCGCCAAAAGTCCGCCCCGCGAAATAGGCGCCCACGTCTGTTGCGATCACCATGAGCAGTATGGTCAGCACGGTGGCGAGCCCATCCTGCTCCCGCACGAACATCAGCATTGAGGCTGCCACGCCCAGATAAAGAACTCCGGCTAGCGTCCAGAGCGCCTGGGCGCCAAATCCCGAAGCGAACTCCCGCACCAGCGCGCGCCATTCGTAGAGAACGCCCGCCGCCACCGCCACGACCAGCACCGTCCACCACCAGCCCCCGAGCCACAGCGCCGCGCCCGTCACCGCGAGCATGACGACCGCCGACACGGTGCGCACGCCGAGGTCGGACTTCCTGGCAGCCGGTTCGCTCATCACCCAGTCCCTTTATCGTCACCCTGAACTTGTTTCAGGGTCCATCGTGCCGCGAATCCTGAAGCCTGCGCGCCTGACACGCCCTTGCCGATAGCTTCGGTGCGCCAGCGCCACGTCCGAGACGGTCGAGAAATGGACCCTGAAACAAGTTCAGGGTGACGGGCTTGGATGGGCGCGTGGCTTGTCACGTCACCGCCCGCCATAGCGCCGCTCCCGCCGGGCGAATTGGTCGAGCGCCTCGCCGAGGTGTTCGGGGGTGAAATCGGGCCACAGCACATCGGTGAACCAGAACTCGGCGTAGGCTGCCTGCCACAGGAGGAAATTCGACAGCCGCTGCTCGCCGCTGGTGCGGATTAGCAGGTCGAGCGGCGGCAGGTCGGCGGTGTCGAGGTTGGCGGCGAGGGATTCGACTGTCACCTCGCCTTCCTCAGCCGCCTTGGCCGCCGCGCGGGCGATTTCCTGCTGCGAGCCGTAGTTCAGCGCCACCGCCAGCGTGCGCTTGCCCTTGGCGGTCTGCGCCAGCGCATCCTCGAGCATTGCGACAATATCGGCCGCCAAGCCCTTCCAATCGCCAATGATTTTCAGCTTTACGTCGTTGGCGACGAATTCCGGCAGGTCGGATTTGATGAACCGCCGCATCAGGTTCATCAGGTCGCCAATCTCCTCCTCGGAGCGGTTCCAGTTCTCGCTCGAGAACGCGTAGAGCGTCAGGCATTCGAGCCCGGTCGCCTCCAGCGCGCGGACTAGCCGGCGCACCGCCTCGACCCCGCGCTGGTGCCCCATCGCCCGCGGCACATGGTGCCGCTTCGCCCACCGCCCGTTGCCGTCCATGATGATCGCGACGTGGCGGGCTTTGGTTGGCTCGGAGCCCATGGTCAAGAAACCCGTCCGTCCTGAGCTTGTCGAAGGACCGCTCTTTTCTTCGAGTGCGGCGCTGAAAGGAAAAACTGCCCTTCGACAAGCTCAGGGCGGACGGTGGAGGGGGACCTCCTCACTGCGTCATGATTTCCTTTTCCTTCGCGGCGGCCACCGCGTCCACCTCGGCGACGTGCTTGTCGGTCGCCTTCTGGACATCGTCCTCCGCGCGCTTGCGCTCGTCCTCGGAAATGTCCTTGCGTTTCTCGTCTTCCTTGAGCGCCTCCATCCCGTCGCGGCGGACGTTGCGGATGGCGATCTTGGCGTTTTCGGAATACTTGCCGCACAGCTTGGCCAGCTCGCGCCGGCGTTCCTCGGTCAGGTCGGGCAATGGCAGGCGGATCGTCTGGCCGTCGATCATCGGGTTGAGGCCCAGGTTGGCGTGGGCGATGCCCTTCTCGACCGGGATCACGTTGGCCTTGTCCCACACCTGCACGCTGAGCATGCGCGGCTCGGGGGCCGAGATTGTCGCCACCTGGTTCAGCGGCATCATCGCGCCGTAAACTTCGACATGCACCGGCTCGAGCAGCGCGACGTTGGCGCGGCCCGTGCGCAGGCCGGACAAGTCATGCTTCAGTGCCTCGACCGCGCCGTGCATCCGCCGTTCGATATCGGCCTTGTCGTACTTGGCCATGCTCAGGCCTCCTTCTGCACTATCGTCTGCACCCCTTCGCCCGCGAGCACCCGCGCGAGGTTGCCGTTCTCGCGGATCGAGAAGACCACGATCGGGATGCTGTTGTCGCGGCACAAGGCCACGGCGGAGGCGTCCATCACTTTGAGGTTGTCTGCCAGCACCTTGTCGTAACTGACTGTTTCGAAACGCTTGGCGTTGGGATTTTTCTTGGGATCGGAATCATACACCCCGTCGACGCTGGTGCCCTTGAGCAACGCGTCGCACTTCATTTCGGCGGCGCGCAGGGCGGCGCCGCTGTCGGTCGTGAAGTAGGGGCTGCCCACCCCGGCGGCGAAGATCACCACCCGGCCCTTCTCCAGGTGCCGCTCGGCGCGGCGGCGGATCACCGGCTCGCACACTTCGTCCATCTGGATCGCCGACTGCACGCGCGTCTCCACACCGACCTGCTCGAGCGCGTTCTGCATCGCCAGCGCGTTCATCACCGTCGCCAGCATGCCCATGTAATCGGCCTGTGCCCGGTCCATGCCTTGCGCCGCGCCGGCCATTCCGCGAAAGATGTTGCCGCCACCGATGACGAGGCAGATCTCGAGGCCGCCATCCTTGGCTGCCTTCACTTCGCGGGCCAGCTCGGATACCACCGCCGGATCGAGCCCGAACGCCTGATCGCCCATCAGCACCTCGCCCGACAGCTTCAGCAGGACGCGTTTGGCGGGCGGCATGGGCATCGGGCGACAGACCTCTCCAGGGCGATTTGCGGCCCTTATAGAGCGCGCCGGCACAGTGCCAAGGGCGAAGAAAAGGCCGCCGAACTTGCATCCGGCGGCCCTCTCGAAACGGTCAGAGCGATCAGCCCTTCACGGCCGCGGCAACCTCGGCGGCGAAGTCGCTGGCTTCCTTCTCGATGCCTTCGCCGAGCTGGAAGCGGACGTAGTCCTTGAGCACGATCTCGGCCCCCGCGTCCTTGGCCGCCTTGGCGACGAAATCGGCGATCGGCGTCTTGTTGTCGAACACCGACAGCTGGCTGAGGAGCGCGTTCTCCTTGGCGAACTTCTTGACCGCGCCGTCGACCATCTTGGCCTGGACCTCGGCCGGCTTGCCGCTCTCCGACGCCTTCTCCTCGGCGACCTTGCGCTCGCGGGCGATGACTTCGGGGTCGAGCCCCTCGGCATCGAGCGCCTGCGGGAAGGCCGCGGCGATGTGCATCGCCAGCTGCTTGCCGAGCGGCTCGAGCACCTCGCGCGGCGCCGCGCTCTCGAGCGCGACCAGCACGCCGATCTTCCCCAGATTGGCCGCTTGCGCGTTGTGCATGTAGGGCACGATCGCGCCCTGCCCGACGGCAACGTGCTTCATCCGCCGGACCTGCTGGTTCTCGCCGATGGTGGCGACATTGCCGGTCAGCTTCTCGGCCACCGTGCCGCCGCCCGGATAAGCCGCCGACTTGAGCGCCTCGACGTCGTCTGATGGCAGGGCGAGCGCGACCTCGGTGGTCTTGCGCACGAAGTCCTGGAACTGCTCGTTCTTGGCCACGAAGTCGGTCTCGGAGTTGACCTCGACGGCGACCCCGGTGGTGCCGTTGACGGCCACGCCGACCAGCCCTTCGGCCGCCGTGCGGCTCGACTTCTTGGCCGCCGCGGCGAGGCCCTTGGCCTTCAGCGAATCGACCGCGGATTCGAAGTCGCCGCCGTTCTCGTCGAGCGCCTTCTTGCAGTCCATCATGCCGGCGCCGGTGCGCTCGCGCAGGTTCTTCACGTCAGCGGCTGTGTAAGCCATGGTCTCGTACCTTCTCGAAATTGAATGGGGGTCGGCGCCGGACCTCGCTAAGTGGGGGCCCGGCGCACCGATCGCTAGGGGCGAGCGTGAGCTCAGGCTTCGGCGGGAGCCTCTTCGGCGGCCGGCTCGGCAGCCGCTTCGGCGGGCGGTTCGGCCATCGCCCCGACATCCGCGCCCGAATCGACCACGCCTTCGCCGCGCCCGGTCATCGCCGCCTGGGCCACCGCGTCGCAATAAAGGCGCACCGCGCGGCTGGCGTCGTCGTTGCCCGGGATCGGGAAGGCGATGCCGTTCGGATCGACGTTCGAATCAAGCACCGCGACGACCGGGATGCCGAGTACGTTGGCTTCCTTGATCGCCAGCTCTTCCTTGTTGGCGTCGATCACGAACATCACCGCGGGAATGCCGCCCATGTCGCGGATGCCGCCGAGCGACATCTCGAGCTTGTCCCGCTCACGCGTGAGCTGGAGCACTTCCTTCTTGGTCAGGCCCTCGGTATCGCCGGCGAGCTGCTCTTCCAGGCTCTTGAGCCGCTTGATCGACTGGCTGATGGTCTTCCAGTTGGTCAGCATGCCGCCGAGCCAGCGGTGGTTGACGAAGTGCTGGCCGCTTCGGCGCGCGGCTTCGGCGATCGGCTCCTGCGCCTGGCGCTTGGTGCCGACGAACAGCACCTTGCCGCCCGCGCGGACGCTATCCTGGATGAAGTCGAGCGCGCGCGCGAACAGCGGCACGGTCTGCGACAGGTCGATGATGTGAACCCCGTTGCGGGCGCCGAAGATGTACGGCTTCATCCGCGGGTTCCAGCGGTGGGTCTGGTGGCCGAAGTGGGCCCCGGCCTCGATCAATTGCTGCATGGTGACGGTCGGAGCCGCCATAGATAATTCCTTTCCGGTTCTGCCTCTGGAAAGCGCTGGAACCCTTGCGGAGCATCCCGCCGGGGCACCGGAGCTGTGTGCCTTCCATGTGAATTTGCCGCCAGGTCCGGGAGGCCGGACCCTGGGCAGAGCGGGCCCTTAGCGGCGAACGGCGCGGAAATCCATCCTCAATTCACCGCGTGCCGGATTCGCTTTGTCGCGATTTCCGCTTGACGGTTAGGAACAAACAGTGAACATTGACCCAACCCGGTCGGACAGAGCGGGAACAAATTTTGATTATGTAGCTTTATCAATCGCCTTGTCCAACCGCGCATGGGTGGAGGGGCACATCGCAGGGTTCATCGCTATGCTCGCAACGCTTATGACCTTCGCCTTTCTCGCCGCCACCGGACTCGCGGCCGCGGTGATCGCCGCAGCCCTGGCCAAGGGCTTCGCGGCTGCATCCTTCCTGCGGCGGCAACTGGCCGTTTGCGGCGACGAGCGGCTGGTGACGGTCAGGCATCAACGCGCGACCAGCATCAGCGGAGTCATTTCGGCCCGGGTATCGCAGCGGCCGGTTCGATCGGCCGCTCCCCTGCTCCATCGGCCGGCGCGGCGCGCAGCCGCCTGACCTTGGCATAGTTGGCGACCGCCAGCGGCATCAGCGCCAGGTAAACCACACAGATCGCGGCCAGCGTCCACCATGGCTCGGTCAGCAGCGCGGCGAACAGCAGCCCCGCCAGCGCGATCGCTGCGAGCCTGATCGAACGCCGCGGCCGGATCGATTTCCAGCTCAGCGTCGCGAGGTTCGAGATCATCAGGAAGGCGATCGCCGCCAGCCAGATCGCGACCAGCCACGGTTCGCGGAACAGCGGCTCGCCGGTGGCGATCCACAGGTACATCGGCAGGAAGGCGAGTCCCGCCCCGACGGGCGCCGGCACGCCGGTGAGAAACCCCGCCGACTTGTGCGGCTGTTCGTCCACATCGATCCGCGCGTTGAACCGGGCGAGACGCAACGCGCAGCAGATGGCGAACGCGAGCGAGGCGAACCAGCCGATCCGCGGCAGCCCCTGCAACGACCACAGGAACAGGACCAGCGCCGGCGCCATGCCGAAGCTGAGCGAGTCCGCCAGGCTGTCGAGCTCGGCGCCAAAACGCGATTGCGCCTTGAGCAGGCGCGCGATGCGCCCGTCGATCCCGTCGAGCAGCCCGGCGAGAAGGATCGCGAACAGCGCCTTTTGCCAGCCGCCTCCATCGCCATAAGCCGCACCGATGGCGAAGCGCACGCCGGTCAGCCCCGAGCACAGCGCCGCCGCGGTGATCGCGTTCGGCAGCACGGCGCGCAAGGTCAGCCCGCCGCCGAACCGGCGCATCACCGGAAGCTCGTCCTCGCTCGCCTTCGGTCCCAGCCGCGCCGGGCCTGGTTCGATCGGCGGATCGTCCTCGGCACCGTTCACTGGCTGACCCCTTCAATCAACGCTTGCTTGCCGATCTCGGCCAGCACGGTCTCGCCGCCGATCACCTTCTGACCAAGCAGAACTTTCGAATCTGTCCCGCGTGGCAGGTAGACGTCGACCCGGCTGCCGAACCGGATCAGCCCCACGCGTTGCCCGGCGGCGACGATGTCCCCTGGCTTGATGAACGGCACGATCCGACGCGCGACCAGACCAGCGATCTGGGTGAAGGCGATCTGCACCCCGTCGGCCCGCTCGATCAGCACCTGCTGGCGCTCGTTCTCGTCGCTCGCCTTGTCGAGGTCGGCGTTCACGAAGCGTCCGGGGATATAGACCACCCGCTTGATCGTCCCGCCGATCGGCGCGCGGTTGATGTGCACGTCGAACACCGACATGAAGATGGATATCCGCGTGACCGGTTCGGGCGAAAGACCCGGCGAACCGTCGGCATCGGCCACCTGCAGCTCGGCGGGTGGCGGCACTTGTCCGATCAGCGTGACCAGCCCGTCGGCCGGCGCGACGATCAGCTCGCGGCCCTGCGGCACAACCCGTTCCGGGTCGCGGAAGAATGCGAACACGCCCAGCGACGCCAGCAGCATCGGCCATCCAAGCCAGCCGATGCCCAAGCCGAGCAGGACGATCAGCGAGATGGCGACCGCGCCCAGGCCGAACTTGCGCCCTTCGGGATGGATCGGAGGCCAGCCCCATTGGGCATCGCCCCGGCCGCGGTTGTCGAGAAGGTCACCGGCCATGGCGTGCATCTAGGGAGTTGAGCGACGCGGAACAAGCCACGGCGGAAAGGGCCGATCAGGGATCCAAAGCGTTCCGCGGGGCGGAGAACGCCGGAGCGCCGCCCCCGTATGTGGGCCTTTCGCCGCCGGAAGCCATCTGCTTGTAGCGCTGGCGCAAAAAAGCCGTGATCTTTTCGGCCCGATTATCCCAGCTGAGCCCCTCCGCCAATTCGAGCGCATTCTGCGCTAACGAGCCGGCGAGACGAGAATCCCCCAGCAGCCGATCCAGCGCCGCCGCCGCCGCGTCCGGCCGATCCGGCTCGACCAGCAGCGCGGTTTCCTCGTGCACCAGCAATTCGCGCGTGTCGGGTGCGTCGGGAGCGAGGATCGGCCGCCCGGCGGCGAGGTAAGTAAACAGCTTGATTGGCAGCACGCAGCTGCGGAATCGTCGCAAGGGCTCGCTCGACGGCGGGATCAGGAGAACATCGGCCGCGCAAAGCCATGGCGCGAGCGCTTCGGGCGCAACCCAGGGTACGACGCGGACGTTCTCTCTCCGCGCCGCCGCCTGCTCTATCTGGCCATGCCCCTCCGAACCTACCAGCACGAACAGCACCTCGGGCCGGCGGTCCGCGAGAGCGAGCACTGTGTCGAGGCCCTTTTCCGCGTTGATCCGCCCGGCATAGACTGCCGTCGGCCGGGCCCCGGGCAATTCCAGCCGAGCCCGGGCCGCAGCCTTTTGCAGCAAGGCGCCCACACACTCGAACCCGTTGTGCGCGACCAGCAGCCGATCGGCCGGAACACCCGAGCGCACGTAGGCATCGGCCGCGTAGTGGGAATGAATGACATAGCCCAGGCAGTGCGGTTGCCTCGCGGTTCGCCGAACGGTGGGGCGGATCGCCGGGTAGATGTCGGGCCACGGCCGATAGTGGTCCGTCGCAAAAGGTAGCGGCGCGAATCCCCCGATCCCGACCATCGCCGGAACGCGGGAATAAAGAATGTCGGCCTCGCCGACCTCCGGATCGCGGAACACCTGCCGCAACCACATCAGCGTCCGCAGCACAAAATCACCCTGCCAGCGGCTTGGCCGCTGGATAACGCGGAAGTCTCCCTCGACGGCAAACCAGTCACGCAAGTCGTCGGCGGTGAGCGAGGGATCGCGTCTTCCTTGCGGCACAAGCAAGGTCACCTGATGCCCGGCTCGACCGAGGGCGGCGGCGGTGGCGGCCGTCTGGGCCTGCGACGCGTGCCGCCCCGGTCGCGCCCACAGCACCGGGTAGAGGATGCGCATGGCCGCGCCCATCGGTTAAAGCTCGCTTGCCGTCAACGGTGTGCTGTCCGACACAGCATCGTAGAGGCGCTCGAGCCTCTCGGCTTGCGCCTCCCGATCGAATCGCGTCTCCGCGAGTTCGCGCGCGGCGGCGCCCATCGAACGGCGCAGGTCCGGCGACCGCATGAGCTCGATCAGCCGAGCGGACAAGGCTTCGACCTGGCCTTCGGGCACCACGAACCCGCTGCGCCCGTCGATGATCGCCTCCGGGATACCGCTGTGATCCGAACCGACGACGGCGAGGCCCGAGGCCGCCGCCTCTGGAATCACCGTCGGCAACCCTTCGGCGTCGCCATCGCGCGCCGTCAGGCTCGGGACCGCGAGCACGGCAGACCGGCGCATCCATTCCGCGACCACGCGCGCGGGCTGGGAACCCATGAAGCGAACCCCTTCCGCGAGGCCCAATTGCATCGCTCGACGTTCGAGCAACGGGCGAAGCGGCCCATCGCCGATAATCACCAGCGTCGCGGCGGGATGCACCGCCTTCAACCGCTCGAAGGCTGCGAGCAGCAAAGCAGTGCCCTTCTTTTCGACGAGCCGCCCGACGTGAAGGATTGTTTCCCCGTCATCGCCATCGCTGGCGGGAAAGGCTTTCAGGTCGGCGCCGATATAGTGCGTCATCGTCCGATCGGCGGGATAGCCGGCCCGGATGGCCATCGAGCGCAGCGCCTCCGACACGGCCAGAAACAGATCGCCGTGGCGAGCCAGCCTTTCGCGGCCGAGCGCATAGCGCATCCAGGACAGCTTTCCTGACAGGAGCAAGGCGGCCCTGGTTCGCGAGACGTCGTATCCGTGCAGCGTGGTCACCAGGGGGATGCGCAGCCGTTGGGCGAGGTCGAGGGCCGCAAGCCCGTCGGGGCCAAAATGGGCATGGATGAGCCGCGGTTGCTCCGGCCTCAGGCGCTCGGCAAGCCAATCGAGGTTGCCCAGTCGCGCGCGAAGACGCTCGCCACGGTTCCGAGGGAGGAAGGCCAGTGCGGGCTCAATGTTACCCTTATCCTCCAGTCCCGCGAGCAGAGGCCGGTACCGCTTCAGCGCCGGTCCGTGGGCGCGGACGAACGTTTCGGAAGGATTGAACAGCGGGGCCCGGTAGATGACCACCGCGGGCCGCTGGTCGGCGGGTTGGTCACCGTGAGGCGCGCGTTGCATCCAGCGTTTGTCCATCGCCGGAGCCGGCGATACAAGCGAGGAATGACCTGGCTCTGCAAGTTGTTGATCCGATGCCGTTCGGGGATGAGCCGATGAGCGATAGCGGCGCCGCGCAAGGACTCATTCTGCGCGGCGGGGCATCGGCCGGCCTTGGCCTGGTCTTCCGCCTCGGCGCGCGGCTCGTGTTCATGTTCATGGCCGCGCGGCTGTTCGGCGCGGCCGCCTTCGGCGCCTACAGCCTGGCGGTGGCCACCGTCGAGCTGGCCGTGGCCATCAGCGGGCTCGGCATGAAGCGCTATTTGTTCAAGCTGCTCGAGGACCGCGGCGAGCGCCCGCCCGGGCATGTCTTGCTCGATTCGATCCTTCTCGTGGGCCTGGCCAGCCTTGTGCTCAGCACGGGTATTGCGCTGGCAGCTGTCGCGATCCCCCGCGGCGTGCTCGCCGAGCAAACCGCCGCCGGCATGCTGTGGGCGGCGCCGATGGTCGGCGGGCAGGCTCTGATCGACCTGTTGGGCGCCGCGACACGCTGGAAACATCGGATGCGCTACGAGGTCGTCTCGCGCAGTCTGGTAGAGCCCTACGTCGGCACGGCGGGTGCCATCGTAGCCTATCTGGCGGGATTCGATTCGACCGGCCTGCTGCTCGGCTATGCGGCCGGCACTCTGGGGGCGCTGGCCTACACCGCGGTTGGCACCCGGCTGTGCTTTGGCAGCCTCGGCCTGCCCAGCTATCGCCCTCGTGCAGCCCGGCTGCTGGGCACGCTGCGGGAATCCGCCATGCCGACCGCGACCGATTCGGCGGCGGCGCTGTTCTACCGGATCGATCTCTACCTCGTCGGTGCGTTCCTGGGCGAAGCGCCGGCCGGCATCTATGCGATGGCCAGGCAATTCCGCACGCCCATCCGGCAAACCCGGCAAGCGTTCGACAGCTTGTTGACGCCGATCGTGGCCAAAACGCTCAGCGCCGACGGGCCCAAGACGACGGCCAACGCGATCGCCTCGGCAACGCGCATGATTCTCGCCATCCAGCTGGCATTGGTGCTGGCGCTGATCGCCATCGGCCAGACCGTGCTCGGGTGGTTCGGGCCGGAGTTCGTCGGCGGATATGTCGCCACCGTGCTGCTTGGCGCGGCCGAGACGATCCAGGGGGCCTTCAGCATCACCGACTTGCTGCTGCTTTACCTGCGGGCGCGCCTGGCGCTGCTCGTCACGCTGGTGATGAGCATCGTCAACGTCGCCGCCGCGCTGCCGCTGATAGCCTTCTATGGCATCGGCGGAGCCGCCATGTCGGTGCTGATCGCGTTCGTCGCCGGCGCGATGCTGCGGCGCGCCCTGCTGCGGACGCGCTTCGGGGTGGCAACGCCGTTGCTGCACAGCGGCGGACCTTTGCTGGCGGGCGCGGCGGCGGCGGTCGTGGCCCTCGTCGGCCATCGCTACGTGCCGGCGCTCGCCCCGCTGCCGATCCAGTTGGCGTTGCTGGGCGCGGTTCTCGCCGTCTATGGCGGGGCGATCCTGGCCTGGCAGCGCGCCACCGGCGAATCCTTGCAACTGGTCGGATTTCGGGTCGCCTGAACCGCAATTTCGTCAATCAAGCGTTCAGCGCGGGCTGTTAATCGCCACCCCATGAAGCACTTTCTTCGCTACCTGCCGTCCGCGCTGGCGCTCCTTTGGGCGGCCAATGCATCCGCCGAAGAACCGGCGTGCACGGGGCCGCAAAGCCCGGTCAAGCTATTCGTCGACGTGGAGGGAATCCGCTCATCGGATGGACTGATCGCGGTTACGCTTTACGCCGACGATTCGAGCAAGTTTCTCGCCCACCACGGTTCTCTCTACGTCGGTCGCGTCCCGGCTCACAGCGGCGCGACCTCGGTCTGCATTCATGTCCCCCGTCCGGGAATTTACGCGCTGGCGGTGTACCACGACGCCAATGCCAACCGGCATTATGACCGTACCGGGGTCGGATTGCCTGCCGAGGGCTACGGCTTCTCGAACAATCCCAAGGTATTCCTGGGCATGCCGGCGTGGAAATCGGTCAGGCTGGAGGTCCCCAAGACGGGCACTCACACGGCGATCAGGCTGCGCTACCCATAAGCGCGTCGCTGGCGACCAGCCCCTCGGCCAACGCCAGCATCCGCGCATCGTCGACATCGATCCAGCGCGCCGCGTCGACATCCATCGTCCGCGCCAGGCCGGCATCCGCCAGGCGCTGCACTCCGGCGGACAGGCTGCCCGAGCCGCCCGCGGCGATAACGGCCCGAATCGCTTCGGCCAGCTCTGGACCGGCCCTGAACAGGCCGGTATCGATGGCGTTGTATCGCTCGAGCTCCTTGCCGATGCGAACGATTGTTCCATCTGGCGCGACCTCGACCTTGGTCGCATCGGCCGGGTCGACCAGTTCCCCGTCGACATGGCGGTCCACGGCGAGGACGACGTCGGCCATCTGACTCGGCGCACCGATGAGACGCCTGGCGATTTCAGGATCGAACAGGTGATCCGACATCAGCAGCAGGTAGTCGCCCTCGATTCGCGCGCTTCCTGCCAGCACCGAAAAGCCGTTGGGACGCGTCCAGTCCTCGGCGCGTGTGAACGATATCGGCAGAGCGAGGCGCTCGCCGAGTCCGACTAGGAATGGCTCCAATCGTTCCGCCAGATAGCCGGTGACGACGACAAACCGGTACGCGCCGCCGGCTGTCGCGCGGCGGATGACATGCTCGATCAGGGGCACGCCGCCGACCGGCGTGAGCGGCTTGGAGTC